>DASRZI010000169.1:0-5633 GCA_035686605.1 Candidatus Zixiibacteriota bacterium
GTAACCATAGGCTGACAAGGGAAAACCCGTGAATATGGGCTCCATGATTGGCCTATTCGGGTCAGCTACTGCTTTTCACATCTTCAAACGCAGCGGGTTCAGCTGGGCGTAGGTCACTTGCGCCATGCCAAAATCGTAACAAAAGGTTATTGTCTTTTCCCTTCTCGGTGGAGCATAGATCTATCGTCGGGTTTTCTTCTTTCCTTTGGAACTCCTTATTCCGATTCAACTGAAACAAAGCAGCACAGAGATTTTTTCCCGCGCTGCGAGTTCTGACCAACGTTCTTCTTGAGGGATGACCCGTTTCCCGAAAGGCCTGCGCCAGATGGTGCTGGATGAGGTCATTACGGCGCACTAGAGCCTTGGCTAGCTCTCTGGACGCGTAGACGAAAAGGAAGAGATCGGGCCGTTTTTCACCTTGAGTGCGCACCTCATAAGCCTCATCATCTTGAACCATTATGAACGATCTATCCTGGTCTGTTAGCAACGATCCTAGCCGATCACCTGGGAAACCCCTGGCCAGTTGTGGCACTAGGTGCAAGATTGCTGTCTCCTAATTCAGCTCCTATTATGTCCTCAGACCTTGTTCCCACTGACCAGGCGATTGGATTTGCATTACAGGAGTGTCGCCAAACGCCTCGTCGAGAACAGGGCAGTCACGATTACGAAAGAGGGACAATACGCGCGCATTAGTCTGCGCAGGCAACATGAACTGCACGAATCCGACCGATTGAAGCGGCTTTGCAATGCTGTCTATGCCCTTCCCCCACAGATTCACCTACCGAAGCTTTTGCTGAGGGTCCATGCTCTTACGGGGTTTGCCGACAAATTCACCTACATCAGTGAAGACCGCTTTTGGACCAGTGGCTTACCACTAACAAGTTGCGCTATACCCATGGCGGAGGCATGCAATATCGGCATAGACGGGGGTGTGAATTCGGATGTGCCCGCCCTGGAGCAAAGCCGTCTTCTCTGGGCGCAACATAACAATATCCGCCAGCAAAGTCGTCACCACGGTCAAAGTAAACAAGACCACTATCAGGTAAACGATCTACCCCAATTGTAGTCTCATTTGAACCCCCGACGTAATACCGTACTAAGTCCGAACATGACCATTATGCTACATGGTGGCAGCTGCCCGATTCCGACCGCGGCGACTCTCCTTAACCCATTGTAACCGATGGTGAAAACCCCACTTCTTTCTGGCTATAGATTTGGTTACTATCTTCAGATTCGGCAGCTGCGATAGATTTGTGCGCACCCAATACCAGATGTAAAGTCAGTAATTCGAGCCGCCACATATCTTCATCCAGATACAAGAAAATAGTCAAAATTCCTCGTTCAAATATTCTATGCATGGAGTTCCTCGAGCGTAGGGCTTATTTATACTAACTCGATGTTAATTGGATGTTCTGGGATTGGCTATCCCTTAATGAAGTAATATTTATCCAAAAAGCCAGGTTGGAAAGAAACGACAATAGAATTGTCTGGCCAGTTTTTCTAGGCTTGTGTACTCCCCATAGCCGGCTTTTCTTTCTGATTATTGGTACTTCTCACAAGATATTAGGTATTACCTGAATTCATTATATTAGGAGCTGAAAGGAAATGTCAGCGGGCAATTTTAACAATCGCTGCTCAAGCAGTCAGGTAGAGTCTCAAAGTGTGGTGTAAATTGGTTTGAAGAAAATGGTCATCTGTGCTTCTCTAAATGTTTGAACAAAACAAAAGAAAAGGAGCACAAGATGACCGATATAACTATGGCCTTTATGGAACTGTTGCGCAAGCATGAATTGGATATCGACAGCGATTTTTTGCGGGAAGGTGTGCAAATAATGATGCAGAAGCTCATCGAGCTGGAGGCTGAACAGCAGATTGGCGCTGGACTCTACGAGCGTAAGCCGGAGCGTGTCACCTATCGCAATGGCTACCGCACACGGTTGTGGGAAACCCGAGTAGGCGAGGTCCCACTGCGGATACCCAAACTGCGAGAGGGGACGTACTTCCCCAGCCTGTTGGAACCACGCAAGCGCAGCGAACAAGCCTTGCTGGCCGTGATTCAGGAGGCCTACATCAAAGGCGTCAGCACCCGTAAAGTCGATGACATGGTCCAAGCCTTGGGTCTGCGCGGGGTCGACAAAAGCAAGGTTTCGCGCATCACTAAGAACCTTGATGAACTGGTGCAAGACTTTCGCCATCGTCCACTTGAAGACGAGTACCCCTATGTTTGGCTTGATGCCCTGTATTTGAAAGTGCGACAGAACCATCGTGTCGTTAGTCTGGCCGTGGTCGTCGCCGTCGCAGTTGCTAGTGAGGGTGGCCGCACAATATTGGGCTTTGATGTTGGCGCCAGCGAGGAAGAGGCCTTCTGGCTCCAGTTCCTGCGCACTCTGGTTAAAAGAGGCCTGAAAGGAGTTCGTTTGGTCATTAGCGACGCCCACGAGGGCTTGAAGGCAGCTGTTAACACTGTTTTCGCCGGCGCCAGTTGGCAGCGCTGTCGGGTGCATTTCGTGCGTAATGTGCTGGCCCATATCCCCAAAGGGGACAAGGCCATGATCGCTGCAGGGGTACGAACCATCTTTGCCCAGCCTGACCGGAAGGCGGCAGGACAACAACTGCGTTATGTGGCTAAGACTATCTCGACCCGCTGGCCTAGAGCCTCCCAACTGCTGCTGAAAGCCGAGGATGATGTCCTGGCCTTTATGGCATTTCCCAAAGCCCACTGGACCCGTATTTACTCCACCAATATCCTGGAACGACTCAACAAGGAGGTCAAACGTCGGACTAATGTCGTCGAGATATTCCCCGACATCCCTTCTGTCATCCGCCTGGTGGGTACCTTGTTGGCTGAGGCCGACGATGAGTGGCAGATCCACCGCCGATACTTCAGCAACGACTCGATGCGTCATCTCTACGAACCAACACTCGATATGCTGGCAGAACCAACACCATTGACATTGGCACCGGTTCGTTGATTTGGAGATTTTAGTGATTGAGAGGCACATCTAATTTACACCACTTGACAAGACACTACCAGCAGTAATTAGTCCGTAGTTAGAATCAAGCAAAAAGCTCGCTAGGACTACCCACCTGCCCTCTTCAGTTAAACACGATTTCACAAATGTAATTCTCATAAGTAATAATTGCCAATATTATGCAGGAGATTTGGTACAACAACTACAAACAGCTAGAGGTTGTACCAGCTTCAATAACGCTCTTAGCCGAATCAGTCACAATATCCCAGGCGCGCGGAAGAGAAATATCTTCTGCCTGCTAGATTACCTCAGAGGTCTCGGCCTAGATGAGTAAAAAGATAAGAAGATTTACGATAACGCTCATTACCGCAAATTGTATTAGCGGAGGTAGAGTATCCTCTATTTTTGCTTTTTTATATCGGCCAAAGTTATCCTAGATGTTCTCTCATGGGTCTGAAGCGCACCGAAAACCAGTCGCAACGTTCTCGTCCGACGGAGTGCCCCAGATAGGCCTGTGGGCGACCACGGCGCTGCGCCCAGGACTCGTCCAACTGCCCCCGCGTAGTACCTTATAGGTGCCAGAAGTTGGTCCCTCTGGATTATCGTATGGTGAGACACTGTAATATGTGCTGCCAAACCAATCATTGACCCACTCCCAGACGTTGCCAGCCATGTCGAGTACACCATAGGGGCTGGCCCCGCTCGGGTAACTGCCAACCCGGCTGGTGTCGCGGACACAATAACCTATGTTGAGTCGATTGATGTTGGTCAGGCTGCAATTCGGGTCCTGATCGCCCCACGGGTAGGTCTGCACGGTCACGCCCCGGCCCGCCTTTTCCCACTCGGCTTCGCTCGGCAGTCGCTTGCCGGCCCAGGCGCAGTAGTCGTCAGCATCATACCAGGATACGTATAGTACTGGGTATTCGGCATAGGTCGGATTGCTATAGTATGAAGAGCGGCCGAAAGATGAGTTCTTGGACGGCGGATCGCAAGCGCCGGCAGCAACACACTCGGCATACTTCTCGTTGGTTACTTCTGTGACATCGATGTTAAACGCATCAAGGTACACTGCGTGCAGAGGTAATTCATATGAAAGACAAGGATAACCGTAATTATGGGCTGGGTCACAACCCATCTGGAACTCACCGGCGGGGATACGAACCATTCCCTCAGGGGGAGAAGATACATTCAATATTATTGGTAAGAACGCCCGTTCTTGTAAAACTTTCAGAACGAGCAGACCTTCGTCTTTGGCGGCGACGAAAATGTAGTCCCCTACCACGACAACATCCTCTGCATCCCCACCGGTATCATAGAATCCAACCTCTATGGTGTTCCCCGGCGCAGAGACATCAACAATTCGGAGACCCCCACTACCATCAGCTACATAGGCGTAGTTATCAGCTACGACCACGCCGTCGGGTGCAATGCCAGGCGTATCATGAAATCCTATAGCTGATGGGTTTGCAGGGTCAGATACGTCGATAATACGCAATCCGCCACCATCGGTACCTGGTGGTAGCAGTGGATACTCTCCAACATATGCTTTATGGCCTGCTATCGCAATACCCTTTCTGGAATAGCCCCAAGGATCATCAGGGTCAAATTTACCTACGTAACCAGGCGATGTCGGATCTATTGCGTTGAGTATATATAAATCCTCCGCTCCGACGTATACAGTTGTTCCCGAGATAGCTACACTGTAAGCAAAGCCCACCGTGTCTGTGTATGAACCAACCACTGCCGAAACTGCTGGAGATGACACATCGCAAACCTGAAGCCCCTGCGAACCATCAGCTACATATGCATGATCACCTGAAACAGTAACGCCCCACGATTCGCCCGGTGTATCGCATAGCCCAGCCTGACTAGGTGCCGACGGTGTTGAAACGTCGATAATCGCCAGTCCATCACTTTTGTTATCAGCGTAATCATTGAAAGCAAGATAGGCATAGCTACCATCGATTGTAAGACCTTCAATAGAGTCCGTATATGTCGCTGATTGGCCAATCAGCGAAGGATTTGCCGGGTCGCTGATATCAAAGATAACCAGGCGCGAATCGATGGCGGCATAGAGATGGGCGCCCCGGATTTCAAGGGAGCTAGCATTTCCGTCAATCTTATTAACAAACAAAACTAACTTTCGGTCTTGCGAGGAAACGCCACCGACTGAATTACTCCGCACTAACTCGGTAGCGTGAACCAAAGCAGCGAGAATGGTTGTTGTCAATAATATGCCTAATAGAAGTATTATCGTCTTCTTCATGATTCCCACTCACCTTAAGAACGCAACTTCCAATTCCCGAAGATGGACAGTTTATACTGCAATCTATGGCGGATCATTGCTTCAGAATAGCCGGCATGAAGATCAAGTGATTGACTGAGTCAGCGAAGGTACACACTGTATTACTCCAATTTCCATAGCTGAAATAGTCTAAGGCGCGCACACGATAGCACCAATTGCCGACCATATAAACGGTGCGATCAGCGTTGTTATCAGATCCTTGATGTACTAAATTCCATTCCCCGAAGTCGAATTGCTCCTGCAATTCGTAGCCAACTGTCCCAGGTACTGAACTCCAAGAGACTGTAAATTCACCGTCGCCATCTACATTTTCGATGGCGCGGGGAACAGGTACGCCGACGATTAATATACGCGTA
>DASRZI010000170.1:0-11945 GCA_035686605.1 Candidatus Zixiibacteriota bacterium
CCAAAAACGAGCATATAACAGGTGCATCACGGCGTGTTCTGCCCCTCCCACGTAGGTGTCAACCGGCAGCCAATAGGCGCCGGCCTCAGGCTCAAATGGCCCCTCAGAATACTTTGGACTGGCAAAACGCAGGAAATACCAGGAGGAACAGGCGAAACCATCCATGGTATCGGTCTCGCGTTTGGCTGGTTCGCCGCACTGGGGACACTCTGTTCTGACCCAGCTCTCGATCCTGGCCAATGGCGACCGGCCGTCTCCAGTTGGCTCGAAATCATCGATATCGGGCAGCGTGACTGGCAGCTCATCCCCCGAGATGGCGACGGGTCCGCACTCATGGCAATGCACAATCGGAATAGGCGCACCCCAGTATCGCTGGCGCGAGATTAGCCAGTCGCGCATCCGGTAGGTGACCTGCTCATGAGCCAGGTCTTCGTCGGACAAGACGCCTATGATACGTTCACCCCCAACCTCCGAACTAAGTCCGCTGTAGTCGCCGGAGTTGATCATCGTCCCCTTTTCCGTGTAGCATTGGTCTATCCCATGGGCCTGGCCATCAGGAGAGACAACCTCTCGAATCGGCAATCCGAAAATCCGGGCAAAATCATAGTCCCTGGTATCATGGCCAGGCACGCCCATTACAGCACCGCTGCCATAACCCATCATCACGTAATCAGAGACCCAAATGGGGATGTCGGCTCCAGTAAGTGGATGGCTGGCAAATGCACCCGTGAAGATGCCAGTCTTCTCCTTATCCGCCGCCAGCCTGTCGATTTCGGTCATTCGCAGGGCCTCTTCGACATATGCATTAACTTTAACCCGCTGTAGACCGGTTGTTAACACCTGGACCAGGGGATGCTCAGGGGCTAGGACCAAGAAAGTAACCCCGAATAATGTATCAGGCCGGGTCGTAAAGGTCGGGATCTGACGCACCTCGGACGGCTCGATATTCGCCGAGTCCTTGACTGTGAATACCACCTCCGCGCCCTCGCTCCGACCGACCCAGTTTCGCTGCATAAGCTTAATGGGTTCGGGCCAATCGACGGTTTCAAGATCGTCTATTAGCCGGTCGGCATAGTCGGTGATCTTAAAATACCACTGCTTTAACTCTTTCTTGGTTACCAAGGACCCGCACCGCCAGCAGCGGCCATTTTCCACTTGTTCGTTGGCCAGGATCGTCTTGTCGATCGGACACCACCACTGGCTGCCCATGGCCTGGTAGGCCAGTCCTCGTTCATACAACAGCAAGAAGAACCACTGCGTCCATCGATAATAGTCGGGATCGGATGAACTGAATTCTCTGGACCAGTCATAGGAGCACTCGATCAGCTGCATCTGGCGCTTGTAATTGGCATTGTGCTTGGCTGTGGTTATGCGCGGATGTACGCCATGGGCGATGGCATAGTTCTCGGCTGGCAGGCCGAAGGCGTCCCATCCCATCGGATGCAAGACATTGAATCCCCGCATTCGCTTAAAACGTGCTGCCACGCAGGTCGGCACATAGTTGCGGCAATGCCCAACCGATAAGCCATCCCCGGAAGGGTAGGGGAAATAATCCAGGATGTAGTACTTAGGCTTATCGGGATCCTCGCCGGTCCGGTATAGATCGATCTCCTCCCAGTAAGGCCGCCACTTCTCTTCCAGTTTTCTGAAATCGTATCTTTTCGTCATAACTCGTACCTCGTTTGGGGATCAGGGATCGGGGATGTCGCAGAGCGACCGCTTCGCGAGCGGGGGCTTGGCCAGAGGACTGGCCTTGGCCGATAGGAAATCGGCAGGGGATCGGGGAACAGGGATCAGGGATCGGAGATCAAGGAATGTGGATTTTCCAGAATCCGTCCTCCCGGTCAGACCGGTATTCCGGTCAGACCTGTCCCGGTGCCGATTTCCTATCGGCCAAGACCGATTCCTCCGGTCACGCCACCTGCTACCTGCCACCTGCAACCTTACACCTTCCACCAGCCGATTTCTCGCGACCATAGTCGCGTTGGCCAAGATCGGTATTCCGGTCACGCCACCTACTGAAACAAAAAAGCCACGGTGCTGGAGAGCACCGTGGCCGTCAACTCAATCAGTAAACACTAATCGTTCAGTCGGCTGGTGCACTCCTGCAGCATGATAGTTCGCCACTTAGGCTAAGTAGGTCTAGAGCTAGGCTGCGGACTAATCTTGTTTCACTCATCATGCACCATAATCGAATGTGACCCTAGGTTATCATATGACCGCCTAGCGATCAACTATCGGTGTGTAGCTTTAGTTGATCCATTAGACTATCGATAATCCCATCTATGGGCACGATCACCCGATCGTCATTATCTCTTCTCTTAACTTCGACTCCTCCTTGAGCCAGGCCCCGGGCGCCAACGGCAACCCGAATTGGGATGCCTATCAGGTCAGCGTCCTTGAATTTCACCCCTGCGCTGGCATCCCGGTCATCAAAAAAGACCTCGATTCCGGCCGTCTGCAAATCGACATACAACTTTTCCGCAACCTCTCGTGGTTCCTCCCCCTTGCCGAGAGTCATCAGATGCACATCGAAGGGCGCTACGCTTGCGGGCCAGATGATGCCATCGGAGTCATGATGAAGTTCTATGATAGTGGCCATCAATCGGTCCAGTCCGATTCCGTAAGAGCCCATGTGGATCAATTGCGGCTCGTTGTTTTCATCTAAATAAGTAGTTTCGGTAGCTGCGCTGTAGCGGGTGCCAAGCTTGAAACAGTGACCAACCTCGATAGCCCGCCGAGCCTCAATAAGGCCACCGCACCGGGGACATTTGTGTCCCGTATCAGCCTGGGCGATGTCGGCCATCTGGCTGATCATATAATCTCTTGGGTAATTAGAACCTGTATAGTGATATCCATCATCATTGGCGCCGACGACGAAATTACTGCCGAACTCGATGGACGGGTCCGCGATGACGAAGGTGCCTTTGTCTTCGAGATTAGCTGCCACTTCTAGGTCGATAGCCGATGCGTATCCAGGAACGGCGCCGGAAGCGATTATCTCCTCGTCCGTAGCAGCTCGAAGGATTCCACCACCCAGGGCATTCACCAGTTTGATCTCATTTACGTCCAGATCTCCGCGCACTAGTCCGAAAACAAAACGGCCTTGAATTTCTCGCATTCCTGTGGGGATGAACCAATAGAACACCGCTTTTATCGTCTGCTCCACTGGTACACCAACAAAAGCGGCAACCTCGGCAATGGTCGTGCATCCAGGTGTTTCCACCTTAATAAGGTCGTCCAGGGTTGAAGCTTTCTCTCCTTCTCGCACGAATTCGGCCGCCTCCACATTTGCGGCATAGTCGCATTCACTGCAGGCTATGTACCGGTCTTCACCCATGTGGTGGGGCACGGTGAACTCATGGGACGACTTACCACCCATGGCCCCAACGTCGGCCAAGATAGGTATGGCCGGCGTTCCACAGCGGTCAAAAATGTTGATATAGGCCTGGTACATGGACGGATAGAAGGCATTCAACGATTCCTCGCTGGGATCCAGACTATAGGCGTCCTTCATCACGAATTCCCGCAGACGTATCAGACCTCCACGAGCACGTGGTTCGTCCCGAAATTTCTTGGAGACGTGATAAACAACTCTCGGCAGGTCACGGTAGCTCTCGATGTCGCTTAGGGCGATATCGTTGACTACCTCCTCATGAGTTGGTGACATAGCAAACTCGCGGCCGCTTTCACTTTTCACTTTCACCAGGGTAGGTCCGTACGACGACCAGCGCCCTGTGGCCTCCCATACCGCCGCCGGGTGCATATTGGGCATCCACATCTCTTGACCACCAATGGCATCCATCTCTTCAGCCATGATGTGCCATATCTTTCGTATGACCCGAAGACCAAGGGGCATAAAGGTATAGATGCCGGCTCCGAGTGACCGGACATAGTTGGCTCTCAGCAGCAGCTTGTGACTCACCATCTCTGCTTCGGCAGGCGCTTCGCGAAGCGTCTTGCCAAAGGAATTAGACATTCTCATGAATTATGCTCCTTATTATTAGACCGCGGGGCAGTATAACAGCCGTCAATTTGACCGTCAAAAGGGCCAAAACCGTCGAAAAAGCAGCGAAAAGCGCTACATCTGCCACTCGGGAGATGAAAAAGGCCACAATTAGGACCAAAATAGGACCAAAATAGGACCAATTCCTTGCCTCCAGGGCTAACATGGTCTAAGATGGTGGTATAATTGTTGAACATCAAAACCTCAACAGACCCAGTGTTTGCACAATATCTTAAAAAAGGAAGGGAAAAATGGCTTATTCTCATACAAATTCCAAAGATCGTACATATTATCTGCACTCCCAGGAGACCACTTTGAAGAATGGTGGCACGCAGACAATTTATTACTTCGCGAAAGATGCCAGGCCCAACGCGATTGACGCGGTCCCGGCCGGTTATGTGGTTTCCGAAAGCCGCAACGGGCTCCCGATCCTCAAGAAGGGATAAACGACTCTGGAATTGGGACAGCGCTTAAGCTGTTCCGAAATTCGAATCCGCACCCTGGTCCTGGATCGGGTGCATCAAATCACAATATAAAGCTCCTACCTACGTTATTGTAGGTTGGAGCTTTGTGTTTATATCTACTTTTTATAGAGCCCTGGCGAGCGCATTCAGCAAGTTATCTACGTCATCCTGATCGTTGTAGCCCTGGACCGATACGCGAATGAAATGCCTGTCCTCCCAGTCGATAAGCGGAATTTCGACGGCAAATTCGCCAAGGAGCCGGTCCTTGAGGGCAGCTAAATCATCTTGGTATGTCAAAGGAGCTATGGCCATCTGATGGTATGCGGCGTTATCGGGATAAACGGACGCTAATCCCGTCAATTCGCAGATACCCTGAATGGCTTTCTCCACCAACTGATGGCAGCGACTTCGGACTGATGACCAGTCATGTTCTACCTGGAATTGAATGGCTGCCGGAACTGAAAGATAAGCTGCAGGATCATTGGTTCCCAACCATTGGTGATAATCCAGGTAATCGGAGCCGAAGGTGAATGCTTTGTCTTTAGCCCAACCCCAGCCGACAACCAATGGTTCGATCAGGGCTTGCCGCTCGGGTTTGGTATATAGAAAGGCCGCACCTTTGGGGCTGCATAGCCATTTATGGCCATTTCCTGTATAGAAATCTGCTCCGACCGACTGCAGATCCAGTGGAATCTGGCCTGGCGCATGGGCGCCGTCGATCAACGTCAATATGCCGGCTTCTCTCGCTCTGGCGCATATGGCTTCCACTGGAAAATGCATCGCCGTTGGTGAGGTAATATGGCTGATGAAAATGACTTTCGTGCGATCAGTCACGCCTTCCCAGAACTGTTCGACCAACTTGTCGG
The DNA here is from genome assembly GCA_035686605.1 of Candidatus Zixiibacteriota bacterium. GTDB lineage: Bacteria > Chloroflexota > Anaerolineae > Promineifilales > Promineifilaceae > UBA11865. The sequence continues at coordinate 5,337 of DASRZI010000170.1, forward strand.
AAGATGACAGTGGGATGGGGATCGACTGAACGACGACGTCAAATCCTCGTTTCTGGCTTAGAAATTGCCAGGCGCGGCTGCAAGCCCCGTATTCATGGTTAGAGATTAGAACTTCATCCCCAGGACCAAGCGCCAACGAACGCGCCACCACGTTGACACCGAACGTCGCATTTGGCACATAAACTAAATCTTCCGCCGCAGCGTTCAAATACGCCCCAAGCCCATTCCGGGCCTCCTCGAAGAAGGAGGGAAGCTCTTTGTCGACGAAAAAAACCGGCTGGTGTTCAAAATGTCTCTGCCACCTTTGATAAACCTCAAAGACAGGTGTTGGAGTCGCCCCGAACGATCCATGGTTTAAAAAGGTGATGTCTGGATCAAGCAGAAAAAGGTCCCTTAGGTTCATGTTGACCGCGATCCTTATTTATTCAACTCTTCGTACATCTCGACAGGATTGTACCCTAGATCGAGCAACTCGCGGTTCATAATCGAGGGCCATATCGATCGGTTAAGATCCTTTGCTGCCGCCGTTTCTACAGCCGCTAAAACGGCTCGTCCAGTCAAGCTGATATGAGAGCCCGCTCTCATAGAGTAACTGCAATCCATCGGTCCTTTAGTATCCGACTTGCTCAAAAGTGAGACAAGGGTTCGGTACTGCTGCGAAATTTATATTAGTCGATCACGACCAGCAGTTCTTTTCTTGAGGGAAGGGGAGGCGGGATGTTTTTAGCGGTCTAGCTCAACCAGGTGCCATTGCGGGATGCCGATTGGCGTCCACACGTAGTTATCAACATATGGTTTGATTAATTCGGCCGCGAGACTATGTATGAGAAACCCGGCTGGGGCATCCTGGACAATAAGGCGCTCTATCTCAGTATATTGGGTCATACGGGTCGTTACATCGGTCTCGATTCTCGCCTCTTCCAACAAGCCATCGACGACCGGGTTGTTGTAGGAGGTCAGATTTTGCTTTGATTCGCTGTGGAAGAGGACATCGAGGAAGTTTTCAGGATCGGGATAGTCAGCGCACCAGCCGGAGATGAAAATATCGCCGGTGTTGCCGGAATAAAGCTCGTCTTGGAACAAGAATGGATCGAGAAGCGTGGGCTCAATGATCACACCAAGATCTTCCTGCCACATCGAGATCAAGGAAGTGACAAAACCGCCCGGACTCCCATACCCCGAGGTATTGAATGTTACGACCGGAAACGTAGACGGATCTTCATAGCCCGCCTGTCTCAAGAGGTCAAGGGCTTTTTCCGGATCGTAGCTGATGCTGTCTAGGTCCCCCGTATATCCTGGCATACCCGGGGGAAGGGGTCCACCGGCAACCAGCGCATCTCCCTGGAACAGACCATCGACGATACGATTCTTATCCAAGGCGTAGCTGAAGGCCTGTCGTACGAGGGGGTCGTTAAACGGCGCCCGATCATTGTTGAATCCCACGTAGCTTGTGCACATATTGACGCCAACGCGCAGATCTTGATGAAGTGGGTTATTGGGATCCTGTACCCGCTCGAGGTTGCTTCCGCCGACGCCGACAATATCGATATCCCCCTTTTCGTACATCGAAAGCGGGATGCCTGCCCCCATCAAATAAACGACATGATCTACCGAAGGTACCTCTCCGTAATACCTTTCATTGCGTCGGAGGATGAGATATTCATCGTCTTTCCACTCCTGCAGGACAAAGGCACCGGTTCCGTTCGGGTTGTGTTCCCAATCAGAATAGCCAGAATTCTCCATGTCGACGACGAAGGCGACCGGATAGGTGAGTTTTGACAGAAAGTAGGCCTTAGGTGCATCGATGCTCACCTCCAGCGTGTGGTCGTCAATGACCCGAAGACCACTGATGTGCTCGGTCTGCCCGTTTAGCACCGCCTCTACCCCGATGATATCCCCAAGATAGGTCTTCACAGTGTCGGATCCCAGGTCGGGATCCGCTGCCCTCTCCCAGGAATCGACAAAGTCCTGGGCCATTACCGGCCGGCCATCGTGGAAGGCAGCATCTGGCCGGATGTAAAACGTGTAAACAGTGCCGTCATCACTCACCTTCCACCCGTCTGCTATTTCTGGTTGAACCTGGAGGTCGCTGTTCAAGGCGACCAGGCCGCTAAAAATGCCTCCGACAGGCCCGTAAGCTCCTCCATGAGTGATGGCTGGATCTAAGCTCCTCGGTTGGCCGCTGGCTAAGTATATGGCCCGATCCCGGTCAACATCACTATCTGAAGGAAGAAGCGGTTCGCTTTGATCGAACAGCTGGTCACTGGTGCTGCAAGCCAATATGGGCAAAAGCCAGAGAAGAGAGATCAAAGGAAATTTCACCAAAGAGCGCACAGAGAGTTTACTCCCAAGTCGCATCACCCTAGCGGCATTGCTATTCGTGGTCGAAGAATAACGATTCTCCTGGTTGCTGTTCGATGCCGGGCCAGAATCACTCATCATCTTTTCCACTCTGCCTAAGCGTCGTCCTTTTTCTGAGCAGCATCATAGCCCCCATCCCGAGAAACAGGAAAGGCGCCATGCCAAGCCCGCAGAGGCCAGAAGGAGTGTCATCCTCGGCTGATTCCTCAGCTGGAGCCGGTCGTGTGGCCTGGCTGATCGAAGGTGTAGGCACGCTGCGAGCAGCGTCCAGGGGGATCACGGTGGGAACAGAGGCGGCTGAGACCGGTGTCGGCGTGACCGGAATCTGACGCGCTGGCGCGTTGATGGATTCCCGCCAGGCTAGCTCCAATCCGTCCGCATTGAAGCCATAAACCGCTTCGAGGGCAGCATCGTATCCTTCTGCCGCCGCTAATTCCAGGATCAACGATTGGAGCGCTTCTTGTCCATAGGTTTCCAGAAGGAAATCGACCAGGCTGTAGCTTTGACTGTAGGCAGCATTTGCTTCGTCACTGTGAGCTGGAAAAGATCCATTCAAGCTTCGAACAGGTTGGAAGGAGTTGTTCTTTATTCCATCCTTGATGTCATCGAGGGTGGCGTCGGTCGGCTCGCCTTCGGCGTAGGTGGCAAGCCCTTCCTCCAACCAGGTAGGCCGGCTGCCACCCAGGCAGCTGCGCCCAAATTGACCTATCACCAGGTGCGCCAATTCGTGTCTGATCGTGTCGCTGCCCCAGGTATCGGCCAGGTTCGGAGGTACACCCAGAAGGATTGTGTTGTAGTCGCTAAAAGCCAGCCCGCCAGCCCAATCTTGAACGTACAACAAAGCTCCCCGCATGTCGGCTGGATCCTCGTAGACGAAAATCTGCACGCCGCCATCCAGCTCGATGCCGGTATCTTCCTCCAACCTCTCCAATCCTAACTCGGCCGCTTCAATGAGCACCGGTCCGACATCATCGCCCTCATACCAATACAGGACGATGGGCGCCGAGCCGCCGGTCCCCTCTGAGGTGATACTCTGCCAATCGAATCGATCGTCTGTGAAAGTCAACTCCTGCCGTTCGGTCACAAAGGTGTTCCCATTCCCGTCAGTGATCGTCCACTCCCACCACATCTGGGCTCCGGGTGGTGGATTGCCTGAGCGGCTCATTATCCAGGTCCACTCCAACGTCGATCCGTCCGCTTCGACGGGAACATGGGTGCCTGCCTCAATACAGCTGTCCCGTCCGACCTGGTAGGTAAGCTGGGCATCGACAATTGCATCGGTATCTTCTACCTCTAGGTGAAAGGTTACTGTATTGGGAAAATCGACCACCGCCTCGTTCAGAATGATGGTTGGTCCAGCCTCCTGGGCCTCCACCGGCAATACTGAGGCAAATAAGACAGCTACTATCCCGACCAGCGATAGAAGAGATCGCACATGATGGTTCATGACACTTCTATCAACCTCGGTTCCTGCGTTGGACGAACAAATATAGAATCAACATAGCAGCTACAAGTATAGCGCCACCCAGGAACCACAAGCCAGGAGCATCCTGGGGGCTGGTTGTCTCAACTGTTGAATCAAGGGCCGCGATATCGGTGGTCGTGAACTTTGGCGAAGCGGTCGCCTCAGAGGTTGATGCGGGATCCGGGGACAAAGGAGTTGGCGTATCCTTGGGTATAAATGTGGACGTCGCCGTCGTTGTTGGCGTCGAAGTACTGGTATCGGTAGGCTGAGGAGTTGGCGCATACGGCGTCAGCGATGCTGTCGGCGTCACCGTTGGTGTCGGCGTCGCTGGTTCGACCTGGACCAGGTAATGGGTCTGCCCTCCAATCATACAGTAGTCGCCGATGCTCTGGCTGCATAACGCTCCGGGAAGCTCAATATGGAAGAACCCATCCTCATCCGGGCTGATAGGCTGCGATTCGCCCCACATATCCACGAGAAGCGCCGCATCATAGATCGCTTCTACCTGTGCTGGTTGTTGACTCGGCAAGCGAGAAAAAAGGACCGTAGTTGACTTACCAGGCTGGTCCAATCGGATTTGGCCAACAGCATCCCACCGCTCACGTTCCCCGCCCACCATGCCAGACAACTGCTCGATGGCCACACGATAAGTGTCATAGGCAGGCCGGTGTGTTCCTTCCAGCCTAACCAGGCCAAACGGCTCGGGATTGGCCAGCCGGTCCTCTTCGTTATCTCTCAATTTATAGACAGCGATTCGATCGGCTCCCGCGGCAATCGCCGAAGAAACAGCCTGGGGGATAAACGCCGCTTGTTCTTCTAGGGTGACCGACAAGAACCAGTCAGGAACGGGCCATTCAGGATCATCCCTCGGCGGAGCGTTGGTCTCGGCCAGCCAAATTGGTTGATCAAGCCCCCGTTGGCGCATTAGGTCGAGGAAAATATCCAACAGATCGTATACCTGAGCAGGCTGGAAGTAGAGATGAGCAGTAGCCACATCAAAGTAGTAGTTGTGATCAGCCGCCTGTGGGTCGGCCATGATCTCGTCCAGGAGCCGGGCCATATACTGTTCGGTATTTCCGAAAACGTCCGCCCAATAGGAAAACGCTGAGAGATGTACGACGGCATCTGGATCACTCTCCTTGGCCACGAGATAGGCCACGCGGAGCAGCTGGGCGAAATCAGCGACAGAGCCGTCCCATGTATGGGCAATTTCCGTCTCCCTTATATCGGGCTCGTTCCAAATAATCCAGTGAGTGATCCTTCCCTGATAGCGCGTGACGACATTTCGTACATAATTAGCCCACGTATTGTCTACGTCGTTGTGATCAAGCCACAATCCTTTCGGCAGCTTGTTTTCATCCCTGGCCCAATCCGGTATGCCAATCAGCAGTCCTACAACTTCCCGACCAGCGGCGATGTCGGCCTCAATCTGATCATCAGATATCTTCGGTGTCCAGCTATCGGGTCCTTCAGCCTGGGCCCTAGCCCAATGAAAGATAATCCTGGTCCAACCAACGTTTAACCCATCGGCATCGGCGGGTGATTCAAAGCTTTCGATGACACCGAAGCGCGGGTCCGGCGAGTCAATCCCCGGGGTCTGGTTTGCGGTTACGCCTCTCAAGACCAGGTTTGCCCCGCTGATTTGCCCAGTGGTGAGAAGAGCAAGGAGTGCTACCATCCCAATAAAGACCAATACCCTGGACAGTATGAATCCGCCCTTGGTTTGACCGGCTGCTTCAGATCGACTTACTGTCAACAAGTGGTCACTCAATAATTCAAGATCAATAATTCTGTAACCAGTCCACGTCCGTCAGCCTTGCTGTTGATGAATCGACGGGCCTTGATCTCAATCAGACGGTACCCTTTGCCCTGGTAGAGTTCATGAACGAAAGCGGCGTTGGAATTACTTAACATAACGCTACAATCTCTCGAGGATAGTTTATCAAAGGTCTCTGATAATCGCCGCTGATCTTCGTCGCCGAACCCGAAGCGGTTGTAGGTCGTAAAATTGCTGGTGGAGTTGAGCGGTACGTATGGAGGATCAAAATAGACGAAGTCGCCCGGCCCAGCCGAGGATACGATTTCCTCAAAATCAGCCTTTTGCAGCTCAGCTCCATGCAAGGCGACTGAGGCGGTTCGCAATCTCTGCGGATCACATATCGCCGGATTGTGATATCTACCAAATGGAACGTTGAACTCCCCCTTCTTATTCTCCCGGTAAAGACCGTTGTAGCAGGTCTTGTTCAGGTATAAAAGCCGCGCGGCTCGTTCCACCCGGCTCAGATTGGCAGCTATTTGGGAACGGACCCGATAAAACTCCTCCTCGTCGTTCCGAAATGGTGTAAGGGCTTCGATAAGCAGTTCGACCTCTTTCTGGACAACCTGATAGAGCTCGACAAGCTTGTCGTTTACGTCAGCCAAATGTGCAGATGCAGGCTGCAGGTGGAAGAACAAGGCTCCACTGCCAAGGAAAGGCTCGAAATAATGGCGGATACGATCCCGGTTCAATAAATAGGGGCTGTATTGCTTGAGCAATTGGCTCTTGCCACCAGCCCATTTCAGGAAAGGACGGGCGTTATCTACATACTGGGGAAGATCAATGGCCATGGAACTGTTTTGGTTCAGTCACGTGCTGAACTAGGATACCGTGCCCGGTTCCACCAACTCTGCGATGATAGTTGTATAACTACCCTCAGAATCATAGGTAACTTTCAGAGGAGAATTGGTGAGAATATGAAGGAGGGATCGATTAGCGCGCTGAACGGTGGCTACCAAGCATCGGA
>DASRZI010000171.1:0-11119 GCA_035686605.1 Candidatus Zixiibacteriota bacterium
TGCTCGAAAACTGCATACTCGACGGTGCGCTCATTGGCGAAAATGCGAAAGTGAGTGGGCGAGCCAAGTCGCTGTTTATTGGCGACAATTCAACTGTGGATATTGGATAAAATAGGAAAGGTAACATCATGAAACAATACATCTCAGACCGTGTTGCCCAAGCACCGCCATCCGGCATACGTAAGTTTTTCGATATCGCCGCCACCATGGAAGATGTGATCTCCCTTGGTATCGGCGAGCCAGATTTCATCACGCCTGATCCTATTCTGGAGGAAGGCATCGCCTCGCTCAAACGAGGTGAAACACAATACACATCGAACAGCGGTACGTTAAAACTGAGGGCAGCCATAAGCAAACATATAGAACGCCTATATGGAGTCCGTTATGATCCAGTCGACGAGATTCTCGTCACGGTTGGCGTTAGCGAAGCCCTCTATCTGGCCATAACAGCTGTCGTAAATCCCGGCGACGAGGTCATTGTCCCAGAACCTTGTTTCGTCTCATACGCGCCGGAAGTCGGCTTTGCTGGTGGCGTTCCCGTTACTGTCTCGGCCCATGTCGAGGATGATTTCCAGGTGACCGCCGAGACCATCGAGAAAGCTATTACTCCCAGGACAAAAGCAATACTCCTAGGCTATCCCAATAACCCGACTGGTGCGGTCATGTCCAGGGATACCATGCAGGAAATAGCGGAGTTGGCAATTGAGCGCGATATCCTGGTGCTGTCCGATGAGATCTATGACAGGCTGGTCTACGGTGTTGAGCATACATGTGTACCCAGCTTGCCCGGCATGCGTGATCGGACCATATTGCTCGGCGGCTTTAGCAAAAACTATGCCATGACAGGATGGCGAATCGGCTATACCTGTGCCCATGCTGACTTGTTGGCGGCCATGCGCAAGGTCCACCAATATACCATCATGTCCGCACCTACAGCGTCCCAGGCTGCTGCTGTTGTCGCCCTCGAACAAGGTGATAAGCATGTCGAAGCCATGCGGCAGGAGTACGATCGACGTCGACGGCTGATAGTAGATGGTTTCAACACATTGGGCCTGGATTGTTTTGAACCCAGAGGGGCTTTTTATGCCTTTCCATCGATAACCGCGAGCGGCATGAACAGCGACGACTTCGCTATGCGCCTCCTTGAGGAAGAAGAGATTGCTGTCGTCCCAGGGGAAGCGTTTGGCAAAAGCGGCGCCGGTTTTGTGCGCGCCTCCTATGCCACTGCATACGAGAAGCTCGAGGAAGCGTTGAACCGCATCGAATCATTTATGCGCCGCCATGGGTAGGTCGTCCAAGATATTGATTTGCAGCCTAATTATCGTCGACATTTTGTTTACTATTCGAACAACATCAATCGAAGCGCGACTTCTCGCGAAAGGTGACCTGCCCTGAGAGTATTGATCCCAAACCACTTCCCACTCCAAGGATCGGGTAGTGGTATCTATGTGCTCAACGTCGCCCAAGAGCTCACCCGAATGGGGCATGAGGTCCTGGTTATTGTGCCTGAACATGAACCGATCCCCGCAGACCAGCACCCATTTGAGGTGGACACCATCCTCTTTGAAGGTGGGGAGAACAGCCAAAGGGGGGAACTTGATTTTAACTTCCCCTGCTTCACGACTCACCCGCGCAGCGTGCAAACGTTTTATGACCTTGACGTTAACCAGCTAGATGCCTACATCGGGGCCTGGCGAGAGCACCTGGATGATGCGATCAGCTCCTTCAGACCAGATGTCATCCATGCCCATCATGTGTGGGTTGCTCCATTCGTGGCCTCTGATTTCGGATTGCCTTATGTGATCACCATCCATGGAACTGACTTGATGGGATACCGCGATGGTCCTCGGTACCGCGACATGGCATTAGCTGCAGCAAAACACGCCTATGGCCTCGTTGCCATCTCACGCCAGGTAGCAACCGATGCCGAAGCTGTCTATGGTTTGCTGCCAGATAAGATACACCTCATCTGGAATGGGTTTGACGCCGAAATCTTCCGGGTTATGCCCGAAGTATCCAAGACATCTCTTCTGGATCAGTACGGCATTGAGGCTGATGACGAATCACCCCTGGTATGCTTCGTCGGCAAATTCACCGATTTCAAAGGAATTGACGTGCTCCTCCGGGCCGCGGAGATTTACGAAGCGGCGATTCCTGATGTCCGGACGATTCTCGTTGGTAATGGACAGCTTTGGGATGACTTGAATGAATTAAGCAGGGACCTTGGATTGAGCAATGTCACCTTCGCCGGTCACCAATCCCAACCAGAGGTGGCCAAGATATATAACGCCGCCAGTGTTTCTGTTGTACCATCCCGAATCGAACCGTTTGGATTGGTGGCTGTTGAAGCCCTGGCTTGCGGCACACCGGTTGTAGCTACCAACATGGGCGGCCTGCCTGATTTCATCAACCAAGAAGTAGGCGCCCTGGTGCCCGTCGACGACCCCCTAGGGCTGGCCGAAGCGATCATTGAAGAGATCGAGGGTAATACGAAGGCCACGAAAGGAGTGTATGCCAGCCAATATGCCCTTGAAGGATTTAGCTGGACAGGCCAGGTGTCCCGGATGGTTGACCTGTACCAGCAGGCTCTGGATTCGCCCGGCCTGAGAGAGCACCAATGGCGCTAGAAATATGACCAAATACGAAACGGTGATCGGCCTGGAGATCCACGCCGAGCTGCTGACCAAATCGAAGATGTTCTGCGGCTGCAGGGTGGTGGACAGCGTCGAGGCGCCACCGAACTCAGCCGTCTGCCCGGTGTGTTTGGGGATGCCAGGCATGCTGCCAGTCATCAACAAACGGGCCATCGAATACGCCATGCGGGTCGGCCTGGCCCTTCACTGCACAATCCAGAGTCACAATGTATTCGCCCGGAAGAACTACTTTTATCCCGATCTGCCGAAAGCTTACCAAATCAGCCAGTACGAACTGCCGTTGGCCATGGGTGGATACCAGGACATCGAGTACGAGCCAGACCAGGTTAAGCGGATAGGTATCACCCGCGTACATATGGAGGAGGATACGGGCAAGCTGACTCACACCGAAAACGGCGGGGGATCTCTGGTCGATTTCAACCGTTCCGGCGTGCCTCTGCTGGAGATCGTTTCCGAGCCCGATTTACGATCGGTAAAAGAAGCGCGGGCATTCGCCACCAAGGTTCGCCAGGTCTTGCGCTATCTCAACGTCAATTCCGGTGACATGGAAAAAGGCGTTATCCGCTTCGAAGCCAATATCAGCATCCGGCCCATGGGCGAGACCGAGTTGGGAACGCGGACCGAGATAAAGAACTTGAACAGCTTCAGGGCCATGACCGACTCCATCGAATATGAGGTCCTACGCCAGGCGGCTGTCCTGGATGCCGGAAAGAAAGTGGTTCAGGACACCATGGGCTGGAGTGAAAGCAGAAGAAAGACCTTCAGCCAACGGGGTAAGGAAGAGGCCCACGATTACCGGTACTTCCCGGAACCCGATCTACCTCCCTTGTCCATCGAAGAATCCTGGATCGACGAGATCCGGGAGCAGCTGCCTGAAATGCCCGATGCCAAGGTGGAACGGTACACGAAGGAGCTAGGGCTATCTGGTTACGAAGCCAGAGTGCTTACCGACGACCGGCTGGTGGCCGAATGGTTCGAAACGGCTGTTGGAAGCGGTGGCGATGCCAGCGCCATATCGAACTGGATGACGAACGTCCTTTTCGGTTTGATGAACGAGCATAAGGAAGAGATCGGTGAGATCAAGGTGTCACCCAAGAATTTGGTGGAGCTGATCACCCTCATTGACGATGGCGTCATCAATAGCACGACGGCCAAGGAAGTGCTTTCTGAGATGTTCATGACAGGCCAGTCAGCTGCCGGGATTGTGGACGACAAGGGATTGGCCCAGATATCGGGTGAAGCCGAGATATCGACGATAATATCCCAGGTTCTGGTGGACAATCCCGAACAAGTTGGTGCCTATCTGGACGGTAAGGAAAGTCTTCGCGGTTGGTTTGTGGGACAGGTCATGCGAGCTACCCAGGGCAAGGCCAATCCCAGCGTCGTCAACAGGGTATTGGCGGCCGCGCTGGATAAGCTAAAAACGGATGGGATTTAATCAACGTTGCGTTTGCTAACCCAATCCCGACGCCCGCTCTATTGTCTGAGCCCTGCTTTGCCGCACCATCGGGGGCAGAGGCACATCAATTCCAATCGCGACCGACTAACACAGTAGCCTGACCACTCACTTGGGTGAGAAAGATCACCCGTTCCTCGTCACCTTGCAGGCGAAGCTGCTTGCGCAGCTTGTCCGGATCTAAGGGCGAGCCGCGCTTCTTGATCGTCAGCCTACCTACATTTCGCTGGCGAAGATATTGTCGAAGCCGCTTGAGTTGGAAGGGCAGGGCATCTTCCAGGACATATCGCCGGGCGAACGGCGTCTCTTGTGCCTGTTCTGCAGTCAGGTAAGCGATATCGTCGTCGATCTTTGTCGCATCAAGGCGATGGGCGAGATGCTCCACGAGATGAGCCCGGATAACCGCTCCATCCGGCTCATAGAGGAATTCCTTTGGCGGGGTGATGGCGATAGGAGCAACCGGTTCATCGGTCAGAGTTGCGCCAGATGGCAGCAAGGTCGCTCTCCGGCCTGCCTCGGTCCGCAGATCGCCAGACCACAGCACGCCTTCGCGCACCTCACCCTTCACGGATATGAATTCTATCTCGACGTTGTCCGGTATCTCCGCGTAATCAATGCCAGGGCTTACTTTTAGTCCTTGATTGGCGACCTTTCCAAGCCAAGCTCCGAACGTCGCTAGGGGCGGGCGGTAATCATGAACCGAATAGATCCGCCGTCCGTACTCGTCCCGTCGACCTGGATCTGCAAAGAGCGCGTCGACCGGAAGGGGAGTCAGCTCGATCAGATCTGCCTGAAGGGGGTGAAAATTGCCACCACGCCCATATACACGGAGGTTTTCCTGAGCCATCGCCAACCGGAGCGGATTCCATTCGATTCCGAGTACATCGGAGACGGCCGCGAGAGAAAGGGCATCCCCGCCTATCCCGCATCCCAGGTCAGCCACATTTGTAAACCCGGCTTTCTCGTAGCGGTGAGCCCGGTGGGTTGATACGACTTCGGCTGAGGCCTGCTCAAGTCCAGCACGTGTGAAATACATTTCCGATGCCCGGTCGAATTTCGTCACTGCCCGCTGCCGGAGCACAAGCGTCTCCAAAATGGCATTGGTGAGATCGCTATCTACCCGTTGGCGAAGCTCGCTGGCCACCTGTAGATGATTCTCCCGCGTGACCGGCTCCCTCCCGAACTCAGCCAACAGCTGCTGTCCTTCAGGAGTCAACAAGACATAGAAAGTTTCCAGGCTCGTCATAATAGTTCAGTTCAGCTTTGTCTAAGACGTACGCTTGTCTACGGCAAGGTAGGTTCTATAGGAGATGGTTCTTCTGCGTCTTCCCACTCATCCAGGTCTGGATTCCCCCGCCCTCTGCCACAGAGGATCTGATATGCACATCGCCTGCATTCATCCCGATCCTCTGTAAGAGGCCAGAACATATCTGAACCCATCCTGTCCTCTACCTCGTCGGCGATGGATACCAGGTGTGCCCAATTTTCGGCATGCTTCTGCCTGCCATAGGTTAACGACAGTTCTTTCGGAGGAACGGTGGCAAACCAATAGGTTAAGACGGCATTTTCTGGAAGGACTTTATCACCGAGTACGTCGCCACATTCGGCAACCATGGCCAAATAAATCTTACTCTGCAGGTCTTGCCTCAGTTCTTCAGCGGATCTTGCCCGGCCATAGGTCTTCCAGTCAAAGATATGGACGGCTTCTCTGGCGATGACCAGCAGATCAAACCGGCCCGTAAGAGTCAATTTTCCAATGGGAACAGTCAAGGTCAATTCCGGCTTCCTCACACCGGATGGTATATGCGGTTCAAAGCTCTGAAATAGCTGCCACCATCGTCCAAGATCGGGATCACTCTGCACCTCGCTTCCTGGTGGTATGCCCAAAAAATGCCGGTGCAGAACAGTGTGAAATTGCTGGCCCAATATCCTGGATCGCTCTCCCTTAGAATCCAGCCTGGTGGTGGGCCATGGGAGATGCTCCAGATATCGCAGTTGGAAACGACGTGGGCAGGCCAGATAGTCACCGATCTTCGCCCGGCTCAGGATTACTGCTTCCTCCATCATCAAATAAGTTTAGGCTCTGCGATGTCACCGCGCAACCACAGCTGAATATCCGAGGGGAAACCGTGCTGTCTCCGGCGGTTGCCCATTGTTTGACAGCTGGCGACCATGCCTCGACAATACACACACCTGAGGAATTCTATTGTTTTTGAGAGAATGCAGTATTGAGAAAAACAGGAGCAGCTATGAGGGAACGAATTGGTTTTATCGGCCTTGGCATTATGGGACGGGGGATGGCCAACAACCTGTTGAAATCTGGCTACGACCTGCGGGTATGGAACCGGACTCCGAGTCGCATCGATGAATTCGTTGAGAAAGGTGCGAGTCGTGCCAGCCATCCAGCCAGCCTTGCTGGCGAGTGCGATATCATCATCGTCTGCGTTAGCGATACACCGGACGTGCAGGAAGTTATCCTTGGGGATAACGGTGTGATAGAAGGGATCCAGCCAGGCGCTCTTGTTATCGACATGAGCACCATAAGCCCCCAGGTGACACGTGAAATCGCCTCCAGGCTCTCTGAGAAGGGCGCTTTCATGTTGGACGCTCCCATCAGTGGGGGGAGCGAAGGCGCCGCCATGGGTACGTTGAGCATCATGGTCGGGGGTCAGGCAGACCAGTTCGACCGAGCCATGCCCCTCTTCCAGGCGATGGGAAAGGCCATCACTCATGTGGGAGATCACGGTGCAGGACAGACGGTAAAGCTGGTAAACCAGATTCTTGTGGTGGTGAATATGCTGGCGGTCGGCGAAGCACTGTTATTCGCCCAGGCTGGGGAGCTGGATCTGCACAAGACCCTCGAGGCTGTCAGCCAGGGTGCGGCCGGTAGTTGGATGCTTAGCAATCGCGGTCCCCAAGTATTGGACCGGGATTGGCGGCCGGGTTTCACCATCGATCTGCAGCAGAAGGACCTGCGGCTGGTGCTCGAAGCGGCCGATCAGATGGGCATGCCGGCTCTGGCCACGTCGATGGTCTTTAACCTCTACCGCTCGCTCCAATCCCAAGGTCTAGGCGGCGAAGGCAATCATGCCTTGGTCAAAGCGCTGGAGCGGTTGGCAGGGATTGAGGTTCATGGGGAAAGGGGAATAGAGCAGGGATAAAGGGGAATGGGGCAAGGACAAAGGAAAAGGTCGGAAGGGCAACAGCAACCCGGAAGCAGACGATTGAAAGATAAATGTGATTGTCTCAGCGTGTTGTTTGACGTTGTTTCCTTGAGGACAGAACCAGTCCAGCGATAATCTCATCGATCAGAATCATCCTGTGATCAAGTATTTCGGGATTCAGCGCACGTCTGGAACGATAGTACCAGCCTCGTGCTTCGCGAGCAGAGCCAAGCGCAATTCGCTCGAAGCGTGCGTTGTCTTTGCCAAAACCGCGACCATATCCTTCCTCAATATTCGCAGACACCGATCCCGCACTGTTAATGAGTTGGCTTACAAGATTCCGACCTATACTGTGATGGATGAGTTTGTTGCAGTCAATCCAAGCAAGATCGGCAAGAAACAAAGATTTCCGATAAGTCTCAAATCCTCATTACGATTCTGAGGAGATGCTATGGGACACAGTGCGTTCCCATTCGTCATACGTCAACGGAATCTCGCTCATTTCACTCTCCCCACTTAAATTCATCGTGGCTTATTTACCGCCCATGCTCCATGCTCCTTGCTCCATTCCCCACGCCCCTTGCCACCATTCCCCCCGCCCCTCTTCAAATCAATGCGCCAAAATCTTGCTCAAGAACTCCTTCGTGCGTTCGTGCTGCGGATTGTCAAAGAGCTCGTCCGGGGAGGCCATCTCAACAATTTGCCCCTCGTCCATGAAGACGATCCGCTGGCAGGCGGCCCGGCCGAAACCCATCTCGTGAGTGACAACGCACATAGTCATCCCATCTTCTGCCAGGTCAAGCATCACGTCCAAAACTTCCTTGATCATCTCCGGATCCAGGGCGCTAGTCGGTTCGTCGAACAGCATGATCTTGGGGTCCATTGCCAGAGCCCGTGCTATGGCAACCCGCTGCTGCTGTCCGCCTGATAGTTGGGCTGGAAAATTGTGCGCTTTCTCCGGGATGCCCACTCGCTCCAATTGCTGCATAGCAATCTCTTCCGCCTCGCCTTTTTTGCGCTTGCGCACTTGCTCCTGGGCCAGGGTCACGTTTTTCAGAACAGTCAAATGGGGAAATAGATTGAACTGTTGGAAAACCATCCCAATTTCAGCCCGAATCCGGTTGATTTCTTTCTTATTATCGGTCATGGTTTCGCCATCTATTGTGATCCGGCCGCTTGTTGGCGCTTCAAGATGGTTGATACAACGAAGCAGGGTGCTCTTCCCAGATCCACTAGGACCAACAATGACTACAACTTCTCCACGGCGGACGTTCAAGTCAACCTCGTGGAGAGCTCGCAGATCACCGAAGAACTTGCTGACTTTTTCGATCTCGATGATGTTATCGCTCATATTTAACAACCTGTTTTCACCTTAGGCAGCCTTATAACGTCGCTCTATATAGCGGACGATCCGGGTTAACGATACCGTGATGAGAAGGTAGATAAATGCCAGGATGCTCCAAGTCTGGAAAGCAAGGAACGTGCCGGCAACACGCAATCTCGTCATTTGGGTGAGATCTTGAACACCGAGAATGGATGCCAAAGAAGAATCCTTGACAATAGCCACGAAATCGTTACCAAGGGCCGGCAGTACCCTACGAACCGCCTGGGGGAGAATGATATATCGCATGGACTGACCATAACTCATGCCAAGACTTCGAGCAGCCTCCATTTGGCCCTTTTCTATCGATTCGATACCCGCCCGAAAAACCTCAGCTTCAAATGCACCATAGGCCATGCCTAAAGCCAGCGTCACCCGAGCCGAGTTTGAGAAATTCCGGACCGTTACCTCTGCCAAGCCTGTGCCGATACCCGTTATCCCTATTGACAACAGCCATTCGCCAATAAAGTTGATCCCCTGAGCAACAAGTGGGACCCCGACGAAGGCCACGTACATGATGATTACAAGCATGGGTATGCCGCGTACAATTTCAACATAGAAGGTGGCGAAATTGTAATAGATGACACCCAGTAAGCTGCTCGTCCCAGATACACGCCCAAGACCAATGAACAATCCAACGAAAATAGCGATCAGGTAGCCAACAATTGCAATCGTCAGGGTGACCCGTAAACCTTTTATGACGAAGAGGAAGGCTTTGGACCAATCCTCATTGTTGATGATTAAGAAGGTTATGAGCAGTCCGAGGAAAACAGCTATGATGAGCCACCAGGGCCACTCATTCATGTTCTCCAAGCTTGGAGCTATCCTGGAAGCTCCTTGGTTATCCTTGACGGCTGGCTGATCGTCAGACATATGTTATCTCCAGAGTTTCGAGACGTGCGAACTCATTCGGCAATGTATCGCATGGTCCCCACCATCTATGTTGAAATTCAATCGACGGTCAAAATACGTCGACCACCTATGCATACATATTTACATGGAATGACAGAAAGGGGTACGCAGCCTAGCCACGCACCCCCTTTTCAGTTCATCGATGTATCTAGATCAAATTAATCGCTACGCGCCTGGTTCAAAGGTTATGAACCATTTCTGGAACAATTCTTCCAGGAAGCCATCTTCTTCCATTTCGGCCAAAACTTCGTTGATCGTATCCCTCAGAGGGTCGTCCTTGGCAAAGATGAAACCAAGTTCCTCTCCTGTGAGCACGTCTCCAGTTATCTGGACCGCATCAGGATTGGCATTTACATAGCCGATTCCTGCTACATTATCCATGACTACGGCGTCCACATCACCGGATATCAGTGCTTGGACGGCAACTGGGAATTGGTCATAGGCTACGATCCTATCTTCGCCGACAAAGTCAACCGCAACATCATAGTTAGTGGTCCCAATCTGGGTCCCAATAATCCACTCAGGGTTGACTTCGAACTCCGCGGCGTTGCTGAATCGATCTTCGTCGGCTTTTATCAATAGAGTCTGGGATAGTTGAATATATGGATCAGAGAAGTCCACATGCTGGGCTCTCTCCTCGGTTATGGTGATGCCATCGGCGCCGATGTCAAAGGTGTCCATGCTCCCAGAACCTCCCATGGCAGCAACCATTGCATCCCAGCTCGTCTCCACGAATTCCACTTCGCACTCAAGGCGTGCGCAGACTTCATTGAAGAGGTCGTAATCGTAGCCTACCGGTTCTCCAGTATCGGGATCATAAAAATTGAATGGAGTATAGGCGTTTTCCACGGCTACTCTTAACTCTTCACCACTTAGATCGTCACCGCCACAGGCCACAAGGACCACGGCTAGAACCAAAAACAAGATAAAACCAGCGACTTTTCTATTAAACATCTCTTCGCGTCTCCTTTTGCACTATGTGCATCTGGCTTGCCATTCATTGCACTTCGCTGCAAGCTAATGCATATCTGGTCTAGTGAAAGTATAATGAAAAATATAGTATGTTCAACTATTCACAAAGGAATTGGTCAAAAACGGCATGTTTCCCCCTTGATATTCTATAGATCATCAGGGACAAAAGCAGGAGATTATGGAGCAAAGCATTCAATATCATCCAAACGTGGCCAGGGCTATTACAGAACAGCAAGCACTAGTAGCGCTGGAAAGCACCATTATAACTCATGGACTTCCATACCCGACTAATGCCGAAGCGGCCACAATCATGGAGAATGCCGTTCGTGAAAGTGGGGCAACGCCGGCAATCATGGCCATTATTCAAGGCAGGATCTACGCCGGTCTTTCATCCGGCCAGCTGGAGTATATAAGTAAACAAACAGCGGGGAGCGTACGCAAATGCAGCCGGCGAGACCTGGCCATAGCCCTGGCGCAGGGTGAGGATGGTGGAACCACTGTTGCCGGAACGATGATCTTGGCGGAGATGGCCGGTATCGAACTCTTTGCCACGGGCGGGATTGGCGGTGTACACAGGGGA
>DASRZI010000172.1:0-15499 GCA_035686605.1 Candidatus Zixiibacteriota bacterium
GGTGCCTCGGGTATTGCGGGCGACTTCTCCAGTCAGTGGGCCGCCACCGCCGAAGCCGAGCCTTGGTCGCTGAGGTGCAGTTTGTTTGGACATGATGAGCAAACAGGTGGACCGTATAACGCCACAGAACGATTTACTGGCTTAAGTTTAACGGCCCTTGTTTCCGATTCCTCCTCCAAGTTGAGACTGATAAATCTCCTGATAAATCTCACTGCGTTCCAGCAGCTCTTCGTGCTTACCCTGGTCGACGATACGGCCGTGGTCCAGCACGATGATGCGGTCGGAGTTGAGAACTGTGCTCAGTCGCTGAGCAACGATGAAGCTAGTCCGGCCGGCCAAGAGCACTTCCAATGCGTCCTGGATCTTGGCTTCCGTTTCCATGTCAACCGAGCTAGTGCTGTCGTCAAGGATCAGGATTCCAGGCGAAATCAAGATAGCCCGAGCGATGGCGATGCGTTGTTTTTGACCACCCGAAAGGTTGGCGCCTCTTTCCTCAATAATGGCATCATATCCGCCAGGCATGGCCGTGATGAACGCGTGAGCTTGAGCTGCTTCAGCTGCCGCCACCACTTGTTCGATGCTGGCATCGGGCTTGCCGAAGGCGATATTCTCGCGCACTGTACCGCTGAAAAGAGTCGTTTGCTGCAGGGCCACGCCCATATGTTTGCGCAAGACTTCCGGTTCCCAGTCCCGCACGTCCACGCCGTCGATGGCTATACCTCCGGCAGAGGAATCATAAAAGCGTGGGATTAAATGAACGAGCGTGCTTTTGCCTGAACCGGTGGCGCCTAAGACGGCTACCTGCTGTCCCGGTTCAACTTCAAAGTCTATGTTGTGCAGAACAGTGGGTTGGACTGGACTAACGATATGGTCCGCTAATGGTCCGCCCTCATCTAAACGGCCGTCCCCGTAACCGGAGTATTGAAAAGAAACATCTGTAAAAGTCACCCGCCCATTCAATTGCTCGGCCTGATGTGGCGATTCGACCACCTGCAATGCCGGTTCGGTATCCAACACCTCCCAGATGCGCTGGGATGACGCATCCGCCCGCGAGAACATGGCTAGTACATTGCCCAACAGCATCAAGGGCGCCATGCCGATCAGGAGGTAGCTGTTGAAGGCCACCAGTTGGCCCAGCGTCAGCCGGTCGCTAATGACGCTCAATCCCCCAAACCAAGTCACGGCTACCATGCCTACGGAAGCCAATATTGTCAGCAAAGGAATGGCCATGGCCATCAGCTGGCCAACCCGGATATTCTCATCCATATAGTCGTCATTGTATTGTTTGAAGCGATCCATCTCGAAGTGCTCACGCACAAAAGCCCTAACAACCTCCACCCCGGCCAAGTTTTCCTGAACGATATTATTGATGGCCGAGAGTTTCTGCTGGACGACCGTGAACATGGGTTGGGAAAGATGCAGCAGCCCCCAGATGAGTAATCCAGCCAAAGGCAGCAGTACGATCATGATCAGGGCCAGCTGCCAGTCGATGATGAGCATCATCACTAGGCTGCCGAAGATCATCAGAAGGGCTCGTAGAAATAAGGCTAGTCCGCTGCCTACAAACATGCGAACCATGTCCACGTCGCTAGATAGACGTGTCATGAGCTGTCCGGTTTGCATCTGGTCCAGGTTGGCGAAAGAGAAATCTTGGATGTGCGCGAACAGCTTGATGCGTAAATCGTAGGCCAGGCCCTGGGATAGCAGTGCCCGGCATACCCCATGTCCTAGCGTGGCAATGACGCCCACCACTGCCGTTCCCAGCATGAAGAGTGAGCCTTGGACGATGGCCGTCATATCGCCTTCTTCGATGCCCTCGTCAATGACGAAGCTCAACGCCCGAGGTACCAGAAGTTCCATGGCCACTGGTAGGATGACGGTGATGATCAGGAAAAAGACAACGACCCAATAGGGCCGCACAAAGGTCACCATTCGTCGCAGTGATCTCATGCTTCGATCTCGGCACCCATCAGCCGCATGATCTCTTGCAAGACGTCGTCAATCTCCACCAGCCGTTCCTGGGGCAAGCCCTGCAAACGCCGGCGCAGCAATGGCAGCCCGACTAGTGATGTGGTCTGGGCCAGATCACGGCCGAGGTCGGTCAACTCGACGATGACCACTCGATTATCGTCCGATGAGCGGGTTCGGGTCACATAGCCGGACTCCTCCAGCTGGGCGATCAACTTAGAGGTTGTACTTGGGCTATTTTGGACAAAATTCTGCACCTGACCTACAGTAACTGGCCCCGAGTCTAGAAGGTAGCGCAAGACAGAAAATTGCCGGGGCTTGATGCCTCGTTTGTCAATCAACTGGCGGGCATGCTGTCGAGCATAACGCAGCAAAGCCAGAACCCGGCGAAATGCCTTATCGGACAGAGTATGATCATTGCTGTCCATACAGAGCCTTCTCTTTCGATAGCGAATGTTTCGATTACAAATAATTCGTTAAAGAAATAATAACCAAAAACGAGCGGTGCAGCAAATACTCCCATACTCGGGGAAATCGCTAGAGGTCAAAAAGGCAGATGAAGCTAGAGCTGGAGATGTAGACGAACAGGCTTAAAAATAGACTCTTCCAGGCGTAGCGGTAAAATTGGTATTCTCATGGGTGAAGACGAATTACTAGGACGTGGCGATCCTCAACCAGGCTTCAAGTGGCCGGTTGAAGTCGCACATCCAATCGCAGCACCGGCGGAGAAAGTCTGGGAAGTGATCTCCATGCCAGGGAATTTGGAGCCATGCCATCCATTTTGCGCAAAGAATCCAGTAAAGAAGTGGCCTGGCGAAGGGGCCAAGGATGAAATCCACTATCTGAGCGGATGGGTCCTTGAGCGCAGCTTTTACCGGTGGTTTGACGGTGTTGGCTATGATCTCGAAATCGGCCGGTCCGATGGTCGGAAGTCATTTGTATCCTGGCGAGTAATGCCTGCTGATGACCAGAGCTGCGTCTTGAAAATTGCGATCTATCCCTATGCCCTGCAAAATATACCGACAGTGATTCGCTGGCTCCCGTATCTGGCCTACATTTCCCCCAGGCTCAGAAGCTACTTGACATCAGTGGTTAAGGGATTTGAATGGTACGTCATTAGAGGCGAACCAGTACCTCGAAATCAGTTTGGTACGCACCCCTGGTTCTCTCCTACCAGAAGTGCCCAAGAGCAATGAAAACAAGCCGGGCTCAATTGTTGTTCCAGTGCATTGAAGATGACATTCCCGACCAGGGTTTCTTCGATCGCATCTGCTCGCCGGAAAAACCATTCTCGCTGTGAAGGTATTTGACGCCTTTGACTTCATAGACATAGTCGATTGTTGATCAGGCTTCAGTAAGATCTTGTTAAGAGTGGCGTAAGTTCTTAGGGATAGGCTAGAAGGCGAGGTATAAAACCAACCATGTCTATCCGCATCATTTCCGCATCAATTCTCTATCTCCTGCTTGGCTTGGGGCTGGCTGCCTGTGCCTCGCCCTCGAACCGTGCGGTGACGTCCGCAGCCAACCCAGCCCCAAAACCCATCACCCTGCAAACTGCTGTGCCAACGTTGTCCGCGTCCCTTTTGCCCGACCTTGGCCCAGCCCCGGATTTCGACAATGAAATCTGGCTAAATCCCGAAGAACCTCAAAGCCTGGCTTCCCTGAGAGGGAAAGTTGTCCTCGTCGAATTTTGGACCTTTGGCTGAATTAATTGCCAACGGGTGATTCCCTGGGTCAGGGAATGGTATGAAAAATATGATGGCGACGACTTCACCGTAATCAGCATTCACTACCCCGAGTTCAGACACGAGAAGGATCCGGAGAACGTGATGGAGGCTATAGATCGATTGGATGTACCCTATCCCGTGGCCATAGACAATGACGGCCATACATGGCGAGCATACGATCAGCGATTTTGGCCAACCCGCTATGTATTGGATAAGCAGGGGCATATACGCTACAAGTATATTGGGGAGGGCTCTTATGAACAGACCGAGGCAGTTATTCAGGCTCTGATGATTGAGCCCGATCCGCTGGATTAACAAGCAGGGAACCTGCTACTTCCTCAGCCGTAGGATGGGTACATCTTCTGCCCACGATTTACCAACTAGAAGTTCATCGGTTCATGAACGAGAAAGCAATGCTTTCTCGTTTGCGTTTATCCAATTGAATTTTCACGCAGCATGCTCGCTTAGAGTGCTAAATTCATCAGCGGGCGTCCCAGTGTTATAATCGCGATTAGTCAATTATCTGCCCTGGTAGATCCAGGTGGTCGACAATATTGAGGAATGAGCTCCAGAAGTACCGGACAATTTTCTGTAAAACAACCCCAAGGGTGACGTGTCGAACCCGATATCTGGGGATCCGGTCCTTTTCCACATCCCTGATCAATTGTCGTCTGGGTTACGGACGGTCCGCGTTCTATTCCTCAAAAGACAAAACAAGACCATATCGGAAAGCAGAAGACAACAGTCTCCCTCACCTGATGTTGGCATCGGCTTGGAAACACATAAGCGAATATCAAAACCAACAGGTTCATTGGTTATAATCTCTTTAGGAGCATTGGACCTATCGACGTGCTGCTTCACATCAGAGAAATCCGCCAGGCAACCTACTGGGTGCACAGAGCGAAAGAACCAAGACCGTCAGGATTGATATTTTTCGAAGATTATGATCTTTCCTGATGTCTGAACCAATGAGCGCTAGACCAAAGAAGTACATCCTTTACTTGGTCATGGTGGGCTTCCTCATTTATTGGTTGACAGCCTGCCAGAACCAACCCGGGGCAGAACTATCAGAGGCGGAAGAGCCAATTCCGCTGGTGGATGCGGAGACGGCGGCAGATTTCCCGGCGGCTGATTCCCCCAAGGATATGTCGACGATGCCGCTGCCTGGTGAATCTAGCGATCAGCCCGCACAGGCTGAAGTGGGGCAAGCCGCACCTCAAACAGATACCTCCTCGCAACCGGTCGAGACAAAACCAGAATCAACCCAATCTGGCGATCCCTCGCCACCCGCCGAAACCCTCAAGCTCATTTTCATCCATCATTCCGTCGGTGAGAATTGGCTGGCCGACGACAACGGCGGTCTGGGCCTGGCATTGGCTGATAACAACTTTTTTGTCAGCGACACAAACTACGGCTGGGGCCCGGACGGCATAGGCGACCGCACCGACATCGGCGATTGGCTGGACTGGTTCCAAGACCCAGGAAACCTGGAAGCCGTCCTGAGCGCAGATGAAAACTATACCGGTAACTACAGCCGTATGCCCGATCCCGATCCAGGCAGGGTCAACCAGATCATCTTGTTCAAGTCTTGTTTTCCTAATTCCAATCTGGAAGGACGGCCCGACGATCCCCCCAGTCCTGGTGATCCAACCACTGTGAGCGGGGCCAAGTACGTCTATTCTCAGCTATTGGAAACTTTCAAGTCCATGCCTGATACCCTCTTCGTGGTCATCACGGCACCTCCGGTGACCGAGGATGATAGTTGGACTACGCCGGCCAATGCCCGGGGATTCAATAATTGGCTGGTCTCAGGCTGGTTGGATGATTATTCTTTACATAATGTAGGTGTCTTCGACTTCTACAACACCCTTACCTCGAATGGTGGCGATATATACACCAATGACCTGGATAGCGACGTGGGAAATCATCACCGCTGGTGGAACGGGGCGGTCCAGCATATCCAAACCATCGAAAACGATTTGGCCACCTATCCCGACGGTGACAGTCACCCCAATTGGGCTGGCAGCCAGAAGGCTACGGCCGAATTTGTGCCTCTACTCAACTTATATGTCCAGCGCTGGCTTGGGCAACCCTCTCCTGAATCTGGCCAGCTTACACCGGAAACTGCGGCCCATCAGCCGGTTTCTCCCGAATCACCGTCAGGATCTGCTCCACCCGGGTTCATAGAACGTATCGAACACACCGATCTTGCCTACCTGGGTGCTTTTCGCCTACCCGACGGTCCCCCTGAAATAGGTTGGTCTTGGAGCGGGGAGGCCCTGGCCTATTACCCGTCAGGTGATCCGGAAGGACCGGCCGATGGTTTCCCCGGTTCGCTATTCGGCACGGGTCACAATTTAAGCCAGTTCGTGTCCGAGATCACTATTCCTATCCCGGTGAACTCCCAGAGTAAAAACTTGAATGAGTTGAATGCAGCCCGAACCCTGCAAGAATTTCAAGATATTCGTGGAGAGTTGTTCCCGCACCTGGACTTCGAGCTTCCACGGGCTGCTCTAGCCTATCTGCCACCGGCCGGTGGTGATGCGACGGGCAAACTGCATTTCGCCTGGGGCCAGCATCTCCAGGACGAGCGGCCGGCACCCTCCCACGGCTGGAGCGACCTGGATCTATCCATTCCCCAACCGGCCGGGGCCTGGGTAATAGGCGATTTCTCACCGTATAGCGTTAACGACTATCTCTTCCCCATTCCGGATGATTGGGCGGCGGCCCATTTGCCGGGCTTCCGGCTGGTGACCGGCCGTTTTCGGGACGGTGGTTGGAGCGGGCAAGGGCCTTCCTTGATCGCTTATAACCCGCCTGACACCAGCACCCCATCACCTGCGGGTACTCGCCTCTCAGCAGTTCCGCTGATCTTATACGCCAGCACCCTGGACTCGGAGATCCTTGATACATCCCTGACCCTGAATGACTACCACCACGCGGATGAGTGGAGCGGCGGAGCCTGGCTGACAGCGGGCGATAAACAGGCAGTCATCATAGCGGGAACTAAAGGACAGGGAGACAGTTGGTATGGCTTCGCCAATGGCGTTGTCTGGCCCGATGATCCGCCCTATCCTGAGGTGCCTGAACCACCGTTCGGTGATAGGGGTTGGTGGAGCACAACCTTTGAAGGCCAGCTGCTCCTTTATGATCCCGATGATCTGGCGGCCGTGGCTCGGGGTGAGATGGCTCCGTACGAACCCCAGCCCTATGCGGCACTGAACATCGATGCTTTCCTCTACAATGTGGACTCGGTTCAGCAAAAAGAGCATCTGGGTGCGGTCGCCTTTGATCATGATCTAGGGCTGTTATATATCCTAGAGCCATTGGTCGACGAGGAAAAACCCATCGTGCATGTTTGGCAGATCACCGGCTAGATCCCGTGGCAAGGCACTAACTACGGAGCTGATGACTTTAGGCAACCGGAAGATGACCCATGGCAGAACCCTACTTGAGTATGCTGACCAGAATGATCGCGGACCTAGAGCTTCCGGTTTCTAAGCAGGTATTGCTCGAGAGCAAGCATTTCTTCTCTGGAGCCGCGCTTTACGCCAATGGAATTATCTGTGCTTCGATTACGCTTGTGGGTGTCGGTCTGAAGCTGCCGGTGGAGGCCAGAGACCGGCAGTTTGTGACTGGAGATGGGAAGGAGATGCGATACTTTGAATCAGCCCCGGTAAAACGGGAATATGTACTCCTATCACAATCGGTGGTGGATGATCCGGAAAGATTAAAATCGCTTCTAAATCTCAGTATCGACTACGTCGCAGATCCTTAGCGTACCGCCTGACCATATCGACGCGAAAAGGCCATTTAAGGAATCACCCACCGCGTCGCAAGCGTCGATAGGCTGCTCTCCATCCAGGTGAACACAAATCTAGTCGCTTGACTCCTTCAATAATGAATCGATTTCTGCTATAATCTCGGCGGTGAAGCCAATTACTTACAAAAGATTACCTGATTGCTGGGCACAACTTGCCAAACCCATATGATCGAACGAAAACCTAATATTCAGCGACAAACAACCCGTCAAAAGGAGGATGGTCAGTAATTACCGCTCTGACCGTTCGTGGACCAGCGTCGACTCGACGCTAAAAGAAATGAGGAGAATTCAAGCGGATCGTCGTTATCGCGACGAACGGGGAGCATTTTTCATAGAGGGGGTGCGGAACTTTGTCCAGGTGGTTGATCATCACTTCGATATCGTCGTTATCGTCTACAGCGAAAAGCTGCTTACCGATCCGTTGGCTCGAAAGTTCGTCCGCCAATTACGCCGGGCTGGCGTTCCTACCGTCCGCCTTTCTCCTGAAAATTTCCATACTACATCCCAGACCCGAAAGGCTTCTGGCGTCGGTGCAATTGTCAGCCAACGATGGAGCCATCTACGTTCCACTGCCCTTGACACAGACCTTTGCTGGCTGATCCTCGGTCTGGTCCGCTCTCCTGGCAATTTTGGCACCCTGATCCGCACGTCCGAGGCCATCGGCGGCGCGGGTTTTATCCTTTTGGACAGGACCGTGGATCCCTATTTCTCGATCACGGTACGGGGCTCCATGGGAGCATTATTCAGGCAGCACTTCGTTCGCACTAACTGCCAGGCCCTAAAGAGCTGGGCGACAGAAAACCGGTGCCAGGTCATAGGCGCATCGCCAGATGGAGCCACGGACTTTCACCAATTCACATTTCCTAGAACGACACTATTGTTCTTGGGCGAAGAGCGACAAGGATTAACCCCAGGGCAACGTTCTTTATGCGATCATATGGTCCGGATTCCGATGGTGGGTCAGGCCGATTCGCTTAACCTGGGAGTGGCCGGAAGCTTATTGATGTATGAAGTTTACCGGTCGAGAAGTGGCCCGTAATGAGCTGACCATAAGGCTTCTTGTGGAGGGCTAGTAGTTGCGACTCTACTCGAGTTATTTTGGTGATAAGGAACGTGGCGATAAGTTTATTGGGAAATCATCCGGGCGGATAGAGTGACAGCGATCCGATCGCTTTTCTGGGTTTAACCCCATTAGGTGACATACTTGGGTTGGGAACCGCTCATTACTTTACGGCGTCTACTAAGTACGAGAATTGTTTCTGAAAGGATAAAAAATGATAAAAGTGAAAACTCTAATACTGGCTCTGCTGCTCCTGCTGGCCGCCGGCTGTGCGGCGACCGAAGATACAAATGACGGACCCATCCCGATAGATACCGAGGAAACGGCCCAAATCTATGCCACCACTATTAGCCATATATATAACGTAGACCACTCCTTTGGTGGGCCCGGCCGCTCGCCGGGCTGGCCCCTGGTATACGTCGTCACTACAACCGACGACTCGGCCATGGGAGACGCGCCTGCGGCTTCCTCGCAAAAGCTTTCAACCGACCTTCAGGAAGCGATCGCGGCTGAGGTAGCAGGAGAAACGTTCGAGCTGATTTGGATCGAGGCCTTCAATGACGCCCCCATCGATCCTAGCAATGGCCAGATAGCAGAGGGCGAAGGCATTATCATCACCCTGGGCAACCTCCATCCTCAAGACGACAGCACGGTCCAACTATCCTTCATCATGGCCTGCGGCGGCTTGTGCGGCATCGGCAAGACTTATGTCTTGAACCAGGTTAACGACGTATGGCAGATAACCGCCTCAGTTGGCCCTGAGATCATGAGCTGAACAGGTGGCTCTGTTCCGGCGTCGTCTATTGGTTTGTATCGCAAATCCACCACCTCAAACTGACTGTGAGCGCCTGGATCTCTTCTAGTTAATGTTCATGCAGTGACCTACTATGGTCAATTCTCCGGTCCAAAAAGAGAGTTCCATCGATAAACTGTCAGCTCGGCATACGACACCACAATCACTAACCCAGGAAATCACATGTCGAAACGAAAGGATCCTTTACTAGAAGCGCTGAATCAAGGCCGCTCATTCACATGGACGGTGCCAGAAGGGGGCAACCTGGCCTCGATGAGAGCCGCGGTTAAACACGGGCAGACTCTCACGATGTCGCCAGTGATCGATCCTGGTGAGATTCAGGTTGGGGACATGGTTCTCGTGGAGTGGCAAAAAAGTCATATCTTTCACCTGGTAGGAGAGATTCAAGGCGACCAGTTCTTGATCGTGAACAGCGTTGGAAAGATCAATGGCTGGGTGGATGGCAGTGCCATCTTGGGAAGAATCACCAAGGTTGTTGATCCTGGACCTCGTCCATCGCTATCTGCCATGATGGAGCAGATGGAACAAACTTATCGGAGATTGATTGAGCGTATGGGACCATCTGAGGATGACGCCCGGCGATTGCTCACAGTTGTCGAGGATTTGCGATGGTATGCCGGCAGAATTGGAGAGGAACGGTGCTACATGATGCCCAGGTCGAACAAATGGAGTTTTGAGCAAAACCTATGGCGGCTAATCAGGCGCGCGGAAATTGCCGATTCCTCTGACTCGTTCCCGAACTTTCATTACTTCATCGACCGTGGGAAAGAGTGCGTGGGATTGGCGGCCGAAATATTGGCCTTATTTGAGTCAAGCAACTCGGAGTAGCTAAATCTAATTCTGCCAATCAAGCAATCTTGTTTCAGTTATCTTTGTCATTTATCGACTTGCTGTTGACATACCTCATGTGTTTCGAGTCGCAGCTCTATCCATTGCCGAATGTGTAAGTTGCCCTTATGAAGAAGCAATTTAAGATATGCATATTAACCGCCGGGAGTTCGACAGCAGGTGAATTGAAATGCAGCATATACAACATCGTGTGGACAAGCCGATACTTCAGCATGTGATGACTCTCCTGGCCGGATTACTGTTGATTTCAGCTTGCGGCAGCGGCCAACCGGTAGTCCCAACCGAGCCGGAAGCGACAGCAGTAGTCGCTGCCAAACCCACGAGTACATCGACCCCGGAGCTGGCAACCGGCCCATTATCCTTTGAAGATAGCGGTCAGCGCTTGGGCATCGGACGAAGCAGGGATGTGTCCATTGGTGATCTCGATGGAGATGACGATCTGGACGCCTTCGTAGCCAACGGCATATTAGGCGAAGTTGGAAGTGCGCTGTGGCAGAACGACGGGCAGGGGATCTTCACTATCAAAGAGCAAGAGTTGGGCCATGGAAATGGCCTGGAACTGGGCGATCTGGACGGCGATGGAGACCTGGATGTATTCATTGTAGGTTGGGTGGAAGTTGGGCGAGTGTGGCTGAATGACGGCTCGGGTATCTTTCTGGACAGTGAACAGAGTCTTGGCTCCGAAGGAGGTTGGGACGTGGCCCTCGGAGACATTGATGGCGATGGTGATTTAGATGCCTACATCGCCCACGAGAATGAGGACACGGTTTGGCTGAACGATGGCAGCGGTATTTTCAGCGACACAGGCCAGCGCATAGGAACGACCTACACGACAGCCGCCGGACTCGGAGATGTAGATGGCGACGGCGATCTCGATGCCGTGACCGCTGGTTGGGGTGAACCTGCCAGGGTGTGGTTGAACGATGGAAGCGGAAGCTTCACCGACAGCGGTCAGACTCTGACACCTGGATTCATTCATATACATGGCATGATCCTTGGAGATGTGACCGGGGATGGAGTCCTGGATGCGATAATGACGGGCGCACCAAATCAAGTATGGTTCAATGACGGCAGTGGAATGTTTATCGATAGCGAACAAAGTTTGTCCAAGTTCCCCACTGACACGGTTGCTCTAAAAGACCTCGACGGTGATGGGGACCTGGATGCGTATTTGGCGGTAGGTACTTCTGGTCGCGCACAGGACGAGATTTGGTTGAATGATGGACAAGGCCAATTTGTGGAAAGCGAAATACCACTGAGCACAGGCTTTAGTTCAGGGATTGGATTGGGGGATCTGGATGGTGACGGAGATATCGACGCTTTCATCACCCACGGCGAACTCGGGCTGGCTTATGACGGGGGGCTGCCCAACGAAGTCTGGCTTAACATGATGCGCTATCGGCCATAAATAGCGTCGTTTGATTGTCGTTCGTCTTTATTCCGCGCTTGTAGTTGATGCCAACGCTGTCGTTACGATGTCTCCTGGCGCGAACAGACCCATAAAGCCCTCCATGGCAGCGATTCGAGCTTCCTGGCTGCTATCAGGTTCAAAGAAGACACGCTGGCTATATTCGGTGATGTCCTGAACCGCCCAGGCACATCGATAATAGGCTAAAGCGTCTATGTCGATTTCAGAGTCGCCATAACCCTCCAGGAAGGTTGCGGTCTCGTCCAGCCCAACCCCATCACCTCCGATGCCGCCGACGACGAACATCAGGTCCCGCTCTTTGAGGGCCAGGACCACTTCATCCCAGTCCATTAGCCATAATTGCTGGTTATAGTCAAGGAGAATATTCCAAGTATGCATATCGGCGTGACAGAGAACCATCTGGTTTGATTGGCGGCTCAACCTTCGCCCAAGCACAGC
The DNA here is from genome assembly GCA_035686605.1 of Candidatus Zixiibacteriota bacterium. Classification (GTDB taxonomy): domain Bacteria; phylum Chloroflexota; class Anaerolineae; order Promineifilales; family Promineifilaceae; genus UBA11865. Next base: position 12,109 of record DASRZI010000172.1, read on the forward strand.
CGCCTGTTCTGCAACCGCACAAATCTCGTCCCCTCTCGCATGCCAGAAGGCTGCCGTTTTTCGCTCCACATCATCTTTATAGACTTGCTTAGCGATATACGTCTCCAGCTCGGTGAAGATGCTGCGGCGATTTGGGATGAAGGTCTCTTGTGGCACAAGCTGCAGCAGCTCGTGGGGAAGCTGGCAGCTATGGATTCGTCTCGCTAGAGCGCCAAAGGTTTGCCAGTTTTGTGGGGAGAGCCCGATATGGGCGCCGACATTTCCGTCAATGAAGGGATAAAGGATGACGGTAAAATTGTTTAATTTTACCGTCATCTTGTTGGCCAATGTCGGTACTGGGGAAATGATATGATCCAGACCTTGATCACAGAGGAAAGTTGGCACGGCAAGGCTCGCGAGTCTGAATCCTTCTGAGGATCTGATCTTCAGAAAAAAGATCCGGCCATCGTTGGTCTGAACTCGATAAACCCAGGTCGCGGAGTCATTACCAATCGGGAGGAAGGTCACGGAATCAGTGGACATTCCGTAGTGGCTCTGTATGGCGGCTGTAATATCTGTGTCCGCGAGTTTAGGTGGATCAATCATCGCGAGTTTCGTCTCCTGCTTCGTGGCTGAATGAGCGAATATAGTTTCCTCCGGCAAGAAAAAAGCAATGCACGCTATGCGATGTGTTCTGCGGAATCATGATGGTGAAGGGGGGTATGTTGGTGAAAACGCCCCTGCTTGTGCATCCGTTGGTGCATTCGATTATAAGCCCCTTCAAGAGTGGCTCGAAGCTGTTTGAAACGCTGGAATTCGGGACGTGGGGCAAGGGTATCGACATAGGCAATAGCCCCTTCGATTTGCTCCAACACAGCTGTTGCATCAGGAGCCGAATACAGAGCACTGCCTTCTACGATGACTTGCACAGCACTGGTATGGGCCGCGATATCATCCACCTTGCCCCGGTAGCTCCCTCGGACCCGCAGCGCAATCCAGGTTGAGCTGTCGATTTTGATCGTCGTGCTCCCTTCGCAAGCCAACGCTCCACCTATATTGACCTGTTCTCCAACAAGACCGCCGACGACAATCTCCACTTGTTCGATAGGTAATCGGACGGATTCTACCTTCCAGAACACGCTGACTGAGCCACCCGATGATGGTAAATTCAACCGGCTGCCAGGGGATAGTCCTTCAACTTTGAGTTCGGCCAGGGGGCCAACGGTTACAAAGGTATTCCCGGACCGGATAGCCGCCATCCAGTTCTCGTAATTAAAGGGTAGATCTCCCATCTGCGTATAGGTTCGTATTCCTCCTAATAAGAATGAAGCTGCCATCTTGTCCGATCCGCCGACAACGGGAACGTGGTATCCCAGGTTGAGGTAGCGATACCAATCGGCGATGCCGTAAGGGCTGATCTGCCAATCATGGGGATTGAAAGTCATCATCTCCATGGCGTCGACAACGCCTAAGACGATGTCGGCGGCACGCTCGCATTGAGGGTTCGGACCGTGAGGCATGACCACGAGCCCTTTCTGGTCGAGACAGCGACGAGCCCACTCGTACATGGTCACTTCCTGAGGATCCCCGAGAGCAGATTCGGAAGGGCCACCCGTACAGAGAGGATGAATCATCCGGCCCGAGTAGCCCAAGAGCGAAATGTGACCCAGAACTTGCATCCGGTTTTCGGTCCCGACTCGGACCAGGAACTCGCCGTCGCCGCCAAATTCCTTTGCGCCCAAGGTTGTCCGGCCGTCAAAATCGGTCACATTGCTGAACATCTCGCCCCATTGGCTGGCCAACAAGTTGACGACGTTCACCCCTTCGGCCGCTCCTTCGAGCAGAGCGGTCTGGGGGCTGAGAAAATGGACGTGGGTATCTGCCGTAACCCAGCCGTTTTCCCGCCATGGCAGCACTCTCTCGAGCTTGAAAGCAACCTCATCACTCTCTGGCGTCACGGTGAACTCAGAGCGAATCGGCGTGATTTCATAGCCCTTGGTTATTTCGACAAATACTTTTCCTATGGGCAAATCAACCACGCACTCCCCTGGGACATAACTGTATTGGTTGAGGCCGTTAGCAAATTCTCCGTAATTGTCCTCGAACCAATAGCCGTTCACTTTCCTATGATGGCCACGGGGCGGCAGATATTCGCCTGCCTCTCCGTGTATATGCAGCCGCACGGCGACTGGTATGTTGGATCCCTTTTCGACAATCCGCATATTCACCGGGCGGCTGGCGGGGGCGATAGGTTCGATTCCGGAGACGGGGTCGGCCAAATCAAAGACATGTTGATTTTCACCAGCCCCAACGTACATCTTGGCCTCGGGATGAGCTGCGTATTCGACGATCACAGTGTCGTCATTTCTGAGCGGTTGAACATCCGGAGAGTCCCTGAGCCACAGTGTTTCGTCGTAATCCAGGGACGCTCTGGCAGAGATAACCGTTCCCATGTCGATTCCAATGTCACTTAGTTCATCGATGGCATTCAGATTCACGCCTGGAGGTATCGACAAACGCAGCTTCTGGCGTGTCTGTCCGCGCAAAGGATGGTCGATCAATCCAGTGTAGGAGATGGCGAAAATCAATGATCGCTCAGTTCTAGGAATACAGGTAAGACGGCTGATGCCTTTTTCCGGATGGGGATTGGCCAGGGCATATAGCCAAAGATGCTCGCGGCTTGTATCCCTCCCGGAGGTATGGCGAACCTCGGCCTCTCCGTAACCACTGTCAGGAAGGCTGCCGAGCTGTTGGGCTTCGCTCATGGTATTGGTAACCACTGCCTCAAGAGCAGGTACGGCCATAAAGGGGCTGGCTCCCCAGCCGCTTCGACTCTGCTGGATGGCGAAGCGGCGATGTATCGGGGTGGAGATGGTCATCCCATCATCGTACCGTATTTCATAGTCAGACACGTGCTGACCCAATTCATTGCCATCGAATTCGACATCGGCTAATCCATCCAGATAGTTTGTGACCCGATCCTCAACAACATGCGCGAACAGGAGATAGGTGGCCTTGATGTCGTCCAACTCAATATGAACTGGGCTTTCATTGAGCAGAATGACATTCAGCTGGTCCCGATCCCCAAATTGGAATGGAAGACCTCGAAATGTTTGGTGGCCATAGGCAATGCTCTCATCGGCTACTGATCGAAGTCTGTCGTGTAATTCACTTCTGTTTGTATTAAAGACCATGGCCAAATCGATGGGCCGGACCTTTGAAGTTGGGGGTGTTTTCATTGAGTATTCCTTTACACATTTATACAACGGGACAGCTTTGATTAACTCCTAGAAATGGATCATTCTTTCCCTGTAGAAGTTTCCCCCGACCTGGAGAATTAGCCAAGCCCCTCGGAAGATCTGAAGAGGTTCTGCTGCAGCTCTCTATCTGATAGTTGGAACTCGTGCTCCTA
>DASRZI010000173.1:0-2128 GCA_035686605.1 Candidatus Zixiibacteriota bacterium
ATGCCTCCCATCATGGGGGCGGCGGCGTTTATCATGGCCGAGTTCCTGGGCATCTCCTACCTCACCATCGCCACCTGTGCCATCGTACCCGCCGTCTGCCACTTTTTTGCCGTGGGATGGATGGTGCACCTGGAGGCGAAGAAAAACAACATGCGCGGCATTCCGAGAGACCAGTTGCCCAGCGTGAAACACCTCATTCGGACCAATGGGACGTTGTTTTTACCCTTGATCGTGATCATCTGGCTGCTGGTCAGCGGGTTCACCCCATTCCTGGCCGCATTTTGGGGCATTATCGCTTCGGTAGCCTATGGTCAATCCGGACCCCGCACTCGAAATTTTTTCGTTGCAGTCAGCTCATCAGTACCTGTCATCATTTTCCAGTGGAACCCGGTAGAAGGCCCGCTGTCCTGGACACTGGTATGGGCCGCCTGTACGGTAGCGGGTCTTTATTGGAGCTGGCGTCTCTCGGAGTTCAGGTTCTGGATCTGGGGCACCTGCGCCATCGCCATCATGCTCTATTTGCTCCACGCCGGAAAGGGAGAAATCCTGGCGTCCTTCTGGCTCAACTTCTTCGTCATAATTACAGGACTTGTGATTGGAGACGGCCGCATGCGATTCAGCCATGTGATCGAATGCCTGGAGTGGGGCACCAAGAACGCTCTGGCCATCGGTGCGGCATGTACCGCGGTTGGATTCATTGTGGGGACCACCACCCTGACGGGGCTGGGGCTCAAGTTTGCCAATGCCACGCTCATGCTCAGTAATCTGACCGCTTCCGTCATTGACAAACTGGATGTCCTGAATCTGTTCTCCATGAACCAGATCACCCTGTTTTTCACGCTGGTCTATACGGTGATTGCATGCTTGATCCTTGGGATGGGACTTCCCACAACACCCAATTACATCGTCGTAGCCATTATTGCAGCCCCGGCGTTGATGAAGTTTGGAATTGCGCCGCTGTTGAGCCACATGTTTGTATTTTATTACGGCATCATGGCGGATATAACACCGCCTGTGGCCGTGGCGGCGTATGCTGCCTCAGGTATCTCACAGGGCGATCCGTTCAAAACCGGCTTGCGGGCGTTTACGCTGTCTCTCGGGGAGGTGTATGTCCCCTTTGCCTTCATCTTCAGCCCGATTCTTGTGCTGATGCCGTGGATATTGCAAGAATCGAGAGGCCCCTTTCCCTGGCTCGAGTTTGTCGGCATACTGACGACGGTAATCTTAGGGATCGTGGCACTCGGCGGAGTGGTGATCGGCTATTTTGGAGACCGAACAACGCCGCCGGAGCGATTCGGACTCTTAATCTGTACAGTGCTTCTCTGGTGGCATGAAGTATCCTCAAGCATTGTGGGAGCTGTCTTGTTGTTGGGCATTTACCTGTTTGGGCACTATCGAAGACAGCGACGGGAGGCCCGATATGCAAAGAAAGCTCCCTCTGCGCTGGATGTCACCCCGGGGACGTAATGGCGCCCGCTGCGTTGCCGGCCGACACAATGTTGAGTTTTCTCCGTATCCGGTCATTCTGGATTGTACTGCGCAGCTTATTAAGATATGGAAAATTAAAAAGGTATTTTCAGGGAGTTAACTGGCTGATATCAAACAATCTTGTGAAGGAGGTGATGCAGTTTTCCAATAGCCGAAAGGAGTGATACAAAGTTGCCATCTAACAAGAAACATTCAGATATGGGAAATTGGTCAAAGATCGAAGTTTAACCGGATCCGCATAGAAGGTGCCTAGCCCCTCGCACAGGGCCTCCTCTACCTCGTCAAGCGATCTAAACGCTTTGTTAGGGAAGCTCTTCTCGCGCAGCTCTTCCCATATATGTTCCACGGGATTCAATTCCGGACTGTGTGCAGGTTGTTCAATAAGATGTATATTCTCAGGGACTTCCAATCTGTTCGACCTGTGCCAGCCGGCTTGGTCAATCAGCATCAAAATGAAATAAACCTCTCGATTACCATGCTTCGTACCACATGATGTCATCCCTGTCGTCGCCGTTAAAATCGCCTGCAACGATTGCATCCGGAGGGTTAAAGCCCTCAAACACGAATGAGGGGCTCAATTCGAAAGATGTTCCGTCGGACACGAAGAAGCTGGCCTTTGACCGCCATGCTTCGTACCACA
>DASRZI010000174.1:0-4334 GCA_035686605.1 Candidatus Zixiibacteriota bacterium
GACGGCGGAGGTTGGGTGCAGGTGGGCAGCAGGGCAGACGTGTTCGAGACTGCTCTGGGTTCCATCGGTATGATCATCTGCTATGACGGCGACTTTCCAGAGCTTTCACGCCTGCTGGCGGTTAAAGGCGCCGAGATTATCGTAAGGGCTTCAGCCCTCCAACGAAGTTATGATATCTGGTACATCACCAACGCTGCCCGTGCTTACGATAATCATGTATACGTGGTCGCCAGTAATTTAATTGGTCCCGATGCGTGCGGGAATTACGGATTTGGGCATAGTATGATCATCAACCCCATCGCCTGGCGGTTAGCCCAGGCGCGTGGTACCGAGGAGATCATTTCTGCCAGGCTTGATCCTGACCCGATGAGATACATAACCTTCGGCAGCAAGAGTTTACAAACATTCGATCACCTCGAAGACCGCAATCTGAAGCTCTACGAGGAAATCCTCAAAGAGGCCCGCTCCCGGTTCGAGCCGGGGGTGCGCTTCCCTCGCCAGTAGTGGAGTTTGGAATTCTTAGATATGATAAACACCGGTTTTAGCTCTCCAAACTGCCTCCAATCATAAAATCCGAGAAAGGGAGATTCGATGGACATTGAAAAAGCAAATACTGAAGCCACAGGACGGATGATGGAAGCTCGCCCGGTGGTAGTGGGGATGGGCAAAGCTCGGGATGTTATCCCCGGTATGCGGGAAGACCTGCTGCTGCACGCCGGTCCACCCATCACCTGGGAACGGGCCTCTGGACCGATGCGAGGCGCGATTACCGGCGCTTTAATTTTTGAGGGTCACGTAAAAAATGAAGCCCAAGCCCAGGCACTGGTCGAATCAGGTACGGTTGAACTTGACCCTTGCCACCACCACCAATCGGTCGGTCCGATGGCCGGCATCATCTCTCCCTCAATGTCAGTATACATCCTCGAGAACAAGACCCACGGCAATAAGTCCTTTTCTAACTTAAACGAAGGTTACGGCAAAGTGCTGCGCTACGGCGCCTACAGCCAGGATGTGCTGGATCGTCTACGCTGGATGGAAGATGTTATGGCTCCAGTGCTGGGAGAGGCGATCATCTTGAGCGAGGGAATCGACATGCGCGCTCTTTTAGCTGAGTCACTGCACATGGGAGATGAGGGGCACAACCGCAATAAGGCCGGCTCGGTGCTGTTCACGACAAAATTGGCTCCTTTTATCGCCACGGCTGCCCCAAACCCCGGGGTCGCTTCGGAGATCATTCGTACTCTCGGCGATAACGCTCTCAGTGTGCTCAACCCGGTCATGGCAGCCTGTAAGGCGATGGTGGACGCTGCACATGGGATTGAGGGCAGCACAATAGTTAGCGTGATGGCTCGCAATGGCACCGACTTTGGCATCCGGGTGAGCGGTTTGGGTGATCGCTGGTTCACCGCACCGGTCGATATCCCTCAGGGTCTCTACTTCCCTGGTTTTACGGCTGAAGATTCCAGCGGCGACATCGGCGACAGCACCATCACGGAGACGGCTGGTATTGGGGGCTTTGCGATGGCCAGCGCGCCAGCCATCGTCAAATTCGTCAGCGGAACCCCCAAAGATGCCATAAATGCAACCCTGGAAATGTACGAAATATGCTATACGGAGCACTTGTACTTCACTATGCCACCGCTGGATTTCCGGGGTACTCCGACCGGCATTGATATCCGTAAGGTAGTAGAGACGGGCATCACCCCGCGCGTAAATACCGGCATCGCTCATAAGGACGCCGGTGTAGGGCAGGTAGGGGCAGGTCTGGTGCGCCCGCCAATGGAGATGTTTGAACATGCTCTGTTGGCGTTTGCTGAGGAGTATGGGTATTAATGATTGGTTATTAGAGAATATGGATTGGAGATATCTAGTACCGATTTTCTTATAGCAAATATCTAATAACTTGAAAGAGGAGGACCGAATGGATCGGGAACAGTTCATCAATATCATGACCAACGCCAAACTGTACGATTTAACCCAGGGGTGCAGCATCTTTACGCCACCGTGGCCAGGAGAAAAAGCTTTGGAGGTCCACTTCTTCAAGAGAGTCACAGGCGCCTATGGTGGTGGGCAAGGTGCCAACGGTCAGTTGCTGAATTGGAGCAACACAGTAGGCACCCACCTTGTCGGTGAAACCGCATTCCACTCCGGTGGTCGCGCGATGGCTGACATCCCATTGACCGATCTGTGTGGACCCGGCGTTGTGGTAGATATTTCAGATGTGGTCTCTGATTATAGTCTTTACACCCCTGAGATGATCATGGAAAGAGCAACCGTAAAAGAAGGCGACATCCTGATCATCAATACCGGCTATCACAGGTATTCCTGGGACCAGCCCGACATATACAACCCGGATGCCCAGGGCGGTGTGGAGTCCAAGGAATTCGGATTTCTGGTGAGGCACCCCGGACCTTCTCCCGATTTCTTCCAGTGGGCGCTGGACATGAAGCTTAAAGTCATTGGCGTGGATTGCGGCTGCGCCGAACATCCCATGAACACCCCCATCCGCTACATGCACGAGAATGAATTCAAGAAGGCGGAGACCAAGTTAATGGCGGATTACGGCAAATCGTGGGATGAGATGTTCCCCCAGGATGAATATTACCACATGACCCACATTAGGATGCCTAAAGCCCATTTACTCCTGGCGGAATCCATTGTAGGTGAAATCGACGAGCTGAAGGACCAACGTGCCTGGATCATGATACAACCTATCCCTTTCATGGAGGTCGAGACGGCCTGGTCGCGTGCCTGCGCTTTGTTGCCCCCCAATGGGATGGCTGAAAGTGATTTTTTCAAGATCATGGACTCGGCTGAGATGTTGGACCTCACAATACCATTCAGCGTCCAAACGCCCCAGTGGGCTAACTATGTGCCGTTAACGGTCACCTACACCAAGCGCGTCGGTGGGCAGCATTTTGGCATGGGTAGAAATGGCTCAATCTGCAATGCCAGCATCCACCTGGCAACTCATATGGACGGCGAGAAGCATTTCTGGCCCGCCGGGCGGACCATCGGCGAGGTCCCGCTGGAGCATTGGGTCGGTCCCGGAGTGATCGCAGATATATCCCATTTGGTCAGCGATTCCAGCGTTTACACGCCCAAGATGATCGAAAGCGTCGTAGAAGTTCGCGAGGGAGATATTCTCATCATCAAGACCGGCTGGCACGAATATGGCTGGAAAAGCCTAGATTCGGATGAGTTCCGTTACATGATCAAGCACCCCGGTCCTTCCCCCGACTTCTCGGATTGGTGCGTTGACAAAAAGATCAAGTGGCTGGGCATCGACGCCGTCAGCCAGGACCATCCAATGAACACCATCCAGCGCATTTGGCACCCCAAGACTTTCGAGGAAGCCAACCGCAAACTGGTAGAAGACTTTGGTCAGGATTGGGATGAAATGTTCCCGCTGGACAAGTATTACCAAGACACACACCTGAACCTCTTTCCGAAGAAGATCGTCCACGCCGAAAACTTGGGCAAAGATATTTCCAAAGCTGAGAGCGGCAGGTACTACATCGGCTGCTACCTGCAAAAAGGTATGGAAATCGCCTCCATGTGGGGTCGGTTCGTTGCCTTCAGGGAAGGAAGATAGTCCATATTAAGAAGCCGGGTTTCTTGGAGAAACCTTGTTTTTTTGATAGGTTTGTATTAACTGTAAGGATTTCTTATGAAACCACCTCCATTCGAATATTATGCCCCCACTACGGTTGAAGAAGCCTTGGTCCACCTATCCGAACATGGCTACGATGCCAAAGCCCTTGCTGGAGGGCAGAGCCTGATTCCTACGATGAACTTTCGCCTGGCTCAACCTTCTGTTCTGGTTGATTTGAACAACGTCTCCGAACTGTTTTATATCCGTCCAGATGAGAATGGCGGCTTGCGCCTGGGTGCTATGACCCGCCACTTTCAAGTGGAGCGCAGTTCATTAGTCTCTGAACGAACACCATTGATATATGAAGCGATGCCCAAAATTGCCACCCCGCAAATCCGCAGCCGGGGCACTTTTGGCGGTAGCATTGCCCACGCAGACCCCTCGGCTGAGCTGGGGGCGATCAGCATTGCGCTTGGCGGGCGCTTCCGCCTGCGTAATCAAACCGGTGAACGATGGGTTCCGGCGAATGAGTTCTTCATAGGAATGTTCACCACACTCTTGGAACCCGACGAGCTGCTGGTGGAGGCTTCGTTTCCCAATATGCCGCCACGCACCGGATGGGCATTACAGGAAGTGGCTCGCCGCCCCAACGATTTCGCTTTAGTAGGTGTCGCTGCTGTGGTGACCCTGGATAAAAAGAATCAATGTCAAAAAGCCCGCATAGTGTTCCTGAGTGTCA
>DASRZI010000175.1:0-7232 GCA_035686605.1 Candidatus Zixiibacteriota bacterium
AAGTAGTCTTGCTCACTGTGGTCCTCATTCTTGCTCTGGCGTTGCCTTTGTTGGTGCTCGCCCAGCCTGGCTGGTCTGATAATTTTGACTCTTACGCGACAGGCCAGAGTGTTCACGGATTAGGCGGCTGGAAAGGTTGGGGCGATGATCCAACGTTTACGGCGTCGACAACCGATACGTTCGCCCTAAGTGCACCTAATTCCGTCGAAATTGAGGGGCTCGCCGACCTCGTTCACGAATTCAGCGGCTATACTAGCGGACTCTGGACTCTCACTGCCTGGCAGTATATCCCGGCAAATATGACGGGTTTGTCCTACTATATCTGGTTGAACCAGTATGATGACCCTGGCGCCACCCTTAACTGGTCGGTACAGGTTAATTTCAACGGCGCAACGGGTAATATAATCTCGGAAAATGATAACGGCACACTGCCATTCGTTACCGACGAGTGGGCTGAACTCCGCATCGATCTTGATCTGGATGGAGACGTTCAGACTTTCTACTACAATGGTACTGAGCTTTACACTAAGAGTTGGGCGGATGGTGTAAGCGGAGGTGGCATTGCTGCAATAGGAGCGATCGATCTTTTCGCCAATAACGCAACCAGCGTCTACTATGACGATATCTCAATCGCACCGACCTTCGGCATTGAAGTGATGAAGACACCTGCCACCCAGGACGTCGTCTCAGGTGGAACAGCTGAGTGGACCATCAGTGTCATCAATGTGGGCGCGACCGATCTGGTCAATGTAAGCACCAGCGATCCGCTTGCAGCCGCTTGTGACATGAGTATCGGCGACCTGGATGCAGGAGCAGTTTACGAGTATGATTGCGACGAGACTGGTGTCACGACCAGCTTCACAAACACAATCACCGTCGAGGGGGATGTCACAGGTGGAGCAACATTCAGCGACACAGCCGAGGCATATGTCAATGTCGTTCCTCCAACGAGCGTTTCACTAAGCTCCTTTGGCGGAAGTGATTCTGGTTCTAGCATGGTACTCATACTAGTGGCTGGGATTATTGGCGTTGGAGTTGTTCTTGTGATTGCCAGGCGGCGGAGATTGGCCTGACATTAGTGCAGCATCTCAACTATCGTTGAGATGTTGGTTTGACAATCTAAATTAATTTGGCGAATGCCATGAACGATAATCGTTTGTGGCATTCGTCTTATTTATTGAGGTGGTTTCTTCAGCGTATTTAGGACACGCTCGGGGGTAAGAGGGAGCTCATCGAACCATACGCCTGTGGCATCGTGCAAGGCGGCGGCGATGGCGGGTGCCAGCGGGATGAAAGGCATTTCAGCCATACCCCGCGCTCCCCAAGGACCAGCTGGATCCGGGATCTCCATGATGACCGAATCAACCACTGCTGGCTTGTCCAAGACGCCAGGAATTAGATAAGTGCTGAGGTTGGGATTCTGGATGCGCCCATCCTTTACTTGCAGGTCTTCCATAATCGCATAACCATAGGCCTGCACCACAGCGCCTTCAATCTGTCCCTCTATCTGGGTGCGATTGATAGCCTTGCCGACATCATTTGCGCTTACAACCCTCTCGATGGTGATAAAACCTGTTTCTATATCGACGACTAAATCTACGGTTTGGGCGACATATCCGTAGGAGATATTCGGATCACAAACTCCTGTTTCCGGATCGTAAGCTGAGGTGGACCTGGGTCGATATCTGAAATGCCCAACGGCGGGGCGGTCTTCGTTGCGCCAGCCTTCCAGGGCAATCTCAGCCGCGCCGCGGATTGCATTGCCAGACATAAAGGTCATTCGAGAAGCTGAGGATGATCCGGAATCACCACTCGATGCCGTATCGGATGCCTCGAGCATAACCTTATCAAGCGGTATCTTCAGCGCCTCTGCTGTCATTTGCCGGAAGACAGTGTGCGCGCCCTGTCCGACATCCGCGCCAGCATGGCGAACAACAACCCGGTCGATATCTACCTCGCCATGGAGCTCAACCGTCGCGTCACATCCTTCGGGAAAGCCAAATGAGAAGCCGATATTCTTAAACGAACAGGCCATCCCTCTGCCTCTTCGCAGTTGCGAAGGATCTGGTGGAAGCGACCGGAATGGGGAGTGGTGAGCCTCTGGGATCATCTCCGGTTTAGAGTCCGACCAACCCGCTTCCCGGGCGCAAGTCTTTATAACTTCCGGCAGGGAGACACCAGGTGGCATCGTCGACAGGGTCGTAAGCTGGCTGCCTTCGCGCAGTGTATTCCTTAAACGTATCTCAACCGGATCGATTCCAAGGGCGGCGGCTAGCTTGTTCATCTGCCCTTCCGCTGCGAATGCTGCCTGTGGCCCTCCAAATCCTCGGAAAGCTCCACCTGGCACATTGTTGGTGTAGACCGCGAAACTGTCCACCCGGGCAGAAGGAACTTCGTATGGGCCGGTTACCATCAGGTTGCCATTTCCCAACACCTTGGTGCTGGTGTACGCATAGGCGCCAGCGTCAAGAATCAATTCCGCCTCTATTGCGGTTAGCTTGCCTTCCTTCGTGGCGCCCCATTTACTCTTGATATAGGCCGGATGTCTTTTATGATGTCCAATAATACTTTCTTCTCGGGACCATATTATTCTTATGGGCCGGTTTATTCCACTCTCGCCGAGCCGCATCGCGGCCAATCCGAGGACGATCTGCAAGGACATATCCTCGCGACCACCAAAGGCTCCACCTATGGCAGGATAACGAATCCGGACCCGGTCCAACGGGAGATCAAGAGCATGAGCCACTTCGGCCTGGTCTTCATGGGTCCACTGGCCAGCGATTTCAATGGTTATCCTTCCTTGTTCATCGATATAACCGAGGCCAGCTTCTGGCTGTAGATAGGCGTGTTCCTGGTATGGCAATCGATACGAACCTTCGATGACCACCTCAGCCTCGTCCCAGCCGGCTTTCATGTCTCCCTTGCGAATTTTGTAGTGCTGGAGAATATTCGTTGCCTTCTCCGGGTGAAGGAGCAGCTTATCTTGCATTGCTTCATAGACATCGCCAATGATCGGCAGGTCTTCCCATTCAATCTGGATCAGTTCGCAGGCCCGCTCAGCCGTTAGTTCATTCTCGGCGACGATCACCGCAACCTGGTCCCCTTCCCATAGGGTCACATCACCTCTCGGATTGGAACTGCCCAAACCAACCAAGACTGGTTGGTCCGGAACGATTAGCCCATATTCGTTTATTGGTACGTCAGAGGCTGTCAGAATGGTAATGACCCCAGGCACGCTCGAAGCGGCGCTGAGGTCCATGGCCAACATACGGGCATGGGGCTTGTGACTAAATAGAACCTTTGCATGTAATAGGTTGTCTGGAGAGAGGTCACCAGGGAAGAGGGTTTGACCCCCTGCTTTGCCTGGTGCATCAATTCTCTGGTCCGATTTAATGGTAGTCGATCGTCTTTGCATATGGATCTGGATCGTCGCTATCTAACCTGGGCACGCCCGGCCGCCTCTTTGCCCCAGGAGATGTTACTGCGTAAGCGATTAGGACAACAAATTGGATCGCCAAGAAAATGACAAAAGCAATTGCAAGGGTAATGGCTCCCTCACTTATGTTACCTGGAATACCGAGGTTCTGATAAAGGTAATCTAAAGTGAGATATCCACTGCCGAACAGCCAGCTTGTGATCAAGTAGGACACGGCATAAGAGGCAATCAACCATAGGACGGCAAGAATCGTTCGCCCGGTTAGCCCTTTGCGTTTTTCCATTTCGGCTTCATGTTTCATCTCGATACGCATGATGAGAGTCCTTTTGCGATCTCCCCAACGCAATCGCCTCGAGAATCTTGTAGTAACCCGTGCACCGACAGAAATTTCCCGTTACTGCCTGGGCAATTTCATCATAATTCGGACGGGGTTGCTCTTCCAGCAACTTAGCGCCAGCCATAATAAAACCTGGAATACAGTACCCGCACTGGACCGCGCCAGCGTCTACGAATGTCTGCTTCAATGAATAGCCCAGTCCCTTGGCTATTTGCGTACGGTCCTTTTCCGGTGTTGCTTCTATTAATCCTTCAATAGTTGTAATCTCAGCCCCGTTGGCCCTTTGCGGTGGTACCAGGCAGGACATCACCGCCATGCCGTCCAGATAGACGGTACAGGCGCCACATTCGCCCTCCGCACATCCTTCCTTTGTTCCTGTTAGCGAACCTTGCTCGCGCAGCCAGCGCAGTAGGTTTGGATGTCCGTTTGCTGGAGCCGACAAGGGTTTGCCATTTACAGTACAAACAATGGGCGTATCTTTATCATGACGAGACTCAAAATGGGCCCCCGTTGGGTAGCGACCTTTGCTCTGTCCCCACAAAGTCACTGGTCTGTCAGGCCAGTTTGCCCGCTCTTTACCATCACGCAAGGTGAGGAGAGCCCTTCTGACCATTACTTCGACCATGTGGGTACGATACTCTGCTGTACCACGAAGATCGTCTATCGGCCTGGCTTCGACCACCGCCAGTTTCGCCGCTTCAGCCATGGTAGCGCTGTTCAGCTTCTTTCCGACAAGATACGCTTCCGACTCATGAGCCGAGATGATCGTAGGAGCCACGCTGCCCAAAGCTATTCGTGCCCTTCGAACCATATCCCCGTCGAAATCAAGGATCACTACCAAATGAATCACAGATATCGCCTGTGCTCTTCTGAGACCAGATTTTACGAAAATCCCTCTGGTCGTGTCCGGTAAAGGTTGAAAGCTGATATCGACCAGCATTTCATCTGGAGCCAATATCGTCTGTCGAACACCTTGATAAAACTGACTCAACTCTACTTTTCGACTTCCGTTAGCTGAGGCTAGTTTGACTGTGGCGCCAAGCGCCCACATAGGTGAGATAGTGTCATTCGCTGGGCTTGCCGTTATCAAATTGCCGGCGATCGTCCCCCGATTGCGGATCTGGGGTGAACCGACTTCCCAGGCTGCTTGGGCTAGTGGTAATGCTCGCTGCACGATTAGCTCTGATCTGACGACCTGGTTATAGGTGACAAGCGGTCCTAGATGGACCTCGCCATCGACGCCCAGGTTGATCTCGTCGAGACCAGGAATGCGAGTGACATCGATGAGCGTATCCACACCCGGTCGAATCTTTCTGTCCAGTTCGATCAGAAGATCAGTCCCTCCAGCCACAATCCGGGAGCGATCTTGATGTTCCGCCAGTAATTGCAGGGCACTGTCCACTGATGCGGGCGTGAAATAGCGACCGATAACGCCGGCGTCCTTCACCGCAGAAGATTCTGATCTATCTATAATCATAATGGTCTGCGTTGGGATCTGGTTCTCGTGTTTCCACGGAAGGTTTGCCTGGACGCAGTCTACCAATTGGGCTGGCAAAGGCGTATACGATCACAACAAAAAACTGGATGAGAAAAACAATAGCCACCATTAGACCGAATAGAATGACCTCCTGGCTAACCGATCTTGGAATCTGAAATCGGGAATAGAAGAATCCATAAGTAATGGTTTCTGACTCCAACAGCCAATTGACGAAAAAGTATGCCGCGGCGAAACAAAGACCAAACCATATTAAGGCAATGATCGTTTTGATCGCCAGTCCTTTGCGCCTTTCTAACTCAAGGTCTCGTTTTCTTTCTAATCTCATAATTCACCTATTGACTTTCAA
Organism: Candidatus Zixiibacteriota bacterium; assembly: GCA_035686605.1. Classification (GTDB taxonomy): domain Bacteria; phylum Chloroflexota; class Anaerolineae; order Promineifilales; family Promineifilaceae; genus UBA11865. The sequence goes on from DASRZI010000175.1 coordinate 5,618, forward strand.
AGACAACATAGGTTATGTAATGATACTCTTCGCCGATGCTGAAATCTATAGCACCTTCAGATTACAGCTCGTCATACGGACGTGAATTTTTTCTCCGGTTCAGCCAGCGGTCATGCGACTTCCGGTTCCGCCTCGGTGAATCATGATGACCTCAGCTAAGATGCTCACCGCGATTTCTTCGGGTGTTTCCGCATGCAGTTCAAGGCCGATAGGGGAGTGAAAGCGGCGAATCTGGTCTTCGTCCAGGCCATCCTCGAGAAGTAGTTTCTTCGTTTCTTCCCACCTGCGGCGACTGCCAATGACCCCAATATAGGGGGCTTCTGTCAATGACAACTTTGGCAGAATTCGTCTATCTATTTCAACATTTCTAGTGACGGCAATAATAAATGTCGAGACACTAATCTTGTGTGCGGCAAGCAGTTCATCGATAGTGCCGGGATAATACAGGTCCGCATCAGGAATCATCTCTGGGGTTGCCATGCCTTCGCGATCATCGCTAACGGCGACCCGGAAACCGAGCCAATTGGCTAGCTGGACCACGGCTCGTCCAACATGCCCACATCCGACGATCAGAATTGTGAGGGGTGGTAGATAGGGTTCCACGTAAACCTCAACTTCCCCGCCGCAAACGCCGGGGTCTCCACGCTTTGGGTCGACAAGTGAATAGGGAACGTAACGCGGTTGGTTGTCCATCAGAGAAGCCAATGCTTCTTTAACAACTCTGGCTTCCATTTCGCCGCCTCCAATAGTACCTGAAGTACGGCCGTCGGCATAAACGAGCATTTTCGAGCCCGTGTGTCGGGGGACAGACCCCCTTGCCTGAACTATTATAGCCATAGCCACTGGTTCTCCAGCCTTCTGAGCTGAAACCAGTTCCACAATGGCGTTGCTTTCTGATCTACTTTTCTTCTTCAACCTGATCTACTGAAATCGAACTAAATCAGAACAATGTCACTTTTTCATGTTCGAGAATCAATTACTTGCTAATATCCCAGGCACCATCCAGGCACCCAGCCCTGCTCACCATCGGGAAGGACCACGCTATAAAAAGACATCTCCAAAGATTCACCGTCGTCAACCTGTACGACAGAATGAACTTCTTTCGCGACTATGGTGATTGGCGTGTTAGCCTCATAGGCGGCAGAATGATTTGCTAAGGCAGGAGCAGGCGAAGACAGGAAGACGACGTCTCCGCCTTCTAACTCTCTGCCGCATTGACCTCTAGCTCTGCACTCGTCGCTGCACTGAAGAGTCGCTTCTTCAACACTCACCGATGTATCTTGCTGCTTTTCGTCTTGAATGAGCATCCTGACACTACAAGCACTCAGGATAATAATGGAACAGGCTAGGAAGACGAGCAAACCAATCTTTCCAACGATCAACCAAGATGACCTTTCCCACAATCCGCTTGCACTATGGAGACGCATCAATCACCTCACGCTGGATAGTCGATTCGCCAGCCCAAGGCCTCAATATCGGCGTTGGCGATCATCTCGTCAGGTACGTCAGCCAATGTCATGGCCGATTCAGCCGCCACTTTTCCGTCCGGGAGGATTATCTCGCCCACGGCTTTACCCAGTCTTCCTCGCATTCGAACGATTCTGCCCACGATGAC
>DASRZI010000176.1:0-21358 GCA_035686605.1 Candidatus Zixiibacteriota bacterium
CATGAATACCACGCTCCCGAAGGAACTCGACTACCATCCCGGTCTGTGAGGTTCCGTTCGTCTCAGCAACCTGGACCCATTGCTCGTCGTCGTTCTCAATGTTTTGTTCTTGTTTCAAGTGATTCATCTAGGACTCCACAAATGATCAACTAACAAAGCTTCACTTTCTTCGACGGCTTAATTTCTAACATGATAACATGATTGGTGTGCGATATATCGGCGAATTCTTGCGACTTCGTGCGGAAAATAGCGGTTATCACGTTGGCAAAGGCCTGATCGGGCTTGACTGCGTCAGGTTTCATTGTTTCTGCCATTTGCCTTCCAGCGATACCCCTGGAATCGAATCGCCACGGCTGTCGATCACCAATCCTCAAGCCATACATGAATCTTCTGGCTCATGGCAGGGTGCGGTTATGGCCACAGTCGATTCGCAGCTAACATTTCTACTTCTTGCGCACATAATCGGACACTTGTGACACACTGACGCATATCGATCATATGACAATTTCCCCAATTGGCGGACGATGATTATCAGGTGATGTGCGATGACACAAGAAAAAGTTTATTCTTCGCAGGTGAATGATACGCCGGATAGAAAGCAAGAGACCGCTATCTCAACTCGCGAAGACAAATCCTATTGGGTTCGCATTTGTCCAAGCTGCGGAACGAGTAATCTGAAATATTCCGGGATCTGCGCCGAATATAGATTCGCTTTTGACGAAAAAGGCGGTGTCGAGGAGATGGGTAAGTGCCCAACCTGTGATGGATACTGAACCATCTTCCTTGAGTATCTTGGCGAGTATGCTGAGGCTGATGTGTCTCAGGAGGAACGCTGGCTTCCTTGTGGTGATTGCGATGGAGTCGGTAAACTTCCATCGCGAGTATTACTAGGTCGCCAGACCAAAAGCATCCTGAAATGGTTATTGAAACATCTCTAAGATTTGTAGCAGCAACCCGACTTTATGGTGTCCAACATCAGATTAGCTAAAAGACTTGAATTCTCAGCGGCTGAAGCAACTCGTTTCGAATTCGGCGGCATCGATCTAAGTCAGTCACCCCATATTCCGGCTATCGTATCTGAGACGGTGCATTGTTATGCCACGTGCGGACTTCTCCATATAATCAGCCGAAGCGGTTGTTCTGCCCCTAAACCCATACATTAAGCACAAGATGGAGACAATATCAATGATCCTAGAATCCTACCAAATGATCGGTGGTGTCCACCCCGAAACAGCAAGCATAAGAAACATCTTTGCCTATTATGGCCTAAAGGCGCCGCATACCGGCGAAACATTTAGTGAACCCATGTTATTGGGAATCGGCGGTGGTCTGGGTGCCTGCTACATACTATGGGAATTCGAGAAGCACGGCTTTCCTAGCATCGTGCTCGCCTTTCGCAATAAAAGCAACTATCCGGTGAAGTTTCTTGATAACCTCTGCAGCCGGTTGGGCGCCACCACGCAGGTTTTCGAAACTGCCGGAAAGAAGAAAGCAGCAGAGCAGCTGGAGCAGGTTCTTGCTACGGGCGACCCAGCAATCGTCTGGCTCGACCTCGGAGGTGCGCCCTACTATATGCATTATCTGAGCATCGGTGTCGTAGTAGTATATGGCATTGACGGAGAAAATGTGCTGATTGATAGTCGTTCGAGAAAGCCGTACGCTATTAGCCCAGACCTGATAGTTGAAGCAAGAGCGAAAGTGCCTTCGTTTAAGAATCGGATTATGGTCGTCGAGCCGACAGGATCATTTGATCTCGAAGTCGCGATCCGCGAAGGTCTTCAAGACTGTGTGGATTACCTGGGATCTACTTCAACATCCTTTGCCCTGCCGTCAATCCGAAAATGGGCGCGTTTGATGACTGATATCAAGAATCAGAAGGGCTGGCCAACGGTCTTTCACGATGGGCGCGGATTGTATGGAACACTTCGAACTGTGTACGAAGCTATCGAACACATCGGAACCGGCGGGGGTGGGCTGCGTGGCATGTACGCTGACTTCTTAGATGAGGCCGCACCCATTCTAGACAACAGCGATTTGAAATCCACTGCAACCAAATACCGGGCTCTGCACGACCAATGGCGCGTGCTGGCAAATGCTGCACTTCCAGATCATATAGACGTCTTCAAGACCACCAAGGAGCTGTTGGACCGCCAGGCAGCGATTATCCTTGATCAAGGTAGTGATGGTCTGGAGGAGATCAAACCGCTAAACAATGCTTTGCACGAACTAAAAAGCGAGCTGAATCCCAGCTTCCCTCTTAGCGACTCCGAAACCTCGGTATTACTAGCCGATATTCAGTCCCATCTGCACGGTATCTACCTGGCAGAGAAAGAGGCTCTGGCTGCTCTGCAGATTGCAGTAGACCAGCCAAGTTGAAGGTCTGTCAAAGCCGGGCCATCAGCGCAGTATGTTCAAGCGATTCGCTCACAAGCTATACATTCGTGTCTACAAAGTTATAATATCGACATGCTCGAACTAGCCAAATCTCACCGATCGATCCGTTCTTATACTCCCCAAGACATAGACGACACCTTGCTTAACGACCTGTTGCTTGCAGGTCTGCGCAGTTCAAGCGCTGGCAACATGCAGACCTGGTCGGTCATAGTGACAAGGGATGAGGAGAGTAAAAGGCATTTGTATGAGCTGCACCGCAAGCAGCGGATGGTCCTTGAGGCGCCGGTTTTACTCACCTTCTGCGCTGATGTGTTTCGCATGAGGGAATGGATTCGGGTCAACAATTCGAAACAGAGCTTTGATGATTTCCTGGGTTTTCTGACAGGGGCGGTCGATGCAGTGATCGCCGCCCAAACTATCACTTTAGCAGCCGAATCAGTGGGGCTCGGCATCTGCTATTTGGGAACGACTTGGTGGGCTGCTGATAAGATTATCGAGATGATGGAATTGCCGAAAGGTGTGCTCCCAGTAACGACTCTTGTCGTCGGTTATCCAGCAGAAGATCCCGCCTTACGCGACCGTTTACCGCTCGAATTGATTGTACATCAGGAAAAGTATCAAAGATTGACCGACCAGGAAATCCTTGAGACGCATGCTGAGCGCGAGAAGAACGCCTGGGCACGTTACAATGCGGTTGAATCGGTCCGGAAGAAACTGGAAAAGGCAGGCATCACCCGGATCACCGATTATTACACCTCTGAATTCAAATACTCCAAGGAACTTCATTTAGAAATCAGCAAGATGCTCTTCGAGGTGCTGAAGGAGCAAGGGATGTGGCTGTAATCTAATGCTGCACGAGGTTTGTTTGTTGTAGACAACTACGGTCGTACTCGGTGGGGGGCGAGCTATCCGAGTAGACAAGCGTCAAGGATACGAGTTCCGCTGTTTTGCACCAAAGGCCATAGAGTTGGCGTGATAAGTGCATCTTTGGGTAGAACAAAGCTTGTGAGTCCAGCCGCCCCCGTTCCTCCCCTCATTCTTACAGCGGCCGATCTGCTTATTTCAACTCTCTGTGGCCACGGTTTGGTGCCTGGTCCTGGTGGCTCACCCATAGCCTGAAGAAATCCGTTCAAGCTGAACGACCGCATCAGAATTTTTCACCCCCAGTTATGAATGGTTACTTTCTTATCAGAAAGACATGATTATTGTCACTGATCCCCTCAAATGGTAATCACGATAATTAATGCTGGAGGAAGTGCAGCTTTCCAGAAGAATTGGTGCCGGAGTATTCAACACTTAACGGTCACATCGTAGCAATCATGGAGCGACACTCGTGAAAGCGATCGTCTACACACAATATGGACCACCGGATGTTCTTGAGCTAAAAGAGGTCGAAAAACCAACTCCCGAGGATGATGATGTCCTCATCAAAGTTCATGCGACATCTGTAAATTGGGCAGACTGGCATAACCTGAGAGCTGATCCTTTCTTGGTCCGGTTTGCGGCTGGGCTCCTAAAACCAAGTAACACGATACTCGGATTTGATGCAGCGGGATGGACTGAAGAGTCTGCCCATTAAGTGAGGTTGCCGAAGCCATCGGTAAAATTGAGGATGGACATGCCTGGTGAAAAGTAATCATTACTGTTGACCAGAGTGACAATACCTAACGGTAGAATTCGGCTCTACTGTCTGAAAATCGATATACATAGAGGAGGGACACCTTGACAAAGGAAAAATTCTTAACCGTTAGATGGAACAATTTGCTTTCGCTGGCCCTGGGAATTCCAGGCCTGATTTTTGTTGTCTATGCATTTTCCTCTGGAGTATGGTTGGAACGGGGGGGATTGATCGGGCTCGCGATAATCGGGGTGTTGTATTGAGTGGTTATCGAACTCCATACGTCCATGCGGTTCGCATGGCTTCAGGAAAACTCAGATAATCCCGATTTAGTAAAACAGGTAAGAACCAACCCACTCGCCCTTATTAGGTTGGCCTATAATGCCGTTTTCTGGGTCTTTTTGCTACCTTTTATTTTTGCGTCAATCGACTACGGTATGGGTTTCATAGCATTTACCGCCGTTATTTTTGTTAGGCTCAGTGCTAACCTGTATACGAACAACGTCCTCGATCTTACGCCGCAGCAGTTCGAAAGCTATCCCTTCCGAATTCCTTGAGTAAGTGAAAGATATGACCGGCACCAGAGATGTTTTAGGCTGCTGCTAAATAAATGCCTCGCTTCAACCGTTCTTCGCGCGTGGCTCCTACTTAAAAAGGCATAGCTCATTATAGAAGAGACGAAGTAAGAAAAACCGTCTGCTGATAAGCATAAGAACCAATTAGTTGTTAGTATGCCTTGTGTAATCAAGAAGAACTGATCGGCGCTAGGCAAGTCTGGAGGGACTCTCATGAAAGCGATGGTTAATCACGAGTATGGCTCACCCGATGTCTTGAAACTTGAAGAGGTCGAAAGGCCAATCCCCAAGGAAAATGAAGTCCTGGTGAAAGTACATGCAGCAGCCCTAAATGTAGGCGACTGGTTTTTCTTGACCGGTAAACCGTTCACCGTCCGCTTGGATCCCGGGGGGCCTCGAAAACCGAAGACCAAGATACTTGGTGGAGACATTGCGGGACGAGTAGTAGCGGTTGGTAAGAACGCCAAGCAGTTTCAGATTGGTGACGAAGTATACGGAGATATTTCCGATTATAGAGGTGCTCTTGCAGAATATGCGACTGCCTCCGAAAATGTCATAAGCCAGAAGCCGGGCAATCTATCATTTGAGGAAGCTGCGGCCGTTCCTACTTCTGCGGTCACCGCTTTACAAGGGATTCGTGATGCTGGTCAGATAAAGCCTGGGCAAAAAGTGCTTATTAATGGTGCCTCTGGTGGCGTTGGGACCTTCGCTGTACAGATTGCCAAATCATTTGAAACTGAAGTTACTGCCGTATGCAGTACAGGGAAAGTAGATATGGTGTTCTCGATCGGCGCAGACCATGTCGTTGACTACACTCAAGAAGATTTCACCCAAAGTGGGCAGCTTTATGATTTGATTATCGGTGTGAATGGACATCAATCCCTCTCAGATTACAAGCGCGCTTTAAGTCCTCAGGGAACCTATGTCTGTATTGGAGGTCCTATTCCGCATATCTTCGCTTCCATGCTCCTTGGACCACTGAGGTCAAGGAAAGGGGGTAAGAAATTAAAAGGAATGGGAGCAGTAAATATTAACCAAAAAGACTTGATAGTAATGAGAGAGCTGCTCGAGGCTGGCAAAGTCGTCCCAGTTATCGATAGACGTTTCACACTGAGCGAGGTTCCAGAAGCGTTTCGGTATCTAGGAGAACGACATGCCAAAGGAAAAATTGTCATCACTGTGGCACAGAACGGTAAGTGATATACCACGCTCAATTACATGGACACTTGTCGACGAAGGAGCGAGCAAGTTGAGCGCGGCACACGCGCCAATAACTCTTGGAACAGACCGGAACTTGATTGATTCTCGTTCAGATAGGAGATGTATGAAATGGAAGAAGTGAGGGTCATTCTCGCAGGACTATGGACCGCCATGATGTTGACCTATCTCCTAGGGGATGTGCTGCGGATATTTGCCGGGGACTTCGAGGCGGGAGAGCTCGCAAAAGGTTTTCAGGCAACTCAGGCAACGTGGTTGGGAATCGCAATAATCATGTTCGTTCCGATTGTTATGGTTGTCCTGTCGTTGATACTGAAGCATCCCGCGATCCGCTGGGTAAGCATTGTGTTAGCCATCCTCGTCGTTCTCTTTAATCTCATGGGCCTGCCTTATCCTGGCGCATACGACAATTTCTTGATCATTGTGAGCTTTGTGTTTAATGCGCTGATCATTTGGTATGCCTGGAATTGGACCTAGTCACGAATGTGAGGGAGTCGAAACTTAGACAGGGATACTTTGGGAAATAAATCGGACACGATCAAAGTAAGCTTGGAGTGAAAAACATCAGAGCGATCGCACACGCCGTTATTGACCACCGGACGTTCCTCGTCTTCAAGAGGTAAAATAACAGGAGCCTGTCCTGGCGCTCGGCAAACTAAATGGTCTTCGTTCCCGGGGAAAGGACAGGCTTACGCAGGCTCATAAAGGACTTGCTGACGATGTCAGGCGGTTGGAGAAGGGGGGATGAAGAAGTCGCTTCATGTCACAATAGCAGCTGTTGCTTGATTGGCATGAGCGTAGGCGATTTTGTTTGCGATCATTCCATTGGCGATGTCACAACAGAGATATCAGTAGAGCAACCTCGTTCCCAGGACTACGCCAATAATCTACTAGATTGTTCACAGGCGCTCCTCAGAGCAGAGTCACCAGAGTCGAAAAGTACTCAGCGTAATCTACCGTCCAAATATCGTTAATCCCAAACAGGAGAGTTTTCTTGCTATAATGTCATGCGAAACAACGCAACCGGTCTTAGGCACAGGAGATGTTTGAAAATGAAAAGTCACGAGCTCAATTATAAGATATTTGGCGATGATCTTCAGTTTGTAGAGATAGATTTAGATCCCGATGAGACGGTAATCGGCGAAGCCGGGGCAATGGTTTATATGGAGGATGGAGTCGACTACGAAACTAAGATGGGCGATGGTTCAAAGCCGGACCAAGGCTGGTTAGGCTCGTTAGGTGGCGCTGCGAAGCGGGCCCTTTCTGGTGAATCCGTCTTTTTGACCCACTTCACCAATCGCAGTCAGAGCCTAAGCCGGGTTGCCTTTGGGGCGGCTTATCCAGGGAAAATCTTGGGGATTGATCTGGATGAAGTCGGCGGCCGGCTGATTGGTCAAAAAGACGCATTTCTCTGCGCCGCCTTGGGAACCGAGGTCTCCATCGTATTTAATAAGAAGATAGGCAGCGGACTCTTCGGTGGCGAGGGATTCATCTTGCAGGAATTGAAGGGTGATGGGTTGGTCTTTATCCACGCCGGTGGCACTATCGTCGAGAAGCAGTTAAACGGCGAACGACTCAGAGTTGATACAGGTTGTGTTGTCGCCTTCGAATCCCAGATCGACTATGATGTTAAGACCGTTAGCAGCATAAAATCCGCCTTATTTGGCGGCGAAGGCGTCTTCTTGACAACTTTGCAGGGTACAGGTCGTGTCTGGCTGCAGTCACTGCCTTTCTCGCGTCTTGCCGACCGGGTGTTGGAATTTGCGCCATCGATAGGTGGCAAGCAGACGGGCGAAATGTCTGTGCTCAAGGGGGCCATGGATCTCCTGCAGCGATAGCTGATTGTACAACGATCCATAAAGTGCTCAGGCTCAGTAGAGCCTGGGCACCATTGGTTTTGCCATAGCCTTTACCCGGTTCGGCACTTGTCCGCTTCATCCGCCCGATCTCTTCATCTAGCTCGCGCAGTTGCCATAGGTCAGAGTAATCCATTCCGCCTTATTTGGTCTGGCTATTGCTGAGCGAACTAGTTTTCCAAAATTCACCCCGATTATTGTCCAGGAGAGACAGTGTGGGAACTCTTTCGAGTATCGAACGTTAATATAGGTAGGGCAATATGGAGATCAAGGGCATAACTAACATCGTCGACCTAATTGCTCGTTTTCTTGCGAAGCTATCGGCGGCAGCTATCGGGTTGCTATTGGTGAGCTGCTCGCTAGCTTCTGGGTCGCAAGAAGAGACAGCACCGGTCTTGAGTCCCTTCAGAGACGCTCCTGTGACAGCAACCATCGATGGGAAAGTGTTAGTCATTACCAATAATACTGAGAAGAGTATCTATTATCAGATCTTTCCAACCGAGATCTTGCCCGTGATTGAGTGGGCGCCCTGTATCGCACCTGATAACTGTCCCGCCGAACAGAAGATCGATTCAGGAGACGAGAAACGAATCGCCGTCAAGTCAATCGCAGGAGAAGAAACGGAGTACATTACCGTATTTTGGTGGACGTATCTGAAGAAAGTACCGGGCGCAAGCGTTCCACCTCTCGAAATGGATGAGTTTGTCGTGCCGTTGCCTTGATACATTAAGGGGGTGAACGACCACACTATCTAGAGAAGTCCTGGTCGGGGGTAGGGAAGGGAGACTGCCCTCTCTGAAAACCAACTTCAAACCAGCATTGATATTCACTTGACATGGACAAAGACCAAAAATCTGAAGATGTGTCGCAAGCGACGGTAAGGAAGTGCGGGAATCCCCTGTTTGATCTAGATGCCCCCGTTAACCATTATCGCAGTAAAACGTCGTCTGTTTGAACTAGGAAGGTTCTATAGATGAGCTATCCGGACTGTTTTCAAGTTGGTACTTGATCTGGGCTAGATATCGTTGGCGATTTCTCCTATGGAAGAATTGGATAACAGGCTGGATGACACGAAAGAATCCCGTCATTAGGATGTTGACTTCTGCCGCGACCCGAGCGCCATCCTACGTAGGTACAAACATGTAAGATACCTTTGTTCTGCCAAGTGAAGTATCTGCCTCGAAAGTGCACAACCGGTTGACCTCAAAAGCCGTAATCTCCCAGATGATATCTTCGCGCACAGGACCTTGTTTGACGCTCTCGGTCATTCGGGTGCCAAGGCCAACGGGACCAGCAGTTACCTTCCGAGAATCAACAACCTCGTCCATCAATTGATCGATGTCATCAAGTGCAGTCATGAACTTGAACACTTGATCTACAGGCCGGTTGATGATGATATCTATCTTGTAATGAAGCATTTTTCAGTTCACATTTGAATGAGCACCAACAATCAGTGCGGGCTGGTGTTCGCTAAGCAGTTAAATTCTTGGGGAGGGCAAGGTTTACTCGCTGAATGATCAAAGCCACATATCGCATCAACACAATTATGCATCAGGCTCAATGATATGCTAGAGATCTGACTCTCAATAGCCAGCAGCAGCCACCACATCGACCCTGCCAGTTTGCGACGGCAGTGTTTCAAGTCCCCTGGCACCCTCAATCGTACCCGTATCTGGACTGTTGCTGGGTTTGATAGTTGACAGCTCGTGTATTGATAACTCCACCCAGCTCACACCGGCGGTCTTATGAGTATGTGAGCGGTCGACGTCGTTTACCGGTAGCAGGTAGGGAAAGTTTCTGTGGATTCAACTTCACCAGAAACCCTTTGTCGTTCCCGAGTGCCACAGCTCACTATTAGCTACCAGTGACAATGCAGCAGTCTACTTTTCAATATGCCGAACTAGAGGGTAGTATTAATCGACAACCCATTCCATTTAAGGATCCCCCAGGTAGAAACTCAATGAGCATTGATACAGGTTACTTCTTCATTTCCGACATAACAGGCTATACCCAGTTCCTAACCCATTCTGAATTGGATCATGCCAAGGAGATATTGGACGCGCTCTTCGAGTCGATCCTAAACAATATCGAGGCCCCACTCATCGTGTCCAATACCCAGGGCGACGCCATTATCTCTTATGCCCCTTCAGACGCATTCAACCAACCCGGACAGCTGCTCGACGTCATGGAGAGAACATATTTCTCATTTCGGCAGCTGCTTGAACTGATGAAGCTCAACAACACCTGCGACTGTAATGCCTGCATCAATATGTCCGCACTGGACCTGAAAATCTTCCTACACTATGGCCAATACCTGGTGCAAAAAATCGGCACAAATACAGATTTGCAGGGCTCGGACGTGATTCTAGCCCATCGCTTGATGAAAAATACGGTCGTCGAAACATTTCGGATTCAAGGTTATGGTCTGCTGACCGAAGCCGCATTGGAAGCCATGGGTATCGACCCAGTTGCCGAGGGCATGTTGGAACACGTCGAGCAATACGAGCATTATGGGGCGGTCAACGTTTATATCCACGATCTTCGAGCCGCATGGCTAATCGAACGAGAGCGGCATCGTTCTGTCGTGACGGCCGAGAATGCCACGGCCCATGCCGGGGTATTTGTCCCCATTCCGTCCTGGGTCGCCTGGGATTATGTATCCAATTTGGAGGCGAAGCGACTGTATTACGACTTGATAAGCATTGAAAGGACAGACTCAGAAGGCGGCCGGGAAAAAATCGGCGCCTCATTCCACTGCCGCCATATACTAGGCGATATCAAATACCTATATGTCGACTTTGCTCCTCCCAATTACGTAACGTCCGAAGGTACCGCCTTTGGCATCACTTCGTTAACGACCGTTCGCATCGTACCTGTTGAGGGTGGTTCCAGGTTCGAGATCTACAACGGCCCGCCTTACGAAGAGTACGCCGACGAGACAATCGCACAGCAGCAGCAATTCGCAGACAGAGGCGTAGCCAACTTCGCCAAAGTCATCGCCGAGAAAATCGAGGCAGGCAGCATCGAGCCGGCCCAAATAGATGGGGCTGCCGCTGATAAAAACCGTTTCGGCCGTCCAGACGTCGCCAAAGGCCGATTCGGCAATATGTCCATCACAGATTCCTCATAGGGATTCCGCACAGATCTTGGCGAGATTGGGCAAGATAATCAGTAGATACTCGTCAGGGTTAGCGGTCGGGAATATGCTCGTCCAAGCTCAATCCTTTTCTTTGCCAGGCTTATTAACGCCATTTGAGACTGGTTGTCCGGAGAGATATTTATGAAAGCAATCGTATGGACAAAATACGGTCCGCCAGATGTTCTTCAGCTTAGGGAGGTAGAAAAACCTTCTCCCAAGGACAATGAAGTACTGATCAAGATAGCTGCAACGACCGTAACCGCAGGGGACTGCGAGATGCGTGCTCTCAAATTCCCAATCTACCTCAGTCTCGCCATGCGACTATGGCGGGGCCTCATAAAACCGAGAGGAGTATCCATACTGGGTACTGAGCTGGCTGGAGAAATTGAGGCAGTTGGCAAAGATGTAAAGCGGTTTAAGGTAGGCGACCAAGTATTTGGATCTTCCGGTTTGGGATTCAGTACTAATGCCGAGTACATTTGTCTGCCTGAACAACCTGGAGAGATGGATGGGGGAGTGGTAATAAAACCGGCAAACATGACCTACGAGGAGGCCGCCACCGTTCCATTTGGGGGGCGAGATGCACTGCATTTTCTTCGAAAAGGAAATATCCGGAGTGGTCAATCGATGCTGATAAATGGTGCCGGCGGAAGCATCGGTACTTTCGCCGTGCAGCTTGCCAAGTACTTTGGGGCTGAAGTGACTGCAGTAGACAGCGCGAGCAAATTGGCCATGCTGAGCTCGATCGGCGCGGACCAGGTCATTGATTACACTCAAGAAGATTTCACCAAGAACGGCCTGACCTATGATGTTATTTTTGATGTCGTAGGCACGATTTCGCTATCACGTAGTTCGCGATCGCTGACCCAAAATGGCACTTATCTGTTAGCTAACCCCAATGTGTCACAGATGGTTGGCGGGTTTTGGACCAGAATGACGAGCAGCAAGAAAGTCGTTATGCAGACTGCCAGTGGAACGACTGAGGATCTGATTTTCCTTAGAGAGCTTATTGAGACAGGAACGATAACAACTGTCATAGATAGACGCTATCCGCTGGAGCAGGTCCCTGAGGCTCACAGGTATATTGAAACGGGCCAGAAAGCGGGAAATTTAGTCATTGTGGTAGCAGGTGATATCGAAAAGTAACGAGGGGCGGCAGTCATTCGCTCTGAAGCACAGCTTTGTAGAGATAACTCTAGAGAAATAGGAAAACGGGGAAGAGCAGGAGAAGGCACTGCATAATCGATGCTCCTGTTCATCTGTTCGGCTGATTAGTGTGCGGGCATGCTTGATCCCGTCCTGAAATCATTGACACGTCATCGCAGCTCTCGAAATGACGTGTAGAGCATAAGAGACCCCATAATCAGCATTATACCCGGAGGAATTAAGGCCGAGCGGCGAATGGTATGACGGTGATCTATCTGACACACGGAGCATTCACTCCGTACTCACTCCCCTATCTGCGTTTCGCTGTCTAGTGTGCGTGGATGGCAACGCAAGAAGAGGTGGGAAGATTCTATGTGTTTATAACGCTTGTCAGTACGGCCCGGGTACGTCCAGTTCTCTGCCCCCCAAGCCTTCATGCCCTAGCCAACGCTATGGGGCGACGTTGAATCTTATCTCGATGATCTCGCCTGGTTGTACCACGTAATCGCGGTTGGTTAACCGCGATATCCCTTTTGCCTTAGCATCATTAAAACTATGGCAGCTCATGTATTCTTCGAAGCTGATGACATCCCCCTTGATAAAGCCGCGGGCCAGATCGGTGTGGATCGCAGCCGCGCAGGAAACAATATCTGATTGTCTTTCCACCAACCAGGCGTGTGACTCGCTTGGTCCAGAGGTGTAGAAGAACATGAGACCAGACCTGTCCAGCGCTGTTGTAATAATGTCATCAATGTCCACAATTCCATCTATCTGAATTACTGGTTTCAGGCTAAAAGGCGCAGCCAATGCAACCACGCCAAATTCGTGACGTGTTAAGTGGAGATCGGAAAGCGGCACTTCCGCCTCGAGATTATCCAGGCAGCTCTGGAGTATCGCAGTTTCTTCGGCGTCCGTGACACGCGTCATACGCGTCTCGATCTTCTCCATGTCATGAATCAGGAGATCGAGGATTGAGCTCTTAGCTATGACGATTACGTCGCACTTGTCGAATTCACCAGGAAGAAAATCCACATAGAAAGGCGATACCTTCTTCGGTTTATCCTTATTAGATAATGCATCCAGGATCTGGTCGTTGTATTTAATTTTTCCTTCTGGAAGATCCAGACCTCTAAAACCAATTTTCAATTGAATTCTCCTCAAAGAAATAGAATGGGACAGTCTTCTTGAGTCCAGCTCACTCCCCCGGCTGCATGCTATGCTCCACATATTTTCGAGTTGTGGGCCAAACGATCACGAGCGATGCCAGTACAACATGCCATGATTAAATGCCACATCGCCTGTTAAGGTCTGGCAGAGCAAAACCTGACTATTCTATCAACACCGGCGATGGTTAGCTACAAATCACAATTATTCATGATAATCGGTTCTTTGATAGCCGTGCGAAGTGGATATGGTTCTCACTGGCATCGGTGGGGATTTGCGAAGCGCTGGCAATATCTGTCGTTAGGTATCTTCACTCATTGGATCGGACAGCCGCCCAGAAAGAAAAGACCCCATCTTTGAAACTGATGGGGCTAGTATGGTTCAGCCGATCTAGCTCAATCTCATTATTCTCCTGGTGATTGTCCAAGGCCTAGCTGCTGCATCATACCCATGGTATCCGATTCACCCCAGTGTTCAGCAAGCTGACCGCCCTCTATACGGAAAATGTCAATCAGGCCTATCGTCATTGTCTTTCCTGTTGGGGGAATGCCCATAAATTCGCCCTTGTGCGTACCTCGTGTCGTCAATCTGGTAACGACCTTGTCTCCTTCAGCTATCTGGTCTTCGACGGTGAGGTTCATGTCAGGAAACGCTACGAGGAACATGGCGAACACTTGCTTGAGGCCCTCAAGACCGGGTGGAAACTCGGGGCTGGGCGGGTTGTGGTCTACGAAATCGCTGGCTACTAATTCCTCCGCAACCGATTGGATGCCCTGGTTGGCGAATTCCTCATAGAAACGACGGACAATGGCTTTGTTTTCTTCTGGCATTCGGTTTTTCTCCTGTTATGCTGTCGGTGTGCTGGCAGCTGAGACGGATATGAGCCGCACCGAATCGAGATAAGGGTTTGCGAAAATTATGGTACAGGCCCAAAGAGCAGCGTGTCAATGTTGGGAATTAATTCACAGGATAAAAAAGCCGACGAGGCAAACGGCACGCTAACACAGCCCAGTCCGAATGGGGAGAAGTAATGGAGCCGGTCGTGCTGCTTAGCGCCGCATTCCAACAGCGAGCCTGGGATCTTGATATGATCACTTTTCCTGGGGAACGATTGAGTGTTGGACCGACGCTTGCTGTTTATACTTCCTGGCTCTCCATTGATCCATTGGACTCCACGGAGGCGACCGCCTTATTTAGGGTCGCAATAAACTCGTCCAGGGGGACGCGGTGGACCCGGGCTGCCGTTTCGACACTGAGGGCCTTGGTCAGCATCCTGCGCACTGAATAACGTCCAACGCGCTTCACACCAAATACTTCCATTACGGGGGCGATATCGCCGTATTCTTTCAGAATATCAGATACGCGGGTGTCTTTTGTTATTTCCAACTGAATCCTCCATTAAACAAATGTTGCTCCAACGAGCGAGTCGTGCATAGTGGCCTTAGAAGAGGTAACCCTGTGATGGAGAAACCAACTCGCAAACAGATGGCTTTACATCGACACTGCTTCATATACTCTGATGCTTGTGATGATTGGACACTCTTTGGCAATGCCCTCGGCTTCTTCCATGCTCTCAGCATTGATTATCATATAGCCGGTTATTGCTCCCTTATCAAGCGTCAGTTCTTTGGTTCCGGAATGCGTGATTTCTCTTCCAGATGCGAACGGGTTGCCGCCGTCAACAATCTTGTCTTCAAAGGATGCGAACCATTTGTGCCAGGAATCCATTATTTCCGGCGTTGGTGGTTCAAATCCGAAGGTTAAAAATACAAATTTCTTCATCTTCTCTCCTCATCTATTGGTCTTCTTTCTAACAAAATATTGAGCTTCGTTTTCCAAAGACTCTTCATTACTGCCCCAGTAAGCGTGACACTGCTTTAGCCAATCTTGCAGACAATGCAGCGATTCTCGGTTTAGGGCGAGGAAATTAGATCGCCCGATTTTCTTACGCATTATCATGCCCGCGTTCTCAAGTACTTTTATGTGCTTGTGAATGGCCGGCAAAGAAAGACATCGCCTAGAGGCTAGCTCACTTATAGAGCAGGGCTGCAAACTTAAACAGTAAACGATTTCTCGCCTGTGCTTGTTTGCGAGAGCTTCAAGGACAATGTCTAAGTCCCGCAGGTTGTCTAGCTCGTCCATAATAGTTAACTTCTAGGTTAAGTATATGAACATATTTAAAACCTGTCAACTTATTTGAACGTCGGCAATTTCGGAAAGTTTCTGTTTATTGTTGATTTGGAGGGTAACTAAAGTAGTGGAGGGTTTGATGTGCGGCAGTGGTTTTTATTGGGCTGAAAGGTAGGTTCGAAATATCGTCGTCTCGGACTGCCCACTACTTCCTTCATAATCCAGACTGATTTCCATAATGGCGCACCATCATGCCAGTGGCCGGCAGCAAGCCCGCTTTTTGGTAAAAGGGCACCATTTCTGGATCGCAGCGCAAGTCAATGGCATAGAGATGCTTCAACTGGTTCATCATCTGCATTAACAACGCCATTCCTATCCCAAGGCCATGAAAGCCGGGGAGTACTTCCAGCAAGGGGATATGGGCAGCGAGAACTTGTCACTGATGGCGGTGATAAATCCGACTAGTTGCCCGGAATCATCATGAATGGCCAGGATGATCTCGTCACTATTTCGGAGCAGATTTAGGTGGGCTGCCGGAGAGGGTGGGTTAGGCCAACCCACGAAAAAAATCTGCAACATTTCACTGGTGATGGATTTCAGGTTTCTCGTGTAGTGAATCATGATGACCTCTTATGAGCATAATCCTACAAACAATTGCTATTATGTCCGCTGTGGCATACAATAACTTTACCCTTTCGGAATATTGCCCGGCCGGTGCGGCCGGGTCTTTTTTTTATGTATTGATAGCACCTGATCTATTTGGTTTATTGATCTCATGGCTGGAATGAACCAGCGGGATCCTTCAAATCACTTGAGTAGAGAATGAGTTCGCAACCAAGAGAAGATATTCGAAACATCGCCATTATCGCCCATGTGGATCACGGCAAGACTACACTGGTTGATGGCATGCTGCACGAGACAAACGTGTTTCGCACCAACCAGGTCGTCGCAGAACGCGTATTTGATGACAACCCCTTGGAGCGCGAGCGCGGGATTACCATCCTGGCCAAGAATACCGGTATTCGTTACAACGGCACGACGATCAATATCGTAGATACGCCGGGCCACGCCGATTTTGGCGGCGAGGTGGAGCGGGTGGTCAATATGGTCGACGGCGTTCTGCTGTTGGTCGACGCCGTTGAGGGGCCGATGCCACAGACTCGTTTCGTCCTCCGCCAGGCTTTGCAGCGCGGGATTAAAGTGATCTTGGTGGTCAACAAGATCGACCGTCCGGCATCGCGACCAGAGGTCGTAGTCAATGCCACATTTGATCTCTTTATAGATCTGGGCGCCACCGAAGAGCAGGCCGGTTTCCCGGTGATATACACCCGTGCGCTGGACAGGCAGGCTGGCTTTGAGCCCGATGAATTGGCTTCGGATTTACGGCCTCTATTCGACACCATTATCAAATACCTGCCCGGGCCAAGTGTTGATCCTGACGGCCTCACCCAGATGCTCGTGACCACCCTGGAATACAGCGACTATGTCGGACGGATCGCCGTTGGGCGACTAACCAGCGGCTCAATACGTTCCGGACAAACCATTACGCACATTTCCGCCTCCGGGGAGATGGAGCTGGCAAAGGTGACCAAGCTGTACACATTCCAAAATCTCCAACGGGTCGAGCAAGAGCAGGTCGAGGCCGGTAACATCGTGGCCGTTGCTGGCATAGCCAAGGTGGGCATTGGCGATACCCTGGCCGACCGGGACAAACCACAAGCATTACCGCCTATTACCGTAGAAGAACCTACGGTGCGGATGTCATTTCATGTCAACAACAGCCCCTTTGCCGGACGTGAAGGCAAATATGTCACCAGCCGCCATCTTCGCGAACGACTCATGCGAGAGCTGGAGAGCAATGTGGCTCTTCGGGTGGCGGACACAGACAAGGCCAGCGAGTTCATCGTCTCTGGTCGAGGCGAGCTCCACCTGGCGATCGTCATCGAGACCATGCGTCGCGAGGGGTACGAGTTTTCCGTGGGCCGGCCTGAGGTTATTTTCCACGAGACCGAATCGGGCCGGCAGGAACCAGTCGAAGACCTCTTCCTGGAAGTGCACGCCGACTACCTGGGTCCTGTGTCCGAAATGTTAGGCAAGCGGCGTGGGGAACTTCTGCGGATTCGTTATGGCGAAGATGGCACCGTCTACAGCGAATATCGCGTGCCGACCAGGGGCTTGCTCGGATTCCGCCAGCCTTTTCTCACGGCGACCCGGGGAACAGGCATCTTCCACACCCTCTTTCATGGCTACCAGCCTTACCGGGGCGAAATTGACGTCCAGGAGACCGGTTCGCTAGTATCTTTGGAGACCGGGGCGGTCAGCGCCTATGCCTTGATACACCTGATGCAGAGGGGTACGCTGTTTGTCTCGCCCAGTGATCAAGTCTATGGTGGGCAAGTGGTGGGTCAACACATACGTGGCGAGGATTTGGTGATCAACGTCTGCAAGACGAAGAACCTCACCGGACACCGGGCCGTACCGCGGGGTATTGCCGAATCGCTGCCCGACCCCCGGGAAATGTCTCTGGACGAGCGTATTGAGTACTTGGGACCAGAGGATTTGCTTGAGGTCACTCCCGAATCATTACGCATTCGCAAGAGTGAATTGCGTCACGACCTCCGCAAGAAGCAAATCAAGAAGTCGAAAAACGGCACGTCTTCACAAGCCATCTAAGAGTGACAGCCTCCGTGGGGCTGGCAGCTACATGGAATTGAAGAAACCGGTGAGGTAGGGCACCAGCCAGATGAGCCAAACGACCACGCTGAACCGGAGAAAAGTCAGGATGGCCTGCTCATACTATCGGCTTACTTCCCCATACGGCTGTAAATTGCCAACATCACCAATGTGCAGCGGCTGATGGCTGTGTGCGGTTACGACTTGTGACCTTTCGCCGTCTGCAGCTCCTCAATTCGCGCAAATCCTCGCATCCACTCGTCTTTTGTCTTGATCGGATTTATGCAAAAACGCACTAGTACGAAAGACAATATTTGCCTGGTAGTATATATTTGGCAGCGCATTTTATGACCAAAAGCATCGTCTTTCGTGTATTATGTTCTAGAACTACCTGTTCGAGAACATATCCTCGCTAGGCAAATCCCAAGACCATGAATGAAATAGGCAAAGCCACACCCAATCAGGCTGAACGACTTTTCGACATCATGGTACAAGCCACCGAAGCCGGCTGCGCCACATCGTATCCACCGGAAGTTATCGAAATTTGGCATAAAGGGCGTTCAGCTGAGGGCATGGCCAATGCCATCGCGAATGCCGAGGTATACTCCTTGCGTGATAGGGGGGCTATTCGTGGCTTCGTCCATATCCAGGAGTCAGAGGTGGTTGGGTTGTTCGTCAACCCGGATGACCATCGAAAAGGCTACGGGACAGAACTGTTTCGTTTCGCCACGAAGAAGATCAGCCTTCGCCCAATTGTGGTGAAAGCAACTCTCAACGCCGTGCCCTTCTATTCCAGATTCGGTTGTTACAGAGTAGCGATTGAGTCAGTCCGGCGGCACGATCACGATATTTATATCGTAAGAATGAATCTGGATTAACCCTCTCTCAAATCGTGCGATCCCGGTACGATCGTGATTCGCCGAAGTCATTATCTTTTCCTGCTGGGCGAGCACGCGCCAAGTCTCAGATTTCTTCTGGCAGCGAGTCTTGTCGCGAAAATTCCCCACAACGGAGTTCTCGTCCTAGAAAGAACTGAACCGGCTAAACGGCTGCGATTGAACATGTCTAGTACTGGCGGAAGATTCTACTGAAAGACTATTTTTTGGCACGTCTGCTTTGCAGCCCTATTTTGGCAATACTCCAAAATAGGGTTTTTCTTTTTAGTAAGACGAGCGAGATTATCTTAGCCGGCAGATGTTCACGGAACCTGTATCATCCAGAATGGCGCGTTGAATGGCCATACATCAGCTCCCAATGTGTGCTACAACGCACTCGTAGGAGTAGGTTTTTTTACGAGACCATCTGCTGATTGATGCTCTCTGATTAAGTCACGATACTTTTCGGGAAGGGCTTTGCGCTTGGGTAATGATTTCGCGTGAACTGAGTCGGGTTGGTTTTGAAATATCGTTAGCGTAATCCCCCCAGGGTCTAGTAGCTTTCGACGCCTGCAGCTGTTCTCGCCAAATCTGGAGAATATGGCTTGCCCATTAAAACCAGGCAACCAGCAAAGATTCACGGCAAAGTCAAGAATCGAAACAGGATAGTTCGACCTCAAACTCGTCAAGCTTCACAGAGCTTCCCAGATTCTTAACGAGCGCCGGCGTCAATCGCCACAGGCCAATTGTTTAGCGGCAGTTCGATCAATCTAAAACTGGACGACGTGCTGGCCCTTCAGGCGACCGTGGGTTATGAGGCCGTTCAGAAGATGGTCGCGAACCGCAGATCAAACAGCTCCGGCCAAGTCCAACGAGTACTGACCGGGAGCAGCACTACCCAGAAAAAGATCAGGTGCCGAGGTTTCAGCCGTCCCGATAGCCGTTCTGCCCAAACGCCGATGGTATAAAAGAATAGGGCCATGGAGATCAGGATGGTAGATATCAGAGCATCTGTGGTTATAGTCCTCTCCGATTGAATGGAGTTGGCGAATTCGTCTGATTTCCTCCTGCAAAGCATTCGGATGGCGCAGCCGCTGGGCAAAGTGTGGCCAGAATCGGTCGGTGGGTCCGCATAGGGTCTGGCTGATCATACAAGAGGAGAGACACCATTGTGACTCGATCACTGTGGATCTTCGCCCATCTTGGTGTTCGAGCCCAATCGTGCCCACTTCTCCTCCTGTTTTTTTCGCAGATAAGAACTTTCGAAAACTTGGATCATGGACAAGCTGCCAGCGCAGTCTGAAGATTGACATCATGTGGTGGAGATCTGTTTTACAGAGGAGCAGATAGAACCTGGAACCACCTAACCCGTTTGTTTTCCCTTAAAATGTGGATATCCTTGAAAATCTACTAGGCGCAATGCTGTTTGTCACGCCGCTGCGGCCAAACCTAGTGCCCCGCGAAGAGCTTTTCGAACGGCACAATCGGGGCTGCGATTTGGCTTCTGATTCACACCGGTCTACGCTCCAGCTGGATTTTGCAAGACCGCATACTTGAAATAGAGACCATGTCAATACATGGAACTACTCTATGGTGCAGCAGATGAGTAATGAAAACTCCATAAGGGTTGTCCTTGTTGACGACCATCTCCAGATTCACAGGACTGTTCAGGCGATCCTGGCTGCGACACCAGATATAGATCTGGTTGGGCAGGGCGCCAATGGACAGGAGGGTATTGTTCTGTGCACACAATATCAGCCGGACATAATTCTATTGGATGTCGTCATGCCCGTTATGGATGGGATTGAGGCCACGAAAACACTACACGAGCGACTTCCAGCTATAAAGATCTTGGTCATGTCGAGTTTCCAGGACCATGAGAGCGTGTATACCATGCTCCGAAACGGCGCCCTAGGCTATATCACCAAAGGTTCCCTTGCGCAGGATCTGGCGGACACAATCCGTGCGACTTTTCAGGGCAAGATGGTCTTTTCCAGCGAAGTCGGCGCTCATCTCGTAGCCCAACCTCAACCAGCTGTGGATTTTCACCTGACAGATCGCGAGTTGGAAGTGTTGGTACTTTTGGCTGAGGGATTAACCAACCAGCAATCTGCGTTAAGGTTATCGATCAGCCAGTCCACGCTCAAATTCCACATGACCAATATTTATGAGAAATTGGGAGTCCAAACTCGGTCTGAAGCGTTGGTTTTGGCGGCAAAGAACAACCTGATCTAGATCCAATTCCTATCTCAATGATCGGACAAGTGATAGTTTGACCGGTCGAAACCGGCAGCGGGACTCGGCTGATTCTGGGTGGCAGCAAACTCAATCACAAGTGAGTGCTCGAAAAGGTTCTTGGAGCTAAGGTGCATATGGATCACTGTATTCGAAAGTAGCGCCAAGGTTTCCTTGGTTAATAGTCATGTTCAATACCTGACCAATTGGACAGGTATTATGTTAAAAAGAGACAGGTGGGAAATATCGAAATGACCTGCCCCAATAATATGTACCACCCGTTAAGTTAGTCCCTGGACCAAATGGCGGGGTGGGAACACCATCGTGGCTTCAGG
>DASRZI010000177.1:0-3241 GCA_035686605.1 Candidatus Zixiibacteriota bacterium
CAATAGTATCAATAATCTTCAGTATTCATATCATTGCTTTCTTTTACATCAAACCGTTGAATAAAGGATAGCTAACACTTCCCAATGGTTTCATAAACGGGTGTCGATGCCTTTCCGTTTTGGCCTACCAGCAAACCCTACTGCTTAATCGATCGTAATCATACTCGTCACATTATCAGGCAAGGGGTATCTTCTGCCACCCTCATCAAAAAATTCCTTCCAGGCATAGTCCTGGAAGTCGTAGTTGGTATGATAGGAACTGCCGCCATTGAGGCCTTCAATCACACGCTCTGGATCCTTGACAAAACGGACATGGCCATCCGCATAGCCCGCGTTGTAACCTGATTTGTGATGCAGTTCGACACCTCGAGACGGATCGGTAAAAACATCGGCGAATATGGCGGTACCGCCATTGTCCTTATGCGAACTCACTGCACGCCATTCGCTACCCGTCCACAGGGAGCGGTAGTGGAAGGTTGTCCAGATCCAGTTCTGCGTAGCGGGAACATCCTCGGGAACACGCCCAGTTTGGGGCCAGCCACCGCCTGGGTTGGGTGCGAGATACTTGCCATACTTCAGATTCGGATTCCTATTGCCTGGACAATAGTAAAGCTTGGGGTCCTTGACGATACCAGCTTCAAAGAGTATGCCCTGCGCTATGAAGCCTTGATTTTCGGTATTCTGCCTGATCCACACCGGATAGATGCCCCACGACCTCCCATACACCGCCTGCCCCGGAGGAAACGTACCCCTGTTGTCCTCGCTGTACATAACCGCAGCATACGTGAGTTGTCGAATGGAACCACCACAATGCGCACGTTTTGCCTGGTCTCGTGCCCTACTGAGAGCCGGTATGAGAATGCCCATCAGAACGGCAATCACGGCAATCACGACCAACAATTCAATGAGTGTAAAAGCTCTCTGCTTCATGTTTCTCTCCTTTTGTCGCTATTTCTGGCGGATTCGCCCCTGTCTTAAAGGAAAGTACTGGCTAATATCGTCTTTCAACTTCATCTTGATTGTATATGTTCCTGGAACAGGGATCTCAATATCGGCCGAAGCTCTTAAGCTGGCCGTGGGTCTAATGATAACTTCTTCAGGTTTCAGGCCGCTGAGATTACCGAGGACCACTGCTTTCGAGTTCTTGTTGGATTCGTAGTTGATCTCATAGGTTTTCGACGTACTATCGGGTGCCGTGACCTCAACCACGAAAGCGGCCGCCTTCGCCAGCGTATTGCCACGCGCCCCACCCGTGTAGAGATCCAAACAGTGTGTCCCGGACGCAGCAAAGGCCAAATCATTCCATTCGATGATATCTGACGCCTTCTGCCAGTCGTTCAGCCCGCCACGATCCCGGGCTTCGATTCTCGCCGTCGGCCGCCCATCTGTACTGGTAATCTTTGCCAGATAGGGTTCAAGCACAATATCTCCACCGTGCAGCGGAACAATCCTTGGATCTACTTCGACGGAATCTTCCAACTCCAGCACAAGCACAGAAACATCTGGATCGGGCGCTTTTTCCGGAAGACGCAAGGCCAGCGTATTGAGCCCTGACCGGGTATCCTTACTTTGCGCAAATTCTATTTCAGATCCGGACTCCAGCAGATAGGCTTTCTTGACGGTTGATTTTAATCCGTTCAGTTTGAAGGTGTCTTCAGGCCAGATAAAGAAGTGAAGAAACATCTTCCTGGGCTTGGTGGTGATGGTTCCAAAATCAAAGGCCTGTTTGTAGGGATTATGACCGGTTCCATAAACCGCTTCTTCATTCTTCCTGATCCATGTGCCGATGGCTTCCATGCGAATACTGTTCTCGGGATCGATACTGCCATCTGGATTGGGACCCAGGTTGAGCAGATTCATCCCGTTCTTCCCGATGATATCGGCAAAGTATTGTATGAGCGCTCTTTTACTTTTGTACCGCGCGACATCCTGTACGACATAGGCCCAGGAGTTACTAACTTTGGAACAACATTCCCAAAACTGATGGGGGCGGACCACAGAAACAATCGTACTGTCTCTGGTGGAGAAATAATCACCATGTCCGCCGCCGCGTCCATTGACCACACAATTCGGCTGGTACTTATGCACAGTCGCCACCAGGCGATCCGCTACGGTTTTATCAGAGCCAACCGGAGAATCGAACCACAGAATCGATATTTCACCATAATTGGTAACGAGTTCACGCAACTGAGCAAGAACTGTATTTTCAAAATATTCAGCCCAATATTTCCGTCCAGCCTCACTTCGTTTCCACCTCATGTCACCGATGATCGGATGGGTCCAGTCACGCCCTATGGTAAACTGGCAGCCCACCTTAATTCCGTGCTTATGGCAGGCATCCGTCAATTCCTTGAAAATATCCTTACCGTATGGAGAGGCATCCACGATGTCCCAATCGGTTGTTCTGGTATCGAACATGGCAAAGGCGTCATGATGACGGACCGTAAAGACGATCCATTTCATGCCGGACTTTTTTGCCAGCGTCACGATCTCTTCCGCATCGAACTCTACCGGATTGAAGGATTTCGCCACGTTCTTGTATTCTTCCACAGGCATCCCGGATTTCTTAAGGATCCACTCTCCCGGGCCGGGCCACTTCTTGCCATTCCACACGCCTCCTAACTGCGAATACATGCCGAAATGGATGAACATCCCGAACTTCCCGTCTTTCATAAACGCCAGCCGCTCTTCGCGGCTATTGTTATGCGAATCCAAAATCTCTTTCTGAGTGGGCTCCGCGACAACGGCCGCATTTACCAATGCAAACAAACAAACAGCAATTGCGATTTTCTTCTTCATATTAGCTTTCTTTCTACCAGCTTATGCTGCTCGAAGAGCCGCTGTGCGGTCTACTTCCAGGTTATCTTCGCTTCTTTTGTCTCAATATCCAGGAACACACTCGCCGATTCAAACTCTCGAGTATACTTGTACCCATCCTGGACGGCCGGTCCCTTGGGAGGTCCCAGGGGTTTGTCAAATTCAGGAAACCTCGTTAGCCAGACAGAACTGTCGTTATTGTTCACACTATATCCATCGTGCGGAAGAAAATAGCTGTACTTCTCCGCGCAAACCAGAAACAGGGCCAGGCAGTATTCCAAGCGGGGCTGAATATTTGCCCCCCGCGCCAGCCGCTTGCGTGAATCATCAATCTTGAGCCCTTGCAGCGCGGCCCTACCCAGTCCCATGGACATGCAGATAATTTTCCCCTGACGTGCCGCTTGCTGGACGGCATCAATGCCTC
>DASRZI010000178.1:0-4611 GCA_035686605.1 Candidatus Zixiibacteriota bacterium
TTTTAAACAGCTCTGGTAACAGTACATACGGGAATTATGCAGGAACAAGTATAACGTACGTTAATCCTTATTATGATTATACAGCGGCTTTTGTTTCATTAGCCTACAATTATGGAGCAGTTATTAAGGCAGCACGGATCAGAGCACACAATAAAGCAAGGCAGACATTCATGAACCTTCGTATAAGCAATCTTAGAATAGGTAGGCTTAATCCTGGCGAGCGAGTTACTGGCTATGTGCATTACCAGCTGCCTGTGGGGTTTGATGGGCCATATCTTGTCGTGGTTAAAGCCGGAACCCTCGGTATTGTCCAGTTTAACCTGAGCAAGAAATAACATTTGATCAGCAAACAACAAATTGATTATTAAAGCTGGTTGAAGCAAAGGCAAGCAGCCCGATCCTGCCCAAGGTTCGAGGGTATCAGCCATCAATCAAAAGACACGCTCTTCAATCACGGAGGATCAGCTTGTCGCTAGTCAATATTGTTATCAAAACCTGACAGAGCCTGTGTGAAACCACTGATTTCGTTTGTTGGTGGGCTTTCCTGTGCTAGGATAGTACCGCCCCCGCGTAGTCGTCCAATCGAGAGAGTGCGAAAGGTATACGAGTCGTTAGAACCTTTTCGGCTGTGTTACTCTGCTTGAGGGTGGGAGATGGGACCAGAGGACGAAGCGCGAGAGTTGATCGATGCCAAGCTCACTGCTGCAGACTGGGTAGTTCAAGACAAGGCCAAAATAGATCTGAGTGCGGGGCTAGGCATTGCAGTACGCAATTTCTCATTAAAATCTGGTCATGGCACGGCTGACTATCTACTCTACGTAGACCGGAAAGCTATCGGGATCATCGAGGCGAAAGCTGTCGGTATCCCACTGAAAGGGGTCGAGGAACAATCAGCACGCTACTCAGCAGGACTTCCTGATGATCTTCCTGCACATAAGAGACCATTGCCCTTCCTTTACGAATCAACAGGCGAGATCATTCAGTTCACTAATCAGTTGGATCCATTTCCCCGTAGCCGAGATCTTTTCCACTTCCATAAACCGGAAACACTACTCGAAATGGTTAAGCGAGACGCTCAGCTTCGAGCCGCTCTAGAGAATATGCCTCCATTGCTTGTTGGTTCACTCTGGCGAGCTCAGGTCGAAGCGATTCAGAGACTCGAACGCTCACTCGCAGACAACCGGCCGAGATCGCTCATCCAGATGGCGACCGGATCAGGAAAGACTTATGCGGCGGCAAACTTCATTTACCGGTTGATCAAACACGCAGAGGCCAAGCGAGTGCTCTTCCTGGCCGATCGCAGGAATCTCGTTGACCAGGCCCATGATGAAATAGCGTCGTTCCACCCCCCCGGTGAAAACCATCGCCTAGGCCAACTTTACACAGTCCAGAAGCTACGATCGAATCTTATAGACCCTGCCAGCCGAGCTGTAATCACAACTGTTCAACGGCTCTATTCCATTCTTAAGGGTGAGGCCGAGTTCGATCCAGGAAATGAAGAAGGCTCGATGTTTGATTCCATGCGACCTCTTAATAAGGAACCCCTGCCCGTTGAGTACAATCCAGAGCTTCCAATTGAGTCATTTGACTTCATCATTGTCGATGAATGCCACAGGTCGATCTACAACCTTTGGAGGCAAGTTCTGGAGTATTTCGACGCGTTCATAATCGGGCTCACTGCAACCCCGTCGAAGCAGACAATAGGTTACTTCCATCGCAACCTCGTAATGGAATACGGTCATGACGAGGCAGTGGCTGACGGGGTCAACGTTGATTTCGACGTCTACAGGATTCTAACCAGGATTACAGCTTCAGGTTCCTCAGTTGATGCCGGCAACTACGTTGGCAAGCGCGATCGGATGACCCGTAAGGTCATGTATGAAAGACTGGATGAAGATCTCACGTATACAGCCAACCAGCTCGATCGTGATGTAATTGCCGAGGATCAGATCCGGACTGTGATTCGCACGTTCAAGGACAAGTTATTCAAAGATATTTTCCCCGGGCGCGAGGAAGTGCCCAAGACACTCATCTTCGCCAAGGATGATTCTCACGCAGATGATATTGTCGGGATAATCCGCCAGGAATTTGGCAAGGGCAACGACTTCTGCCAGAAGATCACGTATCGCACCGGTTTTATGAAGAAACTCAAGAAAGTCCTGGGCGAGGATGGTATCGAGCGCGAGGATCTCGCCTGGGAAAGAGTCTCGAATCTAACGCCTAAGGACATCCTCACAAATCTGCGCAACCTGTACAATCCGCGTATCGCGGTTAGTGTGGACATGGTCGCTACAGGCACCGACGTCAAGCCTCTCGAAATAGTCATGTTCATGCGCAATGTCCAGTCCGCCCTTTATTTCGATCAGATGAAGGGCCGCGGTGTGCGGGTCATCAATCGTGATGACCTTATGGCTGTCACTCCTGATGCACGTGGCGGTAAGTCACATTTCGTCATAATCGATTGCGTGGGTTTAACGGAGGGAGATATTACCGAATGCCAGTCTCTCAATCGCGAACCTACTGCTGACTTTAAAAAACTCCTTAATTATGTTGCCCAAGGTGGACTGAATCCGGACACGCTGGAAACACTTGCTGGCAGGCTATCCCGCCTCGATCGGATGTTGACGGATTCCCAGCGGAAGGAGGTGGAGGAGATCGCCGGTGGCAAATCGGTTGGCAGCATTGCTCATGAGATTATCAAAGCGGTCCAGCCCGACACTCAAGAAAGGGCGGCAAGAGAAAGATTCGAGTTGGAGGATTACGAGGAAGCTACTAAAAAGCAGCTAGGGGAGGCCTATATAGAACTGGCTGGTAAAGCTGTCGAGCCTTTGCTCAAACCTGATTTGCGGAATCGCTTATTGGAGATAAAAGCCCAGAAAGATCAAATCATCGATCAAGTCAGCTTGGATGAGGTTCTGATTGCCGGTCATGATCAGAAAGCAAGGGAACGGGCCACAATGCAAGTGGGGAAATTCCGTGAATGGATAGAGGAAAACAAGGATGAAATCCTGGCAATTCAACTACTCTATTCTGAAAGGTATTCTAACCGTCTCAAGTTCAAGGATATCAAAGAGATCGCTCAGCGTATTCAGCGCCCGCCTTTGAACACCTCCGGAGAGGAATTGTGGCAGGCATTCGAAACACTGGAGAGAACACGCGTTCGCGGCAGTGGCGGCAAGCAATTGGTGGACCTGGTTTCTCTAATCCGCCAGGCGATTAATCCCGATGGAATCCTCGTTCCCTTTGCAAACAACGTATGGGAGAGATATCAGGGTTGGTTGGAAGAGCATGCCAAGGTAGGTGCATTCTTTAACGAAGAACAACGCCTTTGGCTGGATAAGATCGTCGAGCATATCGCAACAAGCATCTCGATCGAGATGGATGATTTCGATTACGGCTGGTTTGGCCAGAACGGATCACGAGGAAAGGTCTTTGAACTCTTTGGCGATAAGCTCGATCAAATCATCGATGAACTGAACGTGAAGTTAGTGGCATGAGTATGGACTCAAGACAACTGCCAGAGCGCTGGTGCTGGGCTATAATTAGGGAGCTTGGAGAATGGTTTGGCGGGGGGACGCCAAGTAAGAACCATCCTGAATTCTGGGAACAAGGTACAATACCATGGATTTCTCCAAAAGACATGAAGGTAAGCAAGCTAACAGTTGCAACAGATTATATAACTGAAGAAGCAGTACGAGCCTCGTCTACAACTCTCCTCGGATCAAAGTCCCTGTTGATGGTCGTTAGAAGCGGGATCCTTCGACACACTCTACCAATAGCAGTCAACGAGGTGCCTGTAACACTAAACCAAGACATGAAAGGACTTGTACCAGGCAAGGGAATAGTCCCTGAGTATATCGCATATGCATTAATGAGATATTCAAATGAGATTCTTCAAACTTGCAGCAAAACTGGAACGACCGTAAACAGCATTGAATTCCCACTTTTTAGAGAATACCAGATCCCCTTAGCTAGCACTTCGGAACAACAGAGAATTGTCGAAAAACTCGATGAGCTGTTAACAAACCTTGATGCTGGTGTGGCAGCGTTGGAGCGGGTGAAGTCGAATTTGAAGCGTTTTCAAGCCTCAGTGCTCAAGGCTGCTGTGGAAGGTCGTCTGACGGAGAGATGGAGGGAAGAGCACACGGATGTCGAGCCCGCGGACGAATTGCTCAAGCGTATCCTAGCTGAGCGACGAAGAAAGTGGGAAGAAGAGAAACTGAATAATTACGAAGCCAGAGGCAAGAATCCCCCCAAGTACTGGCGAGATAAATACAAAGAACCTCTACCACCCGATACGTCCAATCTCCCATCCCTTCCCAAAGGCTGGTGCTGGGCAAACATTGATCTTCTTGCAGCACATGAGGCAAACGCAATAAAAGCGGGGCCATTTGGATCTTCATTAAAGAAGAGTTGCTTTGAATCAGATGGCTACAAAGTATACGGTCAAGAGCAAGTAATCAGAAATGATCCATACTATGGCGACTACTACATTAACGAAAAAAAATATAATGAACTAATATCATGCAGCGTTAAACCAGGCGATATTCTGATCAGCTTGGTGGGAACAATCGGACGATTGCTAATTCTGCCTGATGATGTGGTCCCAGG
>DASRZI010000179.1:0-3043 GCA_035686605.1 Candidatus Zixiibacteriota bacterium
AAGGTCCATTTGTCCTTCAAGGAGCAGGTAATATTCCTCGGACTCCCCATGGCTGTGAATGTGCTGGTCAGACCAGTGTGAGACCGCAGATGAGTGTCGAATCGCGACCAAATCATGGGATGTATCAGTAAAACGAGGATCTAACAGGTAACCGGTAAAATCACCAAAAACATAACGTCTGTACTTCGGCATATTATCCTTCTTGGACGTCTACTTGCCTTTCTTCTTTTCGAGATGACTCCATGGGTATCATACCATCTCGTGTTTATTTGTAATATGGCGATCGATTCCATGTTGTTCGCAATCTACTTTAGAGTCTCAACGCACGGTTCTATCATGTATACTTTCTAAAGAATCTTGTAGCCTGGATTGCGATAAGGCAGCCGGACGATGAATCAACTGCTGGGAATACTATCGGGTGGGGATCTGCGTTCTGATGGGTTATCAGACGAGGTGGTCGCGCTTGTTCTTTCCAATGATGAACTCTACGATGATCTATATGCGGGATTAAGCGAGAAGGACGAAGTGATTCGTGGCCGGACGGCCGATGCTCTTGAAAAGATCTGCCGGTCACGGCCTGACCTGGTCCGCGGACATCTACACGACCTTATTCATTATGGCAGGAGTGACAATGTGGCCATGGTTCGCTGGCATATAGCCATGATCCTCGGCTATATTGTCGCCGACGAGAGAACGGTGGGCGATATCTTCAGCGCTCTGGTTGAGATGCTTCATGACAAGAGTGTATTTACTCGAAGCTGGGCTATCGTCAGCTTGACCATTACCGGTCGTCTTTATCCGGAGACACGGGATGAGGCCATCGTCGCCATTTCTGGCTTGCAGTGGGAAAATAGCGCGGCTGTTCGGACCAAGGTCAGGATGGCCCTGGCCTTGCTATCAAATGATCAGACCCCCTTTCCTCCTGGTTGGATTAAGAGCGAGCATCTAGCTCTGTATTTGCGAAAGTAGACCGCTGACTTGGCATCATGTCTTGGGATCTTCCTCGCGAACTCTTTGCTCGGACAGGGTTGCGGGCTTACAGAACCGCATTTAGCCAAGGGAACCACTAGCGATCTTCTCCACCTGCTCCAATAACTAATCTCATTATGAATCCAATCTGTTGCACGAGAGAGAAAATGTTGCTATACTATAGAACATTAGTTCTATTGAAAAGGATGAACGCGATGGACCTCGCTGAGATTGGAATTGTTCTGAGATGCATTTGTGGCGCAGGCATGAACTCGGACATGGCCAATGTCCTGTTTGACGATAGAGGTAAAGCGAAGATTGGCCGCCAAACTGTCCACTGCCCCGTATGTACGGCCATCTATAGGCATGGAGAGCGACTGAAGTATGAGTTGGTTCCTATGGATATCACGACAGCAAGAAGCCGCGGCGTAGGACGGCGCTATGTGCAGCGCAGCTATGGCGAACAACCGCAGGTTAGCATACCTGGATAGGTAAGAAGGTGATATGAAACGTATCCTGATCTGCCACCAAAGATGAAAGATGAAGAGGTTGTGGCAAGGATGCCATCGCGCAAGATCGCCAACGTGCAAGATTGCCGACACGCAAGATTGCCAGCGTGATTGAACCTGAATATATTGGTATAAAAACTATCCGGAGATACAGGTCTGGGTCTTGTATCATTGTCGAACACGGTCCGACATGGTCCAGAATAAGGAGAGATAGATATGAAACGCCCAGTCCATTTTGAGATCCTGGCTGATGATCCAGTGAAGATTGCTGGCTTCTACAAAGACATCTTCGATTGGGAAATTAGCAATTGGGGGGAGGGTGAACAGACATACTGGCTAGTCACTACAGGTCCTGACGATGAGCCCGGGATAAACGGCGGCATAATGGGTCGGGAGTTTGACCAGGACGTGATAAATACCCTAGAAGTCGAATCTCTCGACGAAACTCTCAAGAAGATCGAGAAAGCTGGCGGCCAAAAGGTTCACGGACCGAACGAGATACCCGGAGTTGGGATGCACGCCTATTGTTCGGATATTGAGGGAAATCTCTTCGGCGTATTGGAACCACAAACAGCTATGGAGTGATCACTCGCGAACTCCCGCTCCAAAATAGGTTTATCAGCCAAAAGCTCTGGAGAGCGCCAGTACTAGCTGCCGCTTTCATCTAGAGTGCGAGGTCGAAAGAGTGATCTGTCGTGGGCAGATGTCCACCTTGGACAACTGCCCACCATAGAAAATCAACTTCCTACGATGGATAATCGCTTGCCCGCCCTAGAATTCAGGCCTGTTGTGCCTGAAGAATGGGGAAACATGCAAATGCTGTTCGAGCAGATGGACTCTAATAGGGGCTGCTGGTGTATGTGGTGGCGTCTTAGGCGGAAGGAATTCGATCGTAATTATGGGGAGGGAAATTGTGAGGCTATGAAGGACATCGTCTTGTCTGATCGTATCCCTGGGATCCTGGCTTTTGCCAATGACGAACCAGTTGGCTGGTGTTCTATCGCGCCGCGGGAGGATTTTCCAGTCCTAGATCGATCCCCCGTCCTCAAGCGAGTCGACGATCAGCCAGTCTGGTCGATCGTCTGTTTCTTCATTGCCAGGGCCTATCAGGGTCTGGGGATCATGGCCCAGCTAACCCAGGCCGCCATTTCTTATGCGAGAGAAAATGGAGCCATTATAGTCGAGGCCTATCCACTCATTCCCGAAGCCAGCCAGAATCCAGAATCACAGAGCTATACCGGGGTTATCTCAGTTTTTCATCAACTGGGCTTCTCTGAGGCCGCGCGTCGATCAGAAATTCGACCGGTAATGCGCCTTAGGATAGATGAAACCGGTGACCGCTGATCAGCTAACCTGGATCGTCGAAACACCATCGAGCATTCTGGGTCGGGAACCATATTGGCATTGGTCATCCTGGCTCACATAATCTGGAAAGCACTCTTGTAATGGTTTTCCAGTTTGGAAGAACAGCCTGATCGTTGCTAAAACGATGAGTCCGGCGATTAGATAATCCATATACTCGGCCTATGATGTACTCCAAACCAACCGGCGTTGGAAGTTGGCAG
>DASRZI010000180.1:0-3517 GCA_035686605.1 Candidatus Zixiibacteriota bacterium
CAAGTCAGGAAAGGGAAGGGAGGTAAAACGAGGGTGGTCTTGATTGGTAAGAGAACTGAGTGCCTTCACTGAACTGCAACACGATCTTCAAAGTCCACCGCTGCTATTGGCAGCGTTATGAACGCCCCGACCCTTTTCCCAGATAGAAAACAAAAGATAATAGCCTTTTGGATACGCCGCTCTCAGGCATGAAGGGCAGGATCATTGGAAATTGCTGTCACATCATTGAGAGCCACCGCCATGCTATTAGGCGGAGGTTTATTTGAACGGCGTGGCTTCAGTGAATCAATCCAAGTTGCAGAAATATTATTGTATTCACGATGATGACGAGTGAGCCAAGAGAAGAAATTCCTTGAGGTGAGTACAATTTTCCTCGCGTACACCGACGAAACCGACTATGGGTTGACTTTGGATTTCATTAAATACATTCTTCGGCAGAGCGAACGGCGAATTGAAGCCCTGGGGCTGTTATAACCAACTCAAGTCAAAATCTATCTCTGAATCGATTCTAATCTGAAGATACGGCTATTGGTTCCATCGAGGTCGTCGCTTCTGCGCTGGGGCTTGTCACCCACAATGCGACAGAACCCAATACCGCCGCAAGCACTGAGGCGACCAGAATCGCCAGCTTAGAGATTTCCAACAGCTCGGGCTCGTTGGAAAACGCAGCGCTGCTGATAAACAGCGCCATGGTGAAACCAATCCCAGCCAGGAAGCTGGCGCCGACTAGCTGCCGCCAGCGAACGCCTTCAGGCAGTTCGGCTATGCCCAATCGAGCGGCTCCGAAAGCGATCAGCGAGATCCCTAGCGGTTTTCCTATGACTAGACCAAGAATGATTCCCATGCTAACCCTACTGCTCAATGTACTCATGGAATCTGGATTTATGAGCACGCCGGCGTTTGCAAGGGCGAACAGTGGCAGGATGATATATGTTGACCAAGGGGTCAAGAGCTCTTCGAGACGCTGGGCGGGGGATTGCATACGCTCACTAATATGTTCGATTGTGCTGACGGCCGCTTGCCGCCTGCTGTCGGGATTGTTCTGCCATTCCACAGGCAGCTCAAAACTCTGGAGCAAACTGATCACTTGGGCTAGCATGGTCCGGATATTTGCTGGACTACGGGTGGGGATGGTGATGGCCAATAAAACGCCACCGATTGTCGGATGGACGCCCGATTGAAGGAAAGCCAGCCAGAGGCCAATTCCCAAGACGGCATAGGGCAGAGGCGAATAGACCCGAGCTCTGTTAAAGCCGATAAGAATAAAGAAAATGACCAAAGCGATGGCTAAAGCGCCCCATGAGATTCCTGAGGTATAGAATATGGCGATCACCAGGATGGCTCCCAAATCATCCGCGATGGCCAGGGCAGTGAAGAAGACCTTCAGTGGTAGAGGAACTCGCGATCCCATGACGGTCAGAATACCCAAAGTGAACGCGATATCAGTTGCCATGGGTATCCCCCAACCTTGTTGGGCTGGACCACTTGAGTTCAGGGTCAGGTATATAGCCGCTGGAATCAGCATACCTCCGATTGCTCCAGCAATCGGCAAAGCTGCCCGTTTAGGAGACGCCAGTTCGCCTGACGTTACTTCGCGCTTAATTTCTAGTCCGACCACGAAGAAGAAGATCACCATCAAGCCGTCGTTGATCCAGTGAAGTAGACTCTCCGAAAGATTCAGCGATCCTAGGGTGATGGTCAGCTTCTGTTCCCAAAATTCGATATAACTTTCGCCGCCAGGAAGATTGCGCCACATCAAGGCTATGATGGTGCAGATTAGCAGAACGATACCGCCGGAAGCAGCCTGCCGAATGAACTGCTGCGTCAATAAGCTAACCCGAATCCCCAACGGCTTCTGTACCAGCTCGATTAGTGATTCCAAATCCCAAGCACCATCGTAGCGTTCTCCATTCAAAAAAAATGTTGGTGTGCCATTAACGCCGCTGCGAATGCCGCTTCGAAAATTCTCCTTGACTTTGCTGGCGTAGATATGCTCGTCAAGATCTTTGAGGAACTGAACCATGTCCAGGTCTAGTTCTTCCGCATATGCGACAACATGGGATCTGTCCAGCTCCCCGTGCTCATAGAGCATGTCGTGCATTTCCCAGAATTTACCCTGTGCGCCAGCCGCTTCGGCAGCCTCGGCCGCTAGATGGGCGTCGGGATGTGCTGAGGAGATAGGTAGATGACGGTAGACATAGCGAATCCGCTCTCCCAATCGCTCTTGCAGCTCCTTGATGTTGTAATAGACCTGCCGGCAGTGTGGGCATTGGTAGTCGCCATACTCGACTAAAGTGACAGGTGCGTCGATTGATCCCCGAAAGTGATCGTTGTCGTTGACGGGAACTATTAGCACTGACTTGGTGGGTTTTGCGTTTCCCGACACAGGTATTATTCCTCCAGGATTATGCTTTTAACTATCTTTTTCGATGCTGAGAGACTCCAGGGCCTCGAGAATCCCATCCATGCCCGGATTTGTGTTTCGCGGATAAACAGCTCGCCAATGAACTCTTCCTTCACCATCGAGGACGAAGAGTGCGCGTTCGCAAAGTCCGTCATTGGGATTCAGAACGCCGAATTCGTTGGCGACTGCACCAGCTGGATCGGAATCGGATAACAGCGGAAAATCCAGTTTCATCCTTTCGGCGAAATCTCGATGCGAACTTGGGTCGTCAGTGGAGATAGCCACGAGGCGTGCATCGTGCTCCTGAATCAGAAGAAGCGCCTCATTGTAGAGGGTAAGCTGGCTGCTGCACACACTGCTGTTGTCGGCTGGGTAGAAGACCAGCACGGCTGGATTTCCACGTAGGTCGCTTAAGGCAATTATTTTTTGACTGGACTGGTCGAAAGGGCGCGATGCAGCTGGTAGCGAAAAATCTCTGGCAATCTCGCCCACCCTTGGTAGATCTATATGGCTGCTATCTGCGGTTCCCGGGTCGCTTTTCTTAATTTGGTTGATCAATCTTTGTATCATTGGCTATATTCTAAACCGCTGCGCAGGCTCTGTTTCGTCGCTTGCTTGGTATGATTTCTATTTTTTGACCAGACATTCAGATTAGCTGGTTCACTGTTGTTCTTTCGGAAGGAACGTCAATTCTACCACCTTGCGGACAGAAGTATATTTATTATTTTTGTGCGTGACGTCAGAAATTGTGGGCGTCTTTGCAGGGAAATCAAGCATCGAAACTCCTTCCCAGTTGACCGGAGATTGCGGTAAAAATAGAGGGTTGAATAGAGCTATTTGCCAAGCTAAGGGAAAGCCGTAGATGTTCTAATTTGGCTTCCCTGTTATCGGCTTATCAGTGCTTAGCAGGGTGCGGACCTACTGGTTCACCGAGTAGATGGAGGAACTACAAAAAGGCCGCTCAATCTTTAACTACCGTTCGCAGAAGCAGGCGCTCTGTTTCATAGCTCAGAATCGGAATTGCTTCGGAGACGGTAACCCATTGAATAGCATCGACTTCCATTTCGGATGCTAGAGGAATCTCTTTGCATTTACCCTGAGGGGTCATGTGAA
>DASRZI010000181.1:0-10670 GCA_035686605.1 Candidatus Zixiibacteriota bacterium
TCATGGGCGCGGGCACACCCGTCCACGTATTTGATCTGGATTCGGGCAAACACCGTCCTGCAACCCGGCAGGATGTGCGCCAGCTGGTCGCCCTGCAAGACTCCCTGCCACAGATAGACATCGTTCGTCCCACCGTCACCGCTGCCGATCAGGGTGATTGTTCAGACCTGGTTGAGATCGTCGAACTCCTCCGGAATACCGTGAAACCGATCGTTCACCGTACTTTGTCACCAGATAGAGTGGATGCGGCCTTCGCGATGTTAGCGGCCGTGGCTGGTGGCGAGGAAGAATTTCGGACCCATCCCAACTTCGCCACACTTTACTGCCCCATAAGCCCCAGCTATTTCACGCCAGAAAATATCAACTGCATGTTTCGTTGGGCCGAAAAGGGCGTGCCCGTCACTCTGCTCAGCATGGCCATGGGCGGCGCTTCGGCTCCGGCAACGCTGTTGGGGGAGTTGGTAGTTATCAACACCGAGATCCTGGCTTGGATAGTGGCCCTGCAAACCCTTTACCCAGGCACGCCGCTGATATATGGCAGCGTCTCAGCCGTGCTCGACATGCGTACCGGTTTGCTGCCCCTGGGCGCTCCAGAACGGGGCATGATCAACAGCGGCGCGGCACTGATGGCCCAATACTATGGCCTGCCATCCATGTGCGGCGGACTCTCTTCTGATGCTAAAGAGCTGGATGCACAAGCCGGTTTCGAGAAATCGGTTACGGCCTTTCCATTGCTCAAGGAGAAGGCAAGCATCATTTATGGCGCTGGCGCCGTCGACGCCGGAAATACTATTTCATATTTACAAATGGTCATGGACGACGAGATCATCGCCGGGCTGCGCCGCATGATGGAAGGCATCGAAATGCACGATCTGGACGAAGAAGTTGCCCTCATAAAGGCCAACACACCACGAGGCAACTTTCTCAAAGCCAAACATACCAGGCGTACGTTTCGCGAGCATTGGCTACCAGGCATATTAAGCCGGGACAATTACGATACCTGGCTGGCAAAGGGAAAGTCAATCGAGCAGATCTGCCAACAAAGGGCAAGGCAGCTGATCGATGAATACATCCCTCCAGCGCTCCCCGCTGCGGTGGAGGCAGAATTGGAATACATTATGTGCCATCACATCCCAGACTTTCGTATTGAATCCTGGTGAATTTGTTGATGCAAATTTGGTCGATCCGGAGCGCTAAAGCGGTTTCCATCATCCAGACCAAGGAATAACTAAGTAATCTATTTAGAGTAGATGATTTCCATTAGAGCAAGGAGTCCTAAATGACAGAAAGTGAAATACTCAGCAAATTGACCCAATCAGTGGTAGATGGCGAACCAGAAGATGCGGCAGCGCTGGCTCAGCAAGCGCTGGACGCAGGCCTTGATCCGTTGATGTGTATCAATGAAGGGCTAACGCCAGGTATCACGAAGGTAGGCGAGTCTTTTTCCTGCGGGGATGCCTATCTACCTGACCTCATCCTTGGAGGTGAGGCGATGAAATCCGCCCTTGCTATCTTGGAACCAGCGTTGCTCGAAAACCAAGAGCGGGAGGTTACAGGGCGAGTTGTCCTTGGAACCGTCAAAGGCGACCTGCATGAAATCGGGAAGACCCTTGTCGGGACGATGCTCACAGCCAATGGTTTCAAGGTAACTGACATCGGTATTGACAAATCGGCCGAGGAATTTATCGTGGCTGTCAGGGAGACGAAGGCCGACATAGTGGGCATGTCGGCTTTACTAACAACGACGATGCGAGAGCAGCAAAAGATCATTAACGCCCTCGAAGAAGCGGGTCTTCGCGACCAGGTGAAAGTGATGGTCGGTGGAGCGCCCGTGACCCAGAGCTGGGCTGATAAGATCGGGGCTGACGGCTACGCTGAGGACGCCATCAGCGCGATCGATATTGCTTATCGTCTCATAGATGCTCCGGCATAACCAGAAACACATCATAGCATGAGGAGGTGGTGCGATAGTCAATTCTCCTAGATCGGTTACGGTTTAGTTCGTTTATGAACCAAGATGAACTCTCTAGAGGAGGAATATAGGAATGAAGAGAAAAAACTTATGGTTTCTTGTTATCCTGTTAATCATCGCCAGCATGCTGATCGTAGCCTGTGGTGGTGATGAAGAAGCCACACCTGAACCATCCGATGCGAGCCAGCCAGATGCGGCTGAAGAGACGGAGCCGGAGGATTCTGCTGAACCTGCAGATGAACCGATGCAGGAAGATACCAGCGCTACTATCCTAATTCCAGAAGATCCGGCAGCGTTCAGTTCCTATGTCGCGGATACTGGTTATTCGCAGCTGTTGATGGAACTGGTCATGGTGGGACTAACCGATATCGATCCGGAAGGCAATGTCTTTCCCGAGTTGGCTGCCGAACTGCCGACCATCGAAAATGGCGGCGTCGACTTCGACGAAGACGAGTGGACTATGGATGTCACCTGGAAACTGCGGGATGATATCTTCTGGGCCGATGGCGAACC
The DNA here is from genome assembly GCA_035686605.1 of Candidatus Zixiibacteriota bacterium. Taxonomy (GTDB): domain Bacteria; phylum Chloroflexota; class Anaerolineae; order Promineifilales; family Promineifilaceae; genus UBA11865. The sequence goes on from DASRZI010000181.1 coordinate 2,486, forward strand.
AGTGACCGCTGATGATGTGATCTTCTCCTGGGAAACCGCCACCGATCCTGAAATGGGCACTTGGGTCGAAGGTGTGGACTACACCGACGGTTTGGAGAAAGTCGACGACTACACATTCATCGTTCACTATAACACCGTCTATCCCAACTATCTGGTTCAATTCGGTGGCGAGGATTTCGGAGTTTGGGCTGAGCACTACTGCGACGCGTCCCAAGGATTCATGTCATGGGACTGCAATCGTGATCCTCTGAGCAGTGGTCCATATATCCTTGAGGAGTGGGTAACTGGCGATCACCTTACATTTGTAAAGAATCCCAACTACTACGAAGAGGGAAAGCCCAGCATCGATACGATTTATGTCCAAATAGTACCTGATAATACAGTAGCCCAGCAGTTGATGACGGGGGGCGATGGCGACCTGCAGATCTGGCCCACCGAAGCCGTTGCTGAAGCGTATAAGACTGCAGACAATGTCGAGATGAGCTTCGCTCCCAACGAGCGTTGGGTGATGCGCCTGATCCCCAACCTGGCTGCCAGAGGGGAAGTTGACTCGGAGACCTACCCCCATCCTATCCTCTCGGATGTAAACGTCCGGCATGCGCTGCGTATGGCTATCGATGTAGATACCATCACAGAAGACATCTTTCTGGGCTATTCATCCCCGGTGTGGACGGAGTTTTTCCGCCCTCCCTACGAATGTGAAATCCCCAAGCCAGCATATGATCCCACGGCTGCCGCGGCCCTGTTGGAAGAAGCAGGCTGGATCGACGAGGACGGGGATGGAATTCGTGAGTGCCATGGTTGTACCACCGGCGCTGAGGAAGGCTATCCCATGTCGATGGAGTTCATAATCTATGCCGAATACGGCGAGGAACTCGAGCTGGCTCAGCAGCTGATTGCCGAGATGTGGAAAGATATTGGCATCGAGACGCAGCTGGCTATCGTCGAGGGCACTACGATCTGGTCAGGCTATGAAGATGGTGGCATTGAGCAGAGCGGTGATTATGACATCGACATGTGGGATGATGGCTATCCAGGCATTGATCCAACTGATAACCAACTGTGGTACTTCTATCACACAGATGCCGGAGAGCCTGACTTCGGGTGGAACGTCGGTCGCTGGAGCAGCGAGGATTTCGACGCCTGGCTGGATGAAGCCTATACGCTAGACGAAGAATACCGGAAAGAGGTGTTCTGCGAGCTCGCCCAGATACTGGAGGACGAACTGCCCGAGATCTTACTCTTCTCGGCTTTTGATGCGTCCGCACATTCAACAAGACTCCAAGGAGTGGAAGCGACGGTCAATGACACCCACACTTGGAATGTTGCCGACTGGACCATTCACGAATAAACGCGATTAGTGGAGATTGGAGCAGCTGGCAGCATCTTCCTGCCAGCCTGTAAGGGCGAGAAGGCACTGGTTGCCAGCGACCTCCAATCTCCCTTTGTTCGGAGTATAACTTGATCAACTACGTGGTGCGGCGACTGCTGCAGACGATCCCGATTCTGCTATTGCTGAGCATCTTTCTCTTCGCCCTGGTAAATATCGTGCCCGGTGGTCCCCTGGCTGGACAAGGTCGTTCCCGGCGAATCCGGCCGGAAAAAGCTGAGATCTTGAAGCGCCAGTTTGGGTTGGATCAGCCTATGCCGGTTCAGTACGTGATCTGGCTGGTAGGCAACGATTGGATGCGAGTCGACGCCGATGGGGACGGCATCGACGATAGCTATGGCGACCGCGAGGGGATCTTGAGGGGTGACTTTGGCTTCTCATATCAGACTCGCCGCCCTGTAATGGATGAGATCAGAGAAAGGCTGCCGAATACGGTCTATTTGGTTGGGGTAACCCTGCTCCTCACTTTCATCATAGCCATTCCGATCGGGATCCTCTCGGCAGTGAGGCAATATTCTCCCTTCGATATCACCGTGACCACTCTCTCCTTTATGGGCCAGTCGATACCTGAGTTCTGGTTGGGTCTATTATTGATCCTGGTCTTCTACACCTGGCTGGACAATCCATTTACCGGGGAACCTCTGCTTCCACCGGGTGGCATGAGTACTTTGGGCGAGGATTCCTCTCTCTGGGACAGTTTCAAGCACCTTATCCTACCCGTGACGATGGGCATGGTTGGCTGGGTCGCCTGGTATTCCCGTTTCTTACGCTCCAGCATGCTGGATGTCATTCACCGGGATTATATCCGGACGGCAAGGGCAAAGGGACTGCATGAAAGAGGGGTGCTGTACAGTCACGCCCTAAAAAACGCGACAATTCCCCTCATCACGATGTTTGCCCTGGATATCCCTTTCATATTCGCCGGAACCGTCTACGTCGAGTTGTTATTCTCCTGGCCTGGCATGGGCCGCCTCTATTACCAGGCTGCTACAGGTCGAGATTATCCCGTTCTTATGGCGGTCCTGATTATCGGGGCCGTATTGGTCTTCGTTTTTAATCTTCTCGCAGATGTTGGTTATGCATATCTTGATCCTCGAGTTCGCTATAACTAGCGGGTTGGCATTTTGATGGATGCCGGCGACCCAACCCAACAAGAAACAGCTCACAGCACTCTAGAAGTGGCGGAGTTGCACGGCGAGAGCAGGCATCTCCAGCGTGAAGCGGAGAGTATGACGGCTATCGTCTGGAGGCGATTCCGCCGGCATCCAGCAGCCATCATCAGCTCGGGTATATTACTAGCCCTATTCCTCGGCGTCATCCTGGTATCATTTTCGCCCTACGATCCCGAGACCTCCGACCTGAGCGTTCGATTGCAGCCGCCATCGCTCCAACATCCGATGGGCACAGACCAGCTAGGGCGAGATATGCTCACCCGAGTACTCTATGGCGGTCGAGTCTCCATCCTGGTAGCTTTTATGGTGGTGGTGATCACCCTGGTGGTAGGTATACCGGTCGGCGCAGCATCTGGTTACTTTGGGGGGGCGATCGACAACATCCTAATGCGCATTACGGACGTGGCATTAACCTTGCCCACTCTGCTGGTCCTTATATTGCTAAGTGCCATCATGAGGGAGGTAGATCTCCCTATATTTAAACGAAACAGCGTAATGACCATCGCCCTTGTGATTGGCTTGTTGTCCTGGATGACTGCCGCTCGTCTCTTGCGCGCGGAATACCTGTCCATCAGGGAACTGGAGTTTATCGAAGCGGCTCATGCGATGGGCGCGTCGAATCTCCGGGTAATCACCCGGCATATCCTACCCAACGCTATCAGCCCAATCATCGTCCAATCCACCCTGATGCTCGGCTTCGCCATCATGATCGAGTCAGGGTTGAGCTTTCTGGGTTTTGGCATCCAACCGCCGACGCCAAGCTGGGGCAATCTGCTCAGCAACGCCCAGCAGCATATGACCCAGCATCCTTGGCTGGCAATATTTCCCGGTCTTATGATTTTTCTAACCGTGATATCAATCAACTACATTGGCGATGCCCTCAGGGACGCCATTGATCCATACAAGGTATTCTGACAAGCAGAACGCGGATTACTACAGCATATTGATGGTTGATGCCGCTTTCATCAACAGCGGTTAGTGACCAGATAATCACAGGAGACAAGCAAAATGCCAACCGAGCGCCCACTTATTAAACCGCTTAAACCCGATTACACCATACAGTGCCTAAGCGATAAGCAGCTGGACCAGCTGCAGGAAGCCACCCTTTCTATACTGGAGAATGTCGGCGTCCGTTTCCCATCAGAGAAAGCGTTAACGATCTTCGCCGAACATGGAGCGGAAGTAGATTGGGACTCTGAAATCGTGAAGATGTCGCCTGAATTAGTCAAGAAGGCGTTGGCGACCGTGCCGCGTTTCTTCACCCTGGGAGCTCGGGACCCGGCCTTCGACCTACACCTGGAAAAGAACGTCTCCTACTTCACCACCGATGGCTGTGGTTACGAGACGATCGACTTTGAGACCAGAGAGAGACGTCCTTCGACGAAGGCGGACGTGGGAAACATGGCCCGCATAGCAGACTATCTCTCCTCCATTGGTTTTTACTGGACGATGGTGAGCGCTCAAGATCGCGGCCGCACTGCGCCATTGCACGAACTGGAGACATCCTGGAATAACACGATTAAACATGTCCAGAGCGTTACCCTCATCGGGTCAGAATTGGCTCGATATGGATTGGAAATGGGCCAGGTGATCGCCGGCAGCAAGGAAGAGATGCGCCGCAGACCTCCATTCTCGGCCATTATCTGCACGGTCTCGCCCTTGATCCAGGACAAAGAAGCGATTGAGGGAGCGATGCTGCTGGCGGAAGCTGGAATTCCGGCCGTTTATCTGGCGATGCCGACCCTAGGCACGACGGCTCCTGCAACCATGGCTGGCGCATTAGTTATGGCCGATGCCGAATGCATCAGCGCCATCGTGCTGATGCAGCTACTCGCACCTGGTGCGCCTTGCTTTCACTCGATTATGCACGCCTATGCAGATCCACGTACCGCCGCTTATGTTGGATACCCGCTAAATTCCCATTCTCGCTATGCCACGGTTGAGATGGCTCACCACTGGGGGATACCGTCGATGGCTGGCGCCTTTGGCACAGATGGCAGCGAGCCCGGTTCATGGCAGTCAGCAGCCGAGATAACATTGGATCCCTTCATGACCGGCTTATCTGGGGCCGAAATCGTGACCGGTCTCGGGCTGAGAGAAACTTATACCCTACTGTATCCCGAAGCCATCATCCTGGATGATGACATCTATCACAGGGCGCGCAATGCCCTGGTGAACATGGAAATAAGCCCAGAGACCTTGGCGATGGATGTGATTCAGAAAGTTGGGCCGAGCGGCCATTTTCTAGCTCAGAAACACACACGCACGCACATGCCCCGGGCCATGGAACGGTCTCTGACCCACCAGTTAAATGCCGAGGGGAGCTATCGCGATCCAATAGAGGTAGCTCGCGAGAAGGCAGATTGGATTCTGAAAAACCACCGGCCCGAACCATTGGAAGAGAAGAAAAAAGGCGAATTGTCACGAATTCTTGAGGTCGCGGGTCGCGAAATGGAGAAGACAGCATAAGACTAGATGCTAAGGTAAGGAAAGAAGCGTAGTTAGGCTCCGATCCCCAGCCCCTAATCCCTAGTCCCCTGCAGAGGTACTCATGTCGCCATCATTGAACACCATCCTCACTCCCCAGGACATCGAGCGGATTCACAAGCACTCGCTTGATCTATTGGAACGCGTGGGCATTGACTACAAGACGCCCAAAGCCCTTCAGGTTCTTGAGGAAATGGGCTGCCCAGTTGATTATGAACTCAATCATGCTCGCCTGCCGCGCGAAGTGGTCGAGTGGGCCTTAAGGCAAGCGCCCCGCGTCGTCAGACTGGAAGCCCGGGATCCGGCTCGAGATGTAGTGCTTGACGGTCAAACATCGCACCATACCACTGATAGCCAAGGCACTGAAGCCATTGACCTGGAAAGTGGAGAGCGCCATGACAGCACGGCCGAAGACCTGAGGCGTGTTTGTCGATTTGGCGATGCACTGGATATGGTCGAGATCGTCAACGTCACCATCTCCGCCAGCGACGTGCCAGCCCACTTGCGCACAATCTTTCACTTCACCGAGGCCTTCACTAATACCAGCAAACATGTCCGGACAGGTATCCTGAATGCGGACCAGGTGCCTCTCATCGTCGAATTGGCGAAAACGGCGACCGGGAGCGAGGAGTTCCGGCCGATATTTTCGGTCGTAGATTGCACCATATCTCCCCTTATGCACGACCATCTCATGACTGAAGCCTGCATCGAGCTGGCCCGGCTGCGAGTGCCGATCATGGTTTACCCCATGCCATTGGCCGGTGGAACATCGCCGGTGACCCTGGGGGGCACAATCCTGCTCCACAACGTCGAGTTTCTTAGCGGACTGGTTTTGTTCCAAGCCGTCAATCCAGGCACGCCCGTCATCTACGGCGCCGGCGCTTCCCAGCTGGATATGCACACTGGGCGCTACGGCGGCAGCGCCGACGGAGCAGGGATGCAGATGGCCCTCTGTGAATTGGCCCACTTTTATAACGTGCCGGTCAACTTATTTGGCCTCTCCACGAAATCTCATACGCTGAATGCCCAGTACGGATACGAAGCCATAGCCAACAACATCCTGGCCCGCCTGGCTGGGGCCGATGAGATCTACAGCATGGGTCTCTTGGGCGCGTCTCAAGTCTTGTCGTTGGAGAAGATGGTCATGGACAATCATCTAGCCCGGCTCGTGGAGGAGATGCTGCAGCCAGTCAAGGTAGATGAGGAACACCTGCAGGCCGAGTTGATCGAGAGAGTCGGCATCGGGGGTTCCTTCTTGACGCAGCGGGAAACCCGGGATTTCACAAGACGCGAATATGTGCCCATGTGGCCGCCGGCAGGCCAGGACGTGTTGAAAATCGCCCGGGCTGAAGCTTTGGATATCTTGCATAACCACAAACCACCGCCTTTGCCCGATGGCGCCTCGGAGAAGATGGAAGCCATCTTGGCCGACGCGGACGTGCGATTACGAGATATATAAGTGAGGATGCGCATATCCGGGAAAACTCAAACCGCCAGCCTCCGGTTACCATCCTAATCAAAGCGTTCCACTCCAATAATAGGGAGATACGAATGTACTCAGAAACACCTGACATCCAGTACTTTGACACTAAACGAAGAATGGATGTGCTCACGCCTGAACAGATCAAGACTGTGCAGTACGGCACGCTGCAGCTGCTTGAGGAGGTGGGCGTTCATTTTCCTTCGAGCCGGGCCTTGAAGATTTTTGCGGACCACGGAGCGGATGTGGATATGACGACGGAGATCGTCCGCATCCCGCCCGATCTGGTGCACAAGGCGCTGTCTACGGCTCCGCGTTCCTTTGTCCTTGGCGGACGCGAGGAGCGATTTGACCTGACTCTCGATGGCCGTTCATCCTACCTATGCACCGATGGCTGCGGCGTGCATGTGGTTGATCTGGAGACGCGAAAGCAGCGGTCGTCATGTAAAGCAGATATCGCCCAGATGGCCAAGGTGAGCGACGCTCTACCCTTGATAGGATTCTTCTGGCCCATGGTCAGCGCCCAGGATCACGGCCGGACAGCTCCCCTGCATGAATGCCACGCGGGCCTAACCAGCACCCTCAAGCACGTCCGCGGCGGCACCACCACCTATGGCCAATTGGCTCCCTATATCGTCGAGATGGCAACGGTGGTAGCCGGCAGCAAGGAGGAGGTCCGGAAACGGTCTCCCATCTGCGCCAATATCTGCACCATTGCCCCTCTTTCCCAGGATAAACATGGCATCGAGTGTGGTTTGACCTACGCCGAGGCTGGGATTCCCACCAGCTACATGGCCATGACCACCATGGGCTCGACTGCACCGGCTACCCCACTAGGTGCATTGGTGACCGGCGATGCTGAAGTCATCAGCGCCATGGTGCTGATCCAGTTGGCCTTTCCGGGCGCGCCGGTCTTCCACTCCATTCTCGTCTCGCTCATGCACCCTCGCACCGGCAGCTATATCAGCGACGCGACAACACCCATGGTAGCCATAACGGCCCAGCTGGCCCACGCCTGGGGTGTGCCCAGTCTAACCGGTGGCGGTGTGAGCACTGACGCCCCTGATATCGGATGGCAGTCGGGCGCCGCGGCCGGTTTTGGATCGGCAATGATCCCACTGGCGGGGAGCGAAGTATGCGGCTACCTGGGGATGCTGGACGGTTCGATGATCTTGCGGCCAGAGCAGCTGATCCTGGATCACGAGATCTGCCACCATGCCCTGGAAGTCTTGGGAGAGTTCACCTTTGACGAAGCTGATATGTCCCTGGACGTGATTCGGGCGGTCGGACCAAGCAGCCATTTCCTGAAGCAAAAGCACACCCGCCAGCATATCCGTGATTTCCGGCTTTCTCGTCTGACCGGACAGAAAGACGACCAGGGGAATAACCTCGATCCCCGTGATGTGGCCCTGGAGGAATTCAAGCGACTTGACCGGACCCACCAACCACAGCCTTTGCCGGATGAAGTATTAGCCGAACTGGATCGCATCCTCCAAGCTGCCGATCGCGAGGCGGAAAAGATCGAATGATGGGCCCGGTGGCTGATTCTCGATACACCATGCCCGCTGAATGGGAGCCGCATGAAGGCACCTGGCTTCAATGGCCCCATCGCCAACTAGAGCCAGGATATGACATGAAGCAGGAGCACACCTGGCT
>DASRZI010000182.1:0-6387 GCA_035686605.1 Candidatus Zixiibacteriota bacterium
TGTCATTTAGGAACCGGCGGAGAGCTTTTTGAGTAATTTCGATGAATTGCTCGCGAACTAATTGTGTCATCCTGCCAGAATAAACTTGTTTAGCCAGGAATGTCACAAAATCATCTGAAGGGTTGTCAAACTCGTTGCTAATGATTCTTTTTATCGCGTCCGTATACTTCAGTTCACTTGCCGTGGCCAAAATCTCTTCAAGATCAAAAGCAGACTTTGTAAATTTCTTTAACTCCGCGACCTCGCGTTCCTGATAATCTAATATGTCGAAGACGAAGAACGGCCGATCGTCCATTCGATTTAGTGCGTCTAGATCTGAATAGATCTTATACTCAACCCCATCAGTTAAGATGCCAAACCGGACGGATTTGAGCGCTGAAAAGTATCGGTATAACTGTGATGCATGAACATCGTTTAAGTTGGTACCAACCTTCTTGCATTCAAAGGCAATGACAGGCTCTCCGCCTACCATGATTGCGTAGTCCACCTTTTCGCCTTTCTTCATGCCAATATCGGCCGTTAATTCTGGTACCACCTCCGCCGGATTAAACACGTCATAACCTAGTAAATTAATGAATGGCATTACCAAAGCGTTTTTAGTGGCTTCTTCTGTTGTGCAGTATTCAATTTGTGCCGGTATCCGCTCGGCCAGATCCTCAATCCTGTCTGCGAAATCCATCGCGAACCTCCTCCTTTCAAATATCTCTATTAACCGTATAGGAATGCAGTTACATGTTACCGACTTGATAAACCATCAATCAGCCATATCTTCTCCATCACTTCCAAAACTGCCACCAGGCCGGGGCTTTTTCGCCCTCAGGCGGCGTTTCCTGGTCGGGGGAGCCGTAGTATCTCTAGCATCGTTTTGGCCTTCACGGCGAGGATCTCTGCATGTAGATGAGCCTTCATCAGCTCGTTAACTTGCCCGTTCAGATAATACCGCTCCAGTTTCACGGTATCAAATTCACTCTCTTAACCTGGCGTATTGTGTCGATAGGCGGGCCTCGCGTTCAGTCAATAGCGTAGAGGGTTGATCATCGGCCGGCTTATCCTGTCCCTGTATAGTGACATCTGTCATCTTCCTGACTCCCTTGAGCCGGGCGACCGCGCCCTTCCTAATTCTGCAATTCGCACAATCAATGAGCGACATTGATCACCAATATGCAACCAGTTACTGACACAGTTATGTTCTTCGCTCTGATATCCTAGAGTTCGCAGTCGACCCGGGAGACAGCGCTACGATATATTAACCTGACAAGATGCTCGATTCAAGCCGAGAAGTCTTGAGTAGTCCAATTTAGCTCCCCACCCCGACTACAAGCCAAAAGGGTTTATCAAAGATCGTTTCGTGCTTAATGAAAATAGCCTTGTTTTGGCGGAACTGTTCTCGAGTTGCGCAAAAAAATTTGCTCTTTTTGGTGCCTGCTGGTATCATCTGATACCTCTCGGTATCTATAGGTGGTGTTTCGAGGAAGAGGCCATGACTAAATTCACTCTCCGGGTTGAAGATGACGAGATAGTAAGCCAGTTTGATGATTTGGCCCGGGACCACGGGATGTCGCGGACAGCCCTTATTGTACAACTGATGGAAGATGCCTTAGCGGCTGGCTATGTGCCTATGCGCGCGGGGGAAGGCTTTCGGGCGATCACTGGCTCGGGCGCGGAGATTTCTCTTGTCCGGCACGAAAAACATGTGTCCAGCAATGCGTCTGGTCTGCTGAACGATGTTCAGGAAGCGGCCTTTGGGCGGGCGCAACGGCTGGCCAGTCCTGAATATGGCAGCCGCTGGGTCGAGGCACACAGGACATTGGAAGAGGCCGGGTTCAGGGTGTTCAGATTATGATCGGCGCGACAACCCTGCCGAACCGTAGGATCACGGATTAGCTACCATGACCCGAATTATCGCTATTGCAAATCAGAAAGGTGGGGTAGGAAAGACGACCTGCACCATTAACATTGCTTATGGCTGGGCCCGCATGCGTGGTGCGGGCAAAGTGCTGATCGTCGACTCTGATCCCCAGGCTAATGCTACCAGCGTTGCTTTAAGCGTCCCTTTTGCAAATGGTCCCCGTCGAGCTGGAGTAGGGGTGCTCTACGAAGTGCTATTGGACCGCGTAAAGGCATCGGAAGTCATCCAGACTGTTGAAGTAGGGTCCAATTCTTCTTACCCAGCCACATCCCTAGATATTCTTCCGGCACACTTGCAGCTTGCCGAAGCCGAGTCACAACTCATGGGTGAGTTTCATCGGGAGTATAAGTTGAAAACAGCCCTGGCTGAGATTCAGGACAATTATGAGGTCATCATTATCGATTGCCCTCCGAGCTTGGGTGTCCTGACCATGAACGCCCTACTAGCAGCTAATGAGGTTATTATCCCGGTGGAGCCAGGCGTGTTTCCGCTAGTTGGTATTCAATACTTACACAGCACCATTGGAAAGATTCAGCGGGTTAACTTGGAATTACGAATTACAGGTGTCCTCCCCACCATGGTCGATCGGACTGTCCTGGCCCGCGAGACGAGGGAACGGTTGGTCCAGAGCTTTGGTGACGCAGTTCTACCGGATATTCCCCGGCGCGTGGTAATTGGCGAAGCGCATGCCGCTGGCCAGGATATTTTCGGCTACGAACCCAATGGCGAGATGGCACAGGCATTTATCGCGGTGATACAGGAGGTGATGGCGCGTGGTTGATAAACGCAAATCAACCGGTATTTCGGACTTGTTATTTGAGGACGTTAACCCTTATGGTGCCGTCATCGGTGAGCCGGTATCTAAGCCGATTGAACGCTTCCCACTAGAATCTATCCGGCCGGATCCGGAGCAACCGCGACGTTTGCTTCCGATAGACCTGGCCGAGGCAGTCAACGAAGGCGGTGTAGCGCCAGCCGCCGCAGTGCGCGAGTGGACAAAGCGAGCTGAGGCCGAGACGGATTCAGTCTTGTTCAAAGAAATCCGAGAGCTACGGCGCCTGGCAGCGGCTATTGAGCAACATGGCTTAATTAACCCCATTACGATTCGCCCTGCTGAGCTTGGTGAAAACCGCTATATCATCGTTACTGGCGAGCGGCGCTATTGGGCACATATATTGTTAAAGCTAGAAGGCCGCCAGATCAAAGAAGGTGAAAAGGCTTATACCGCAGACGAAATTAAGGCGACCCTGGTCCCGCGGGGCGCATCTATTCGTGCTCACCAGATTGTCGAGAACTTGATGCGGGAAGACATCAACGTGGTGGAGAAAGCGCACGGATTATTAGCCCTGCGCCAGGAGTTAACTTATGACGCCTATAGGCGTCATTCCGAGGACGAAGAGGAGAAAACGCCGAAATTGGCACCCTGGAACCAGGTGGAAAATGCGTTGGATATGTCACGTCAGTACAGAGCGCGAATTGTGGCTGTGCTGGATTTGAGCCCGGAAGCTCAGCAGCTGGTGGATCGTTACAACCTGGCCGAGGCGACGATCCGGCCAATCGTCGAAAAGCTAAAACCGCACCCCGATTTGCAGTTTCAGGCTCTGCAAGAGCTCATCTCCTGGCAAGAAGCGGAGGCTAAGGGTGAGGGCGGGGGCCGGCGCATTGTGCCCTCCGTAGGGGCTATGGTCGAACGGATGTTGGCCAGGAGGGCGGCCCCTGAAGCCATCAAGGCTCAACAGCCGGTCTTGGACTTTGGCAAGTTCCATCAGCGGATCCGGGGAACCCTGCGTTACATAGAGAAAGTGGACGAGCAGGCAATGGTTGAGCTTGCGCGAATTGTGAAAAACAAGGAAAACGAGGATATTGTGGGTGAGCTACAGGCGCTGCGGGATCAAATTGATGAGATGCTTTCTACTCTGGCAGACCAAGATCGAGGTGTAGAATGAGCGATCTGAAAGCCTTGATGCCTATCGAACAGAAGCATGTCAACTTCTATGATGATGAGATTATTGCCGTGGTTGTTGAGGGCAACCAGATCTTTGTGCCGATCCGACCTATTTGCGACTTCTTGGGTGTCGATTGGTCGGCCCAATACCGCAGGGCCCAGGGTGACTCAGTCCTGAATAGCGAACTTAGGACCTGCGTTGTTGTAACAGCAACGCAGGGTCAGCCTGACCAACGTCGCGACATGACCTGTCTGCCGCTAGAGTTCATCTCTGGCTGGTTGTTTGGCATCAATGCCAAAAGAGTGAAAGAAGAGGTCCGGGAGCGACTGATCCGCTACCAGCGCGAGTGCTATAAAGTGTTGGATGAAGCCTTCAAGGATGGCCGGCTAACAACCGATCCGGATTTTGACAAACTGCTGGCCAGCGACTCGCCTACAGCTCAGGCATACAAAATGGCCGCGGCTATTATGCGCATGGCTCAGCAACAATTGTTGTTGGAAAGCCGCGTTGATGACCACGATGAGCGGATTGAGGCTTTGGAAGAAACGCTGGGCGATCCAGGCCGCCACATCACCCCAGAACAGGCCAGTCAAATCAGCCAGGCGATAAAAGCGGTAGCGATGAAAATATCAGAGCAAAGTGGCAGGAATGAATACGGTGGTGTTTACGGTGAAATGTACCGTAAATTTGGCATCACCGGTTACAAGTTGCTTTCGGCTTCCCGGTTTCAAGAAGCCATTAGTTGGTTGAGTGAATGGTACCAACAGGTTGCTGGTAGCAATGATGTGCCATTCTAGCAAGCGTTACGCCGATGAATGCATACTACGTTAACGAAGACAAACCAACAGACAAGGCGACTATACATCGGTGTGACTGTATATCTTGGAAAGGCTCAACCAGCCGCCGAAAGATCCTAAGCAAGGCTGTGTGTGTGGGCCAGTCGCCTCAATTGAGGCAGCTCGCGAGGGCGCACGAGACACGGGCAGAAAGAAGGTGTAGGACGGCCAGGATTGCCTTGGTTGACACCAGGAGCTGGTCAAATGGGTAGAATACTTCATCAAGCTGAAAAAGCAGTCTGTTGTCTACCGAAAAAGACCTTTCAGAGTGCAATGGGCTGTTTTATTATCTAGCGTTGGCTGTTACCGGAGCGATAGCTCCGTCATAGCAGAAAGCAAAAAGCCAGTGCGTCAACACTAGCTTTATCTGCTGAATATCTATTTTGGTTAACCGCATACTTCGCTTTTTTGGACTCTGCAAAGTCCTTGCGCAAAGCCCCTTCGTTGGGGTAAGGGGTAGTATGCCCCTTAGCGATTTGCATATAAGGGTAACACAGTGGTTTTTAGGTGTCAAGGAATTATCATGTCAGGAGAAACGCGCTGAGGTAAAGGCTGGGCCACCGGCCACTGGTTATCACCCCCTACCAGGTTGGTAAGCAGTCGTTGGTAGCCGAGCTACCAAACAAAAAAGGCTAAGTGCCAAAAACACCTAGCCTTTGTTATATCCTTGTAAGCCACACATCTCACTAGAAGGGCGGCAACCCGCTTAGTGAAGAGCCCCTTAATTGGGGAGGGGGGATTTGTGTCCCCATGTGGCTTCTTTAAACCACTAAGGAGGATACACATAGCCTCTTGATCTGTCAATGGATCATGTGTTCTAGCGATGATCCGCGGACTTCTGAGATGGCGGTTGTGTGGTCGTGTCGTGATAGACCGATATACCTCGACCGAACCGTCAACGGTGCTATTAGCAGCGCAAGAGCGGCTCGAAAATTTACGAAGTCAAACGCTGGTTGAGCGGGATGTACGCAACGTGCTCGGTACGACTAGTGGTCGATCAGCGCCGGTAGTAAGGGCTCTTGCGACCAAAGTAACCGCGGCTGAGCATGGTCAACAGATCCTTGATAAACGCCGTCGCCGAGAAGCAATGGCCCAAGGGCTGGCGGCAAGTGACACACTGAGAGCATACCTCAAGTCTGAGCCTTCAAAGGCCTGGCGATCACCATCGCCAGGTCCTGAAGTAAAGGACCGATCCGAGAGCGGTAAACAAAATATTCGCCGATCATCTTCACCAAATGAAGAGTTGGTCAAGGTATACCCAAGCCTGGCTCAGGCAATGTTGCAGGCTGAGCTAGCAGCCCCAGGCCGCGTTTATTGGCTGCTGAAACATCTTGATACACAGGGCAAGGGGTGGCTCTCTGTTGATGATATACGGTTTCATCTTACCAATAAGCAGTCATCCCTTCGTGTTTGTGGGTGGCGACGGCTGCGCCAGATCCTTAATCAAGGCGAGGATTTTTTCTGGGCCCGTGACAGGGTGGGGCGGTTGTGGATAAATGGGCCGGCAAAGGTGGCCCAGGCGCTTGGATGCAATCGGTTGAAGGGCAAACCCATTGCCTTGCCGATTGCGGTGCTTCTCGGCGGAATAAAGGAGGTTAGAGCTCATTTCTACGCGAGTTTTCATAGTGGTCGCCACACTAATAATCCGATTTCTCGGGAGGCGTTACGGGAACTGACTGGGGTAGCGGAGCGGACT
>DASRZI010000183.1:0-3677 GCA_035686605.1 Candidatus Zixiibacteriota bacterium
TCAAGGGGAGCTCGTACCAGACCCGCACCGATAATTGGATAACCAGGATCTTTATGTGCAATGGCGGTATCGATGATTGGAGGAAGATTGGCTTTGACAACCTTGCGAATGTCGATCCCGACAGAGGTTCCGGCGAAGCCAAGTGCAGGCATGCGATACGTCGGGTGGAGCGAAGTCGTGATCTTTCTCATTTCACGGGTATATGCCAGTGCATCCTCAGGTGTTCCACCCACCAGACTAAGGATTCCTGGCGCTCCCCCGAGTGTAAAAGCTCCCCAACCAACGGTTTCCGTGATGGCTGAATCGCCCATATCAAGCCCTGCATCCGAGGCGGTGTAACCGGTTAAGTATTGGCCGTTTACACTGGGTGCGGGAGCTGTGAACCAATCATCATCCAGACCACTGACACGGATACCGAAATCGGTGCCATTCCTGGCCATTGCAGTGACGATGGTGCTGTATTCGATTCCACTCGCTGGGTCCGCGATCGCCTTCCCGCAAGCCATTGCGATCCCAAGGAAAATCAAATGGTGGTTTGTTATATAGTGCAATGTCGGAATGGAATTGGCTTGAGGAATTCCTGCCTGGGCCATGGCAACCGCCATCCGATTTGCGAAAAGACTGGAAGATGCATCGTGACGGTTATGGAGCTCATCACCCATTTGCAGAGCCCGAATGATAATTGGATTGAGCTCTAATTCACCGATCTCAAGAAGCGCAGTCCGCAAAGTTGGCGCCCACACATCCCTCCACAGTCTCAGACCTTCCAAAGCGTCTTGGTTGTACTCTCCAAACTGCTGCCGGCCTTCTACTTGGCGACAGTATGCTCGGTTTCCATAGGTGCGATTCTCAATCACCCATACCGGAGCGGAAGGTGAGATTGTGCCAGCCATTGGACCAACAGCTGAGTGGTGATGGTTAGGTTCCAATTGAATTTCACCCTGTTCTAGCTGTGAACGGGCATCTTCTTCGCTTAGTGCCCAGCCTTCGTAGATCGCCATCCCGATGATGGCGCCCTGCTGCGCACCGCACATGCGTCCCCATTCGATTGGCGGACCTGCGTGTGTGATCATTTTTCCTTGCAAGCCTGGAATCACTTCACCCGCCGGAGCAATGTCAACCAGTACAGGATCGCCCGAACTGAGGCGATGAGCGGCTTCCTTGTTGGCGTCTTCAATCTTTTGTTTAATATCCATGATTATCGTTTTCCTGTGCTATTGGGAGCCAGACGCAGATACAGTCACTGCGCTTATTGGAGTTTTTATGGAACATACGGCAAGAAATAGTGCCATCCATACCCCGGCAAGTATGTCCCAACCAGTAGAGTGACCACTCTGAGTCAGTTCCAAACCCAAATCGCGAGCTCGTTCAAAATACTGATCTTTGATGATTGCATTGGCAAAGCGGTGAAGAGTGTCCGATGCATGTCCAAAGGCATGGTCTTGCAGCAAAACGTAGCTGATCAAGTTAGTATGATTCCTCGAAAAATCTAGAAGCAATTT
This sequence comes from Candidatus Zixiibacteriota bacterium, assembly GCA_035686605.1. Taxonomy (GTDB): domain Bacteria; phylum Chloroflexota; class Anaerolineae; order Promineifilales; family Promineifilaceae; genus UBA11865. Next base: position 1,503 of record DASRZI010000183.1, read on the forward strand.
TACGTTCGATGGGGAGAAACCTTGGAAATCCGTGTAGACTGATTGGATCTTTAGGCTGGTATACAGCAGTCCCCCCACAAAATCATCACCAGAAGGTGTAAGTCCGTAACCGAGGCCAATCAAGTCTTCAGCTGTCGTGAGAATTCTCGGAAAGTCGTTCGCGATGCAGGCAAGAAGGATCTCGTTGAGAGCTGGCCTTGCATGTTCAAGAACAATGCTGTATTCCGATGATACGGTAGGGAAGTGATTGCCTACTGTATGTCGCGCGATCTCTGGAATCAGCGAGCCGAAGCCCGTCGGTGAAGGAAAAACATCAAACAGACGTGTCACGCCTTGTAAGCGATCAGGTAGATCCTGGAATGGAAGGAGCTGACCAGTGCATCGCATTGGCGGCTCCCATGCAAAAGCTGAGCCCAAATCGAGAACGATATGAGATGCGAGAAGAAGCTGTCGTCCTTCAACGAAAAAGGCTGATTCGGCCTCAACCTTTGGGAGAGGGCCTTGAATCTGAACGCCGCGGCGATGCATCGGGATGTTATGAGTCGCCAACCACAACAACTCGCCGCATGCGGTTTTCAGATAGATTGCCTTGGAAAACACCGCGAGGATGCGTCCATTCGCGCCTGATTTGAGTAAATCAAGCGCTAACTCTCCCATGTGATACACATAGGACCGAGGCGTGCTCGATATTGATTTCATAAACTGTTCGCATGAGTCATCGGCAGGAAAAAACTCCTGCCGATGACAGATCCTTTCTAATGCCTGGAGGGTTAGTTCGGACTTCCGACCACACCTTCCACAAACCAATCAACCGAGCCCATTAAATCTACCGAAAGGACAGCACCTTCTTCAATCTTTACATTTCCATCCTGATCGACAATCGGACCTGTAAAGACGACTAAATTGCCTGCTTCGATATCGCCTTTTACTTCGTTGACCGAATCTTGCACTTCCTGGGGCACCTTCTCTCCGAACGGTGCTATCGCCATGCAGCCATCAGCTGTACCACAACGTAAGAATATCGGCTCCCAGGTGCCGTCTATCACACCAGAAGCTAACCAGGTCAGCGTTCCCCCAAGGGTATAGCCAGTGCCGGTTATCCAGTTTTCAGGAGCAAACTGCTGTGCAGCCAACGATTGGAAACCGATTGAATAGACGCCACGTGACTCTGCAGTTGATAGGATGGTAGCTGGGCCGTCCACATGCATGGTGATGACGTCTGCACCCTGATTGATGAGAGAATTAGTCGCATCCGCCTCCTTGGCGCTGTCGCCCCAGCCAAAGGTATAGGTCACGATTGTCTCAACATCTGGGTTGACAGATTGGGCACCTAGATGGTAAGCATTAATGAAGGTCAGCGTCCAACCCAGTGGGAAGGCAGCAACAAATCCAAGTTTATTGGATTCAGTCATCTGTCCTGCGGCGACGCCCATCATATACCAGGTGTCTGGAGGCTCACCAAAGAAGTTAGCGAAGTTCGGACCCTTCTCCCAACCGCCAGCATGTTCGAAAACAACATCCGGATATTTCTGTGATAGTTCCAGAGCTGGGTATTGATGGTTGAACGCGGTTGCGATGATCATCCCCGCGCCCTCCTGTATCATGTTCTCCATCGTCGATGTCGCCCCGGCTTCTTCGGGTACATTCTCGGCTTCGATGATCTCAACGCAAGGAATGTTTTCCTTAATCGCCATGATGCTGTCATGCATAGCCTGGTTGTAACCGGCGTCCGTAACAGGGCCACCGTGAAGCGCTCCGATGATGAGACAGGGCCCATCATCAGGGGATTCGGCGACAGGCTCAGGGGTTGGCTCATCAACTGGCTCCGATTCCGGCTCTTCCACAGGCTTAGCAGTGGGCTCTACGGGAACCTCTGTGGGATCGGCAGCCTGGTCACAAGCGACGAAAAAAACGCGGTTACTAACAGCAATGCTAAGAGCGAGTAAATTTTGTGATTCTTCATTTTCTTCATCTCCTCATATCGAATATACCTACAATAAAGGAACATCTAACATTTCGATGGCCCATATACTTTGACCTGCCCCCCGAAAACTGGTCCAAATATAATGTTAGGATCAGACCATCATGGAGGTAGGCACAATGCCAAGAAAGCGAACATCCCCGGAGGCAATCATCCACAAACTACGTGAGGCAGAGATCCTGATCAGCCAGGGT
>DASRZI010000184.1:0-2924 GCA_035686605.1 Candidatus Zixiibacteriota bacterium
CCGCGATCCAATAGTCGCCCTCAAGGAGTATCTCGTGCCGGCTCTATTGGACGATGCAGCCTGGAACGGAATGGTGAGAGAGGTGGAGGAATCAGTCAGGGAAGCGGTTAATACCACCAGCCACATGGAGCATCCCGATCCCGCCGGTGTAATCAGGTTTCTTTTCTCGAATCCGGAGAATCCCCAGGCTGCCGGTGGTTTGATAGCGGAAGGGATTTATCTTCCGCCAGGCCAGCGAGCGGCTAAAACAGACGATCCACGCCGGATAAACATGGTCGACGGCATCAGACAGACGTTAGCCTCGGAGCTTGCCCTCAATCCACGCTGCCTGGTTTTCGGCGAAGACGTCGGCGATAAAGGAGGGGTACACACGGCAACTATGGGTCTGAAAGCCGACTATGGGGAAACCCGGGTATTTGATACAAGCTTATCCGAGGAAGGTATCATCGGCCGGGCGATTGGCATGGCCCTGGCGGGTCTTATGCCTGTGCCAGAAATCCAATTTAGAAAATACGCCGATCCGGCGATGGAGCAGTTGAACAACTGCGGTACTATTCGCTGGAGAACCGCTAATCGCTTTGCGGCGCCAATCGTCGTCAGAATTCCCGGCGGCTTCGGAAGAAAGATCGGCGATCCATGGCACAGCGTCACAGGCGAGGTGTTATTTGCCCATGCTGTTGGCTGGCAAGTTGCCTTTCCGTCAAACTGCGAAGACGCCGTTGGACTGCTGCGATCGGCTTTAAGGGGCAATGACCCGGTGATCTTCTTTGAGCATCGCGCTCTTCTGGACGCAGCCTGGTCCCGCAGACCATATCCGGGCGATGATTTCGTCGTACCTTTTGGGGAAGCCAGCCTGCTGCGACGCGGCGACGAACTTACAGTAGTGACTTGGGGAGCAATGGTCGAAAGATGTGAATTAGCGGCCGACGGCATCGATGCATCGATAGAGCTAATCGATCTTAGGACGATCGTCCCTTGGGACAAGGAATCTGTGCTCAGCTCGGTTAGGAAAACCTCAAAATGCCTGATCGTTCACGAGGATATTGGCTTCGCTGGATTTGGGGCCGAGATTGCGGCGACCATTGTGGGAGAAGCATTCCTAGATCTCGACGCGCCGGTTGAGAGATTAGCCGCACCGCCAATCCCGACACCCTTCAATCCAGGGCTAATGGACGCTGTGGTTCCAACGGTCGACAGAATTCGTACTACGATGGAGTCGCTGCTCAGTTTTTAGCCGCTGGCGCCTGCCCGATTGTCCCATCCGCTTCAAACGGTTCCGAGTCACTTGAAGGATTGGCCAGCGCCCCTTGTCCATTTTCGTTGTCTGAAATCTTATGGACGACCTCAATGTTATTTTTGCGACCGTTCCGCTGTTCTTGGTGAGCAACCGATGCTCTTAAGAAGGCGTCAAACAATGGGTGAGGGTGATTTGGCCGGCTCTTGAATTCCGGGTGAAACTGGCATCCAAGCATGAAGGGATGGTCCTGCAGCTCGGCTATTTCAACCAAACGGCCGTCTGGGGAAAGGCCGCTGTACACCATTCCGTTCTCATGAAGAAGACCTCTGTAGGCGTTGTTGAATTCCCAACGATGTCGATGTCTCTCACTTATCTGTGGTTTTCCGTATGCCTTGGCGGCCAAAGTCCCTTCCTGTAAATCACAGGGGTAGATTCCAAGTCTCATCGTGCCACCCATATCCGCTAACCCGTGCTGATCGGGCATTAAGCTGATAACGGGGTAGGGGGTCTTCGCATCGAACTCAGTGCTATTGGGTTCGTTATTTCCAACGATCTGCCTCGTCAGTTCGATACACATAACCTGCATACCAAGGCACAAGCCCAGGTAAGGTACCTTGTACTGCCGGGCCCACCGGGCTGCGACGATCTTTCCTTCGATCCCCCGGTATCCGAATCCACCAGGCACGACGACGCCATCAAGGCTTTCAAACTCCTCCCAGCCTTTCCCTTTTTCAAGATCACCTGAGTGAATCCAGACAACATCCACCTTTCGATGGTTTGAGATGCCCGCGTGATAAAGCGATTCCCGGACGCTCATGTAAGCGTCGTGAAGTTCGACGTATTTGCCAACAATTCCAATCCGGATCGTCGGTTTTGGCTTCCGTATTTCTTCGATCATCGCTTTCCAGAGGCTCAGATCCGGCTTTTTGCTTTCTAGACCCAGACTTTCGACAATGTAGTCGCCGAGCCCCGTTTCTTCTAATTGAAGGGGTATGTTGTAAAGCACATCGCTGGTGGATAAAGGTATAACGGCCCGTAGTTCGACATCACAGAACAAGGCGATCTTCTCTATATGTTCGTGTGGAATATCATGGTCTGCTCGGGCGATAATTGCATTGGGATGAATACCGATTCCCCGGAGTTCATGCACGCTGTGCTGAGTTGGCTTGGTCTTGAGCTCTCGACTAGCGGCAATGTAAGGTAAGAACGTCACGTGGACATAGAAGGTATTCCCAGGCCCGACATCAGCCCGCATCTGGCGTAAAGCTTCCATAAAAGGAAGGCTCTCGATATCACCAACGGTTCCTCCAACCTCGACGATGACGACGTCTGCCTTGCTGCTCTCGGCAACAGCCCGGATGCAGCGCTTGATCTCGTTGGTAATATGTGGAATGACCTGAATGGTGCCGCCCAGGTAGTCGCCTCGTCTCTCTTTGGCGATGACTTCCGCGTAAACTCTTCCAGTCGTTACATTTGAATCCTGGTTCAAATTGACGTCGATGAATCGCTCATAATGACCTAGATCTAGATCGGTTTCGGCTCCATCCTCGGTCACGAAGACTTCTCCGTGTTGGTAAGGAGACATGGTCCCAGGATCGACATTGATGTAGGGATCGAGTTTCTGGACGGTCACGGAAACGCCCCGGGCTTTGAGAATTCGACCTACGGCGGCCGCGGTCACGCCTTT
>DASRZI010000185.1:0-2145 GCA_035686605.1 Candidatus Zixiibacteriota bacterium
AGGTACTCGTACAAGAATTTATCGAGGAATCTCGTGGGACAGATATTCGTATCATTGTCGTAGGTAACAGGTGTGTCGCCGCCATGCGACGAACGGCTGCCACTGGTGATTTTCGTTCCAATTTACACCGGGGAGGATCGGCAGAGCCCGTATCGCTTGACCTCACCTCCAGGCAATTGGCGACGAGGGCCGCCCATGCTCATGGGCTTGGCGTTGCTGGGGTTGACATCATTCACTCGAGTAGAGGACCTCTTCTGTTGGAGGTCAATTCTTCCCCTGGTCTCGAGGGTATCGAGACAACAACAAGGGAAGATGTTGCCGGTGAAATCATCCGGTATCTAGAGCGAGAAGAGAAGAAAAGAAAACACAGAAGCCGCCAAAAACGCAAACGAGCTTAAGTTACTGGACTTTGTTTAGACGTTTAGGTTATATGTTTACGCCCCCAACCCTTTTTGAAACAACCCCTACGTCCTATTCGCGGGTTTTTCTTCCTGGCTCAAACTCTGGCGGCAGCAGACCTCTGTCCCGAGCCTTAGCGAAGTCTAGACCCTTTAGGCTCTCCTCTCCACCCAGTTCTTCGGCCAAGGCGTCCTCCCAAAATGCATCCAGATCCACCGTCTCATCAATTGCCGGAAGCTCAACCTCTTGGAAATTGGTATCCTCAGGGCTCTCATCTTCCAGGAGATCCGCTAAGTCATTTTCATCCAGGGAAATCTGCGGCCCATCAACTAGCTCCTCATCCACCGCAGAATCGAGCGGCTCGTCAATTCGATGGGCTGTTTCTGCGACAGAATCACCCTGGACGACGTTTAATATATTTCGCAGTGCTGTCTGCATGTGAGCCCACACCATATCAAGCGGAATAGATCTGGCATGAGCATAGTAGAGGACAGAAATGAAATATTCTGTGCTGGCGGTAGCGAAGTGAATCTCAATCTTATCATCTGCAATGAGTTGATAAGTCAGGGGATCTGAGCTTCCCATTCGCTCGGCAAGTTGAAACATTCCGTCAACCGTGTTCGCAAAGGAGGAAACAAGAACAGACAAGGCCGACTCTTGCCTTTCAGTCACATAAATCAGTTTACCGTCGCTGAAAGCCAGCAATGCTTCTGAAGCTTTTGTGTCAACTCTCAAGCTCTCGACAATAAACCGTACTGCTAATGTTTTTCCCGGCGCGGCGTTCGTATCTCCACCCAGCAGCGGTTCAACAGTTTGAACAGAGCTTGCCTTGATAGCCGAATGTACCGCATTCAAGAATGCACTCGGTTCAAGCGGTTTCTCGAAGTAGTGAACGATACCCGATTCCGCCGCTTCCTTCCTCCCCATCTGCTCGGCATGTCCAGTTATTACAATGATAGGGAGTTTGGGCCAGAGCTTGTTCACACGCACAATTAGCTCTGCACCACTCATACCGGGCAAATAGATATCGGTGATGAGCAGATCGACAGGTTCACGTCTGATCTCGAGGATCCCCTCTTCAGCCGATGGAACGCCGATCACCTCATATTCATTCCCGGATGATTCCAACATTGTTTTGATGGAATCTAGTATCCTGAAATGGTCGTCGACGACGATAATGCGCTTCACATCAACCATGGCTAGCTGACATTGTAGCTGACCTCTTTAACTTGCCAAGGGCAACGAGATCGAATGCCCCGCCAATCTGAGCATTTAGTCGGGCACGATTTAGCCATGTGTTGGCACCTGGTACCATTCTTCTAACTATGAATACGGCATTTCCGAGCTGGCTGCCCATGTTTCCGATTGATCAAGTAGGCAAAAACGCTGTTGATTAGGACTATCTATCAACATCAATTTCGAAAAGATTCCAGAGTTCGGATGATTGCGTTGGGTCTAGCTCCAGGTTAAGGATCTCGGGGCGAGCTGCAGCGATCTTCAGACGCATAAACAGGGGGATGATCGGAACTTGTTCAGACCAGATTCGCAGCGCCTCCATGTGATTAACATCATACTCAGCCATACCTGGAAGAGCTGACAGGGCAGCATTACAGGCGGCGTCAAAATCCGGGTCAGTGAAACCGGTTTCGTTGTTAAAGCCCCTATTCCAGGCGTTGCTCTGACCTGGAATTCGCGAGGATAAGTACAGAGCGCAATTCGGCTCCGTACTGATTAGCCAGGGAAAAG
>DASRZI010000186.1:0-3347 GCA_035686605.1 Candidatus Zixiibacteriota bacterium
ACGGATGTCGAGATTGACCGCGTCAACAAGCCCACCTTGCCGTTGGCCGCTGGTGATCTATCGGTTCGACAGGGCCAGACGATCGTCATCCTTGCCGGTCTTTCGGCCGTGGTCATTGCGATAACCCAGAGCCCAACATTACTTCTGACTGTCTTCTTGTCGATTGCGATCGGATCTGCCTATTCTCTTCGGCCCTTGCGCTTGAAAAGCAAGCCTTTATGGGCAGCTCTGAGCATTGCTTTCGTCCGCGGGTTCGTGGCCAACTTCGGCTTGCTGATTCATTTCTTCCGGGAGATGCAGCCAACAGCAGCAATCCCCTGGATATTGGTTACCGCTCTAGCAGTCTTCTTCTTTGGCTTCGGACTGGTCATCGCCCTCTACAAGGATATCCCCGATCTCATCGGTGACTCGAAATACGGCATACGGACCTTTGCCGTGCGTCTGGGTCCCAAACGAGTATTCGATATTGGGCGCTGGCTGCTCACGGCTTTCTACCTGGTGCCAATCTTCAGCGCAGTCGCCATTCTCCCTGAGATCGGTGGATTCGTGCTCTTGGTCGCCCATTTAATCATTGTCGGCCTCTTCTGGTCGCGCAGCTTGTCAGTAGATGTGACTAATCCGGAGGAGGTTACCCGTTTCTATATGTTCTTGTGGTCGCTGTTCTATGTTGAATACATCTTTCTTGCGTTGGCCTCGCTGGCTGGTTAGCGGATGATCAGCTAACGTGGACAGGCATGGAACGAAGCAAAGGAGCTCGTTCTATACAAGCATCTTACAAGCTCCATTCAATTCTGCCATTTAGCCAGGCGTTTAGGACAATTCCTCGAGAAGGTTTCTGGCAGCAACAAGATCTGGTGTGTCGAAACCTTCTTCAAACCATCCATAGATCGCTTTTAGCATTCGACGGGCCTCGTAATTCTTTTGCTGCCTCTGCCACAAACGAGCCAGGCTGACACCCGCCCGCAACTCCCACGATTTGGCCCGTTGATTGCGAGCGACTTCGATAGCCTCTGCAAAGTTGGCTAAGGCCGACGCAGCATCTCAGGCTCGTTAGGAAGGGCTAGGTCAAAAGTACAACGCACCTAACCGGGCAGAGAATGTGGAGGTTGGAGCGGCCGATGCAGCCAGGTGGGAGGCTAAAGGAGCCTTTTTTGACGAGATGGCCAAAGCTCAGTTGAACCGCAGACAGGCAGCTGTCGTTGCTTGTTGGCAAGCGATGGGCGTTCATTTCAGCGCCTCGGCCATTAGCAACGAACCAGGCGCAGACGTCGCCCGCTGGGTTGCCCTTGGAGAGCGCTACAGCGTCGAATTCCCCAATTTGGGTCACTTTGTATTCGCCGAACGTCGATGCGCCCGTAATGTCGTCACTGATTTTCTGAGCGACCCGACCACGGCCCCAGACTCAAATTGCACCAAGTTCATCACCCTCAATTTTATTCCTTTCTGACTGATATTAAGGACAATCCTGGCATTCCGAAGCGGGGCGATCTATGATCCCGTTAGGAACGAACTGTCATCGTCCTCGCCAAATGGTCCTCTTACTTCCTACTGCGTGGCATCCAACTCTGTCAGATGCGCCAATCCAGATTCTACATAACCGGGTGTTTCCCATGGCTGCGGCTCGCGTTTGCCAAATTTGTCTGTCGATGCCATAGTTGGGGCGGTCATCTACTGCTCCACCCCGCCAATTCTCCAAACATCCCATCGAGCTCAGTTGACGTTTTGCCACACCCAACCACATTACACGTTGAAACGCTGTCATGGGAGAACATATGGACACGATTGATGAGATAGAGTTTTCGGAATTTCCAGTGCTTGAGACAGAGCGGCTAATTCTCAGAGAAGCAGTCGAAGAGGATGCGGCCGATTTCTTTGTGTTTCGGAGCGATCCGATCGTTCAACGCTATAACTCTGAGCCGCTGGAAGAAATATCGGAAACAATAGAACAGATTAGACAAGACCAGGCTGTGTATGCAAGACAAGACGGGATTGGTTGGGCGGTTACGCTTAAACCGGAGGATACCGTAATAGGCGCTGTTGGGTTCAGCGCCTGGAGTTACCACAATCGGGCGATGCTAGGTTATGACCTGGCTCGCGCTTACTGGGGACGGGGAATTGGCAGCGAAGCGGTGCGGGCGATTATCCGGTTTGGTTTTGAGCGGATGGCACTGAACCGGATTGAGGCCGAGACCATCGAAGACAGCCACAAATCGCGGCGTATGTTGGAAAAACTGGGTTTTACATGCGAGGGAATTCGGCGCGAATATTCTTTTGAAGATGATGGAAAATACCACGGAAGCGCCATGTATGGTCTGCTTCTAAGAGAATACCATCCGGTTAGCTAGGAGTGTCAATGCAAGATAGCCTCATCACCAGTCCAGACCAGGTCACCGTAGAGTGGTTGACAGCAGTCCTCCTTGAAAGCGGCGCGCTAACTGGTGGAGCAGTGGCAGCCGTTGACGTGAATATGGGCTACGGCAATTGGTCGTCAAATGCACGCCTCAAGCTGCGATATGCGGATGGCTCCCAAGGCGCGATGCCGCAGCATCTGTTTATTAAGATGGTCACTACGAACTCTTCTTCGAGTGCCGAGTCTTTCGGTCCTTCAGAGGTGACTTATTATTCGCGCGACTATCTTGATGTAGAAAAGGCGCCACTCATAAGATGCTACAGTGCGGCGTACTCTGAAGAACTGGGACAGTACCATCTGCTTTTAGACGACCTGACAGACACACATATCATATCGAGAGAGAAGGTTCCCACTCTGGAATTCGGACTGGCTCTTGCGGAAGGCCTGGCAGTACTGCATGCTCACTGGTGGGGAGGGCGACGACTGGCAGAAGCAGGCGCGCCTATGCATGATGCTGATCACATCCAACGTTTTGTCGACATCGCCGAGCCTGGCGCCGGCCACATCATCGATAGATTCTCAGACGAACTTAAGCCGCATTGGCCAGAGGCGATTCGCCTCCTGTATGCCAATCACCCTAAGGCCATGATCGAGCGAACCAGAGACAGCAGCGGTTTTACGCTCGTTCACGGTGATGTTGGGGAGGCCAATATCTTGGTACCTCGCCAAGGAGATAGACCAATATACATCATCGACAGGCAGCCTTTCGATTGGAGCCTTACGACCTGGTTAGGCGTTTACGATATAGCCTATGCCATCGTGTTAGATTGGGAGATCGAGACGAGGCGGCGTCTGGAAATGCCCATTCTTAGACGCTATCACGATTGGCTTCACAAAATGGGCGTGACAGACTACTCCTGGGACCAGCTATTCGATGATTATCGGTTGTCGCTGGCCATGGGTGTATACGTCGCTGCGGAATATTGTCGCGGAGGTA
>DASRZI010000187.1:0-3438 GCA_035686605.1 Candidatus Zixiibacteriota bacterium
GCTGCCTGCGGGGCAGATACGGAAGATCCCGCTACTGAAGCGCCAGTTGAAGAAGCGCCAACCGGTGCGGAAGAGGTCGCAACCAGTGGCGCGGTTGCCGGCACCGGGATCCAGCGCGGCGGCACGCTGACCAAATCGATGCAGTTGCAATTGCTGGACCATCCCGCTCGTCTATCCTGGGTAGAAGGGGCTAATATCGTTCGCCAGATTAGCGAGTATTTGACCGAGACAGGTTCGGACAATATCACCCGGCCCTACTTACTCGACAGATGGGAAGCCAGTGAAGACGTCCTGACCTGGGATTTTTTCCTCAAGGAAGGTATCAAGTTCAACAACGGTCAGGATCTTACAACTGATGACGTGATGTTCACCATCGGTGAATGGTTGAATCCCGACGTCGGTTCTTCGATGTTAGGCCTGATGTCCTATCTCAGCGGAATGCAAGATGTAGAAAAGGTGGATGAATACCACTTTCGTTTTCACATGCAATCGCCATACTTCGGCGTACCGGAGGATCTTTTCCACTATCCGGCCGTGGTGCTGCCCAGCAACTTCGAAGGCGATATCATCAAGCAACCGGTCGGCACCGGCGCCTTCTTATTAGAAGAGTATGCTGAAGGTGAACGAGCCGTTTTCAAAGCACGCACGGATTATTGGCGCAACGGCGAGGACGGCAATCCCCTGCCCTACCTGGACGAGATCATCTACATCTCAACCGATAAGGACGCCGGTGTAGCGGCGCTTCAGTCCGGGCAGGTTGATTCTCTGTATGATCCCCGCCCCAGCGATTTCCAGGCCTTAAAAGATAATGCCGATTTATTGGTTAAGCCGGCCAGCACGGCCCAGGCCTTGATCTTGCGTATGCGCGTTGACCTGGAACCCTGGGACGACAACCGCGTTCGAACGGCGATGAAGATGGTGCAGGATCGAGAAAAGATCTTGCAACTCTCTTACTTTGGACAGGGCGATCTTTCCATCGACGCCCATGTTGCTCCTATCCATCCTGAGTACTGTGAGCAAGATATTCCGGCCTACGATCCCGAAGGCGCTTTGGCTTTGTTAGAAGAATATGCGGCCGAGAAAGGTATCGATCTCCCGCTAAAGGTCAATCTGGCCACAAAGAATGACCAGGCCGAACCAGAGATCGCCCAGGCTTTGAAGGAACTTGCCTTGCCAGGTGGTTTCGACATCACCCTGGACATCACCGAGCCATCTGGCTACTGGGACCGCTGGACTGAGGTCGACCTGGGCATCACCTCCTGGACCCACCGGCCGTTAGGCACCATGGTGCTGCCATTGGCCTATACTGAAGAATCCATTGGCGCCTGGAATGAAACACGCTGGTTCGATCCAGAATTCGAAGAGCTACTCCGTGAAGCGCAGGCCACCCTGGACGTCGAAGCACGACGAAGCATCATGTGCCAGATCGAGGAGATCATGCAGGACAGTGGTCCCATCGGGAATAGCTACTGGAAGAACGTCTGGAATATCACGCACAAGCGGTTCCAGAACATTCAATCGCATCCCACTGCTTACGATCTACTTTACGACGTGTGGATCGATTCCGCGAAAGCATAATTATGTAGATAGCCTGTCGAAATCGGTAGGCTATCTTTTTTCTTTTTGTTTTTGGCAAACCAGTCCCTGGTACAAATTGAATATCAGGCATTTGACGCTAATGTGCATCCCCATGCTGATGGTTTGCCCTAGATTATAAGGAGGATACGCATGGCTCGTTTTCTCGGCCGCAGCGCCATATCCGCCGTCGTGACCATGCTCCTGGTCTCGATATTTCTCTTTGTTTTGCTGGAATCTCGAACCGACAAAGTCGCGTTGCGTATCTTGGGAGTCTTTGCCACCGAGGAACAGCTGGCCTCCTACAAAGCCCAACTCGGCCTAGATTCGGCGCCGGAGCAGCGCTATCTCGATTGGCTCATTGGTAGCGAGTGGCGGGCCGAAAACAGAGTGGATCATGACCTGGTAGCTGTCAGCAACCAGGCTACGGGCGAGTTGGAATGGTACGCCGACGTCGACGGAACCTACACCCGTTGGAAGATGGAGGATGGTCGCCTGATGACCTTGCAGCGCCAGCCCGATGGGGACACCTCGGCCCGAATCATCAGTATTGAGTGGCAAAGTGATGACGACGGCTCCGAGTTCTTCTGGGGCGTCGACGATAATAATCGTGCGGTGAAATGGGTGCGGGGTTCGGGCGAAACGGTCTGGGTATTGACCAAGGCCGGTCTGCGCCAGGAAGGGGATGGTCCCCAGGAATATATCCCGCTGCGGAAAGGCATCGTGCGCGGTGATCCAGGTGAGTCATTGCAATACGGACGGCCCGTTGCCGTCACCTTGGGACCTCGCTTGCGCAACACGCTGGTATTGGCGACGGTAGCTTTCATGATCATTATGCCCTTGGCCCTCTTCTTTGGTATTCTGGCCGGCATAAATGAAGGCAAACCCCTGGATCGTTTCATCTCGACTACCAGCTTGGGAGCAACTGCGACGCCTGAATTTGTCACGGGCATCTTTTTGATCCTGATCCTTGGAGTCTGGCTTGAAGTGGTACCAGCGGTGGCCATCTGCCTCAGCCCTGACTGTGTATTTGAGGATCCCTCGATACTGATCTTACCAGTATTAACACTGACGGCTGTGGAGTTGGGTTACATCGCCCGTATGACCCGGGCCAGCATGGTCGAAGTAATGGATGCCCCTTATATCCGCACGGCCACCATCAAGGGCATGCCCCGGCGTCGGATCGTCATCCACCACGCCTTGCGAAATGCCTTGTTAGCCCCAATTACGGTCATTATGCTCCATGTCAACTGGCTCATCGGTGGCATCGTCGTCGTCGAGGTCATTTTTGGCTATCCCGGTCTGGGCAAGTATATCTACGATGCGGCCGTCTTTGGCGACTACAACGCCGTGGAAGCGGCAGCGATGATCACCGTCATCATCGCAGTAGGCACTCGGCTCATCGGAGATTTCGCGTATACCATGTTAAATCCTCGAATCCGTTATGCTTGAGATAATTAGCACCAAGAAATTAGAAATGAGGCATGCGCTCGACCAATATCCCTCATCTCTCTATTCTCACCTCAATTTGGAGAAGTGATTATGGCTATGGAAGAATCACTGATACGCACACCACCGAGACCATCTTTCTGGCAACGAAGCTGGAAAAATCTGTCCCTGGTCTTTGAATCGCGGATCGCCACGGTGGGATTGATCATCGGTGTCTTCTGGGTGATCGTGGGCATCATATCGTTTATCTGGACACCTTTCCCCGAGAACGCTAACGCATTTGTGCAAAATCTACCGCCTAGTAATGTCTTCCTCATCAGCTTTGTGATCGTTGCCGCTGGTATCATAGGCTTGGCCCTGTCCAACCTAAATCGGAACATAAAGATCGCCGGTATGGCGTTGATGGTGCTGGCA
>DASRZI010000188.1:0-10499 GCA_035686605.1 Candidatus Zixiibacteriota bacterium
ACTTCCTCGCCAGGCCGGATCCCCCACAGCGAGTAGCCAATTTGGTTGGCATGAAATTCGCCACTATCAGCCACATTGACCGCCGTGACAAACATGGCTGCTTCATCGATCGAGTGGAAATCAGCCGTCATCAACAGGCTCGTGGTCAAGAAAACGCTCAACCCCAACAGGATAATCCACAGCCGTTCCGAAATGCCCGATAAGTGACCCATACAGCAACCTTAATCAGATAACCAACCTTAGGCAAATTTACGTACCGTCTGTATCACGCAGGCAGAAAGATATAGATACCGGAGGCATTTCTAATTAGATGTACTACCTCTTGGGCCCATTGCCTGGGTCGGAGCTCTTTAGTCCCTGACGACAAGTCGAACATGAGGATGATTTCGATTTGCGGTTCGAGGAGAAAGACAGGATCTGAATTTCCGGGCAGATCTAAGAAGCAGGAGCATGGTTCGTAGGCCTCATTTGCGAAAAGTTGCTCCGACTAGAGGTATTTCTTTCGTTGGTTCGCACTCTGTAGTATTACAGTACTGCGTACTTAGGTACCAGAATGCACGCGTCAAAAGGTTTTGGAATGGTGTTGGCATTGCGGTTGGTGGCATACGATCTACAGTTTTTTTGCTGTCATTATTCTGAAAACCTGACGCATAGGACGTTTAAGCGAACTCGCTGGCGCTCGATCCGTTAAGGGTCAGATTGTCTGAACCGGTTCGCGGATCGTCCTATTGCCGCTTCAATTAACAGCCAGATATCTAGTCTGCGATTTAATCAGAGTACTAGGCAGAGACAAAGCCAAAGATCAAGTCAGCAATTCTTGAGGCAGCGAATATAGGTGATGAGGAGATAGGTATTCAATTATAGGCAACTAATCGGCGAGGCTAGATCCCAATTTAGTCACAGATTGGTTGATAAGAGGTGATAACATGCCCCGCTACAAAGCACTATTCATTATCTCAGCAATAATTCTCGTTTTAACGTTGGCACTGCCTGTCTCGGCAGCGGTTGCTAATCCACCGCTAGATCTGGCATGCAGCCTAAACGTCATCTTTGTTTTAGATGAATCCGGCTCAATATATGGCGCGGGTAATGCGACCGATATCAGGACCGATGTTCGTGACGCTGCCAACGGTTTTCTAGATGCACTAAAAGACACCGGATCGCAGATTGCGATTGTCGAGTTCGGCACCGTTGCCCGGCTTCCGTTCGGCTACACGCCGCTGACCAGTGCTAATGTAGCCAGCGTTCTAACTCCCTATGTAAACGGCGTTGGGCCAGATTCTGACCACCGCTACGAACCGGGGGATTACGCGGACACGAATGCCTATTACACGAATTGGGAGGATGCGCTGGATATGGTTGGCTCCGTCAACGCTGGCGGTCCTACCGCGGACCTGGTCATCTTCTTCACGGATGGAAAGCCAACTGCTCACAATGACGGCAGCGGCGGTCAGACAATTAGCACATCCAACATCCAGCCGCATCTCGATGCCGCTGAAATTGCAGCCGATGGCGTAAAGGGTGATGGCTCCCACATATTTGTTCTCGGAGTTCCTAATCCAGACCTTCCCGAAGGCAATATTCACTATATATCTGGCGACCAACGATACGCAGATGTGCAGCCAGATTTCAGTATTGCCGACTACGCTATTTCGACCTCATCTGATCTGTATGATGCCTTGCGAGAGATTGCTTTCGCCCTTTGTGGAGGTTCCGTCAGCATAACCAAGACGATCCATGATGGACAGGATTACGTGAACGTTCCTGGTTGGGAGTTCAGTGGCACGGTTTCTGTTGTTAGCGGTGGGCTTCCGACCGATTACGATTGGGTTCTACCCGAAGCCGGAGCTGCGGCCGATATTGGCATGACTAAAATAGGCATCACGGACGAAGCTGGCACATTTACCTGGCAGTGGAAGCCTTACGCAGATTTACCGACGCAGATGGTGTTAAATGAATCAGAAACTGGCGTCAGTTTCGAGCAGGCTGATTGCACCAAGGTTTCGCCAGACCAAGAGAATGAACAGTTCACGGTATTTACGCTGCCGGTCACTATCATCTTTGGCTTGGAGGATTTTGTAACCTGCGAATTTCGCAATGATGCCGACGCTGTAGATTGGGGTGACGCAGAAGACAGCTACAAGACGGACAAACTTAATCAAGGTGCCCGTCACATCGTCTTGCCGGGTGCCCCGATCCTCGGTGAGTATGTCGACCCCGAGATCAATGGACAGCCTTCGCTTATGGCGGAAAATGATGACCTGGATGCCAGCCCAGATGACGAGGATGGGGTGGCAGTGCCAGCTGATTCGAACTGGAACGATGGTCAAGGCGAGATAAATATTACAGCCAGTGGCCCCGGTTGTCTGAATGCCTGGATCGATTTTAACGATCCTGCCGACAACTACATCCCAGATGGCACTTTTAATGATGCCGGTGAACACGTCATCAACAACACCGTGGTATATACAGGTACTGCGCTGCAGTCGTTCGCCCTGCCTGTGGGCCAGATCCATGACGTGTCTCTCGTCATGCGATTCCGAATCACGCCGCTGGTCAATGATCTTTGTTTCGATAGCTTCTACCAGGACAAGACTCCATCCCCCACCGGCTCGGCCATAGGCGGAGAGGTGGAAGACCATATTCAGCAGCTTGGTCCAACGGCTATCACTCTTTTAGGGGTGTCAGCCGATGCGAAGATGTCACCTCTGCCCTTCGTAGCTTTTACCAGTTTGCTGGCTCTATCGGCGCTGATATTGGTGACGGTGCAGTACAGACGCCGCCTGGCTGAACAACGCTAATATCCGACCGCAGAAAAACACCCATGTGTCTTGTGGGCAGAGGTCGCTTAATATAGCGCGCTTAATAAAGCGCGTTTCAAAAAGTTCGTTTGATGAAGCTCGCCTTTGCCCAGTGGTTGGCTGCGCAGCTTAAGCAGCGGCTCAGTTTCCGAGCGAAGCCCCTCCCCTATCAAACCCCACACAGCGTGCTGTTTGGGAAGGATCGCATTAAGCGACCCCGATTTGTATCGTTGTTACTGTCCATCTGAAAGCTCAAGATATCATTGCTGCGCCTGGTGCTAGATTAGTTTGCTGTCCAAGGGAGTCAAGATTCTCCATCGCCACCGTAGTTTTCTTTTTAGCTTGCTAAAAGCCCTCCTTGTCGCATGATCCGGACTCAACTGGAGAAGCCGCAGGCTTGCGATTGAAGCCAACTGCAAGCGCCTGTTTGATCATTATTGCTGCCGCGAGAACCTTGGCAAACTGGGAGGTCCATCTCTAAACGGGGTTCAGCGTTTGGCTTATATATGTTGTCTCGATGATCTGCCGGTACGGATTGGCATAATAAGGCCAAAGACAAAGGGTATTCAACTATCAACCCAAGCGTAACAGTGGTATGATCGGAGTGATAAAAGAGTGAAAGATCACTTCCGGTAGTCTCGAGATCGTATAGCCTATAGTCTAGGACATGCGAGCCTGGATGCCGTAGCTTGCTTAGAATAATTATGAGTCTTGCTATGCGTAGTAGACCATTCTGTTGTAAGTGCCGGAAGTAAGCCCATCCCATAACCTATGCTTTTGTTAAGACCCCGCCAACTCAACCGATACCGGCAGATCGCCGAAGTGATGGCCCGCCATGGATTCGGGGCCATCATCGCCGAACTTGGTCTAGAAAGTACCATAAGCCTGCCGCTGCGCATTCTCCGCCGAGAACGTGGTCCGGTGACCCGCCGTTCGGCCGCCATACACCTGCGACTAGCCTTGGAGGAACTCGGGCCAACATTCATCAAAATTGGCCAAATCGCCAGCGCACGCCCGGAACTTCTGCCGCGACAGTTTATCGAAGAGTTGAGCAAGCTGCAGGATGACGTTCCTCCGAGCCCTTGGGAGGAAGTTCAACCTCTGATAGAGAAAGAACTGGGAGCGTCAATCCAGGATACATTTCTCGCCTTTGATCCTACCCCTATAGCTTCGGCCTCTTTGGCCATGGTATACGCCGCTCTGCTTCCAGACCGCACCAAAGTCATCGTCAAGGTACAGCGACCGAACATCGAAAGGGTAATCGAGACAGACCTGACAATCATTCGAGATATTGCCAGGCAAGCGGCCGAGCGAATACCTCCAACCCGGGTTTATGATCCTGTCGGACTAGCCGATGAGTTCGCTGTGGCGCTTCAGGGTGAATTGGACTATGAAAGCGAAGGACGAAACGCAGATCGCTTCCGCGAGAACTTTGAATCCGAAGAGTTTCTCTATATCCCCGCCGTTTACTGGGAATATACAACCAGCAATATCATGGTTCAGGAGCGGATCGAAGGGATCAAAGCCGATGACATTGAAAGGCTCGATCTTGAGGGATACGACCGCGACATTATCGCCATGAACGCAGCGCGCTTCATCATCAAGGAAATCTTGGAGGACGGTTTTTTCCATGCCGATCCACATCCAGGAAACATGTTCATTCTTCCCGGAAACCTGATTGGTTTAATGGATTTTGGGACGGTTGGATATCTTGATGACTCGGATCGCACAAAGCTAATCCGCCTTTATGCTGCCGTCATTCGTTTCGATGTCGAAGCGATTGTCGAACAGCTAATTCAAATGCGTATTGCCGGTCCATCTGTAGATGAAGCTGGCTTACAGCGGGATCTTCGTCGTCTGCTGAGGAAGTATTACGGATTGCCTCTTAAACAGATTGCCGTCGATCGGCTTCTAAGTGAGATCCAGCCGATCATCTTCGAATACCATCTACAGATACCTAGCGACTATTGGCTGCTGCTAAAGACATTGGTTGTCATGGAAGGGGTTGGAAAGCGGCTCGCCCCCGATTTCGACGTATTTGCTGTTTCGCGACCATACGTCAGTCGATTTCTGGTCGGTCTTGTGATGCCTACTTCTTGGGGACCGGGAATACTGCGCGACGCGAGCGGATGGATTGATTTGGTAACAGGATTCCCCCGCCAATCGAGACGCATTTTAGGCCAGCTAGAGCGTGGAAATTTGCAGATGCGTGTGGATGTGCCGGCGATCAATGAATCAACTAGGCAGATGAACCGGATGGCTAACCGGGTTATTCTGGCCATCTTGGTGGGTTCGCTAACAATAGGTCTGTCTTTGCTGATTCCGTCGCTGGATCTGACATGGCCCTGGGGTCTGGCTACTTGGGCGTTAGTGCTCGGCTTCTTATTGATTGTCACCCTCGCCTTCTGGTTGATCTGGTCGATTCTTCGATCTAACCGCCGCTGACAGGCGGTGGGCTATGCTGAAATCCGTCTACTGCACTGAATATACATCTTTCGAGTTTCAGCCAAAGGGCTCACAGCGCATCTGGCAGAGATGATAGTTGGTTTAACCGGTGATGTTATGAAGAACAAACGCATAAATGCGATAATATTCGATTTCGAAGGATACCTGTCCCATGTCTGAGCGAACTGAATCAATACCAGCAGCCGGCGGCGATCTCCCGGAAGATCGACCCGAGAGTCCCGATAGCGCCCAAGAGCAAACGGTTTCTCAAACAACGGATACGCAGGATGCGGGACAGGTGGAGAGAGAAGGTACTGAGCCCGCAGCGGTTTCGGCAGGTGGAAGAACTGATATAAGGGAAAGAATGCCGGAACTTGATGATGGAACGCCAGGCTGGCACATGGAAAGCCCAGAGCCCGAAGGACCAGCAGAAAGGGGTCCGAGACCCGCGATAGGCACTGTTTTTACCAGGGTATCTCTCGGCAGCGCTCTCTTGGCCATGGATGCCCTAAACGAGAGATTGGAACTAGTTGAGGATGCCGAAGACCAAGCGGTCCAGGAACCCAGAAATCTAGATTCGGTCCTTGTACCAGAAGGAGAATGGGAGGAGAGATTCGGCCAGGCTCCCGGCTTGGCTGCCCGCCATCTGGCTCTTGGGGTTGCGATTGACACGCGCACCAAGGTAGGCAAGGGTCTAGGTTTTCTCAATAGTGTCGGGAACACGACGGTGAGGGCGCTAGACTTTGTTTTTGAGCCAATCACTAGCAGCCGGTTTTTCCGGCCGGTGAAGAAGCGCTTCTATTCGTCAGTGAACAGAGGGCAAAACCAGGTAAATTATTGGATGAATATCGGACGCGCTGAAGAAGTCCGCAGCCGACATATGGCCGAGACAGCCTTGACAAACGTTGTGGACGAATCCATGGATGAACTTGTGGACAACTTGCGAGTCCAGGAGTTTGTCCAAGAGATGCTCGCCGCCCAGAGTCTAGGCATGATTGACGAGGCTATCGAAGAGATTCGCGAACGTGCCGTCAGCAGCGACGCTTTCTTCGAAATCCCCTTTCGCCGCTTATTTCGGCGGGGCCCACGGCGATCTATACCCGGACCGGATTTTGACCGCCGGCTCGTCCGCCCTCTCAGTAAGCGGAACCTGTCCATAGATCAAGGGTCATTACTTGGCTATTATGCCGGCTTTACCAGCCGGATGCTTGCCCTGGCCCTTGATGTGGGCCTTATCATGCTTTTCGTGGTCATGACGGGATGGCTCTTTCAGACGATCGGACAGATTCTAGGTGATTCTCCGATGATTAAATCCCTGGCTCTTACAGAGGAGATGTTTTCATTGGTGGGTGCGATTCTTAGCAGCCTTAATGCTATCACCATTATAGTTGGCTATGCCTTTGTATTCTGGATTCTTACCGGCCAGACGCCCGGCATGATGCTGATGGGCATACGGGTTGTAAGCATAGACGGAAAGCACTTGTCTTTCTGGCGATCAGTCCGCCGCCTGATTGGCTATATCATCTCAATCGCATTTCTGTTCCTGGGATTTATCTGGGTACTCTTTGATGATCGACGTCAGGGTTGGCACGATAAGCTCGCCGGTACCTACGTTGTATATTCCTGGGATGCCCACCCCGACGAGACGTTTCTGACATCCCAAATGTAATGATGGGGTTGACCGCCTAAGTAGTAATCCGAAAGAAACTTAAAACTGAGTCAACCGTGATAAAATCAAGGAATGGCCGAACGAATATAATTCCAAAAGACCGATGAAGAAGCAAAAATCCTTGAACAAGCCATTCGTCATGATGAAGGGCCGGAAGTCCGACAGAGAGCAACTGCCATTCGCATGCTGCATCTGGGCCACCATCCGACCGACGTTGCCAAGTCCATGGCCGTGAGTCTGCCGACCCTGTACAACTGGCACGCTCGTTGGCAGGAATCAGGTGTGGCCGGGCTAGCCAACCGTCCCAAAAGCGGCTGTCCAGCTAAGGCGGACGAAAAATATTGTCGAGTATTAGAAGAAACGCTAGCCAAAGAACCTCCGGAACTCGGCTATGCCTTCACCGTTTGGACGGTCAAGCGGCTGCGCGATCACCTGGAAAGGCAAACCGGCATCGACCTGAGCGAGGGTCGGTTGCGGGTACTGCTGAGAAAGATGAAATATCGTTACCGACGACCAAAGCATGATTTGCATCACCTACAGGACCCAGAAGCCAAGGAGCAAGCTCGAGAACTCCTGGAAGAACTCAAAAAGGGGGCCTCCAAGACGATTTCCAACTCCTCTTTATGGACGAAACGACCTTGAGCCTGGACCCTGTCTTGAGAGCATGCTGGATGAAAATGGGTGAGCAGAAGCGCATCCCGTTGCCAGCAAATCAGCAGAAAAAGCGCTGCCACGTTTTTGGCGCCTATAACTGGATCAACGACCACATCGAATGGATGATTGCCCAGTGGAAGAACAGCGAAACTTTCATTACCTTTTTGGAGTACCTGCAGGTCGAAAAGTACCCAACCGGTCGCCTCGTCTTGGTTTTGGATCGTGCTTCTTACCACAAAAGTGTTGCTACGCTGGCAGCCTTGAGCCTCTTTGAGCATCGGGTAATGCGCATCTGGTTGCCGGCTTACTGTACTGAATTGAACCCGATCGAGCGCTTCTGGCGACACCTCAAGGATCAGGCCTGCGCGAATCAACTCTGGAGCAGCCAAGAAGAAATAATCGAGAAAGTTGAGCCAGTTCTGCATCAGCAGAACACTCCAGACTATGAACATCGATTCGTGCTTTCTAAAAACATATGACTACCTACTTGGGTAGCTAGTTGTTAAAATGTGTGATGCGAATGATTGCTGAAATTGAACGCCGTCAGTCAACCTTATCTACAACAGAAATCCTTGGCCGCCTGGGTAAAATCTCCTTCCCTATCCTTTTGTTCCTGATTGCTTTCTTACCCAGGTCACTATACCTGGTCGCGCGCTCAACAATCTGGCATATACGGGCAGGGAGATTTGTCGAGGCAATACTACGACAGGACTGGGAGGCAACCCTCGAGGCGCCCCATCCCGGGGTAACCACGATGTGGCTGGCGGGAATCGGCAGAGAGGTTGGAGGAAAGCTTTTTGCCAATTGGCCTGAACTGTCGCTGGTTGAGCGCATGTCGATTGAATTGGTTCCTCTGGTACTTGTCATCTCCCTTGGCAGTGTCCTTGCTTATTTTATTCTAGTCAGGTTATTCAATAGACAGATTGCAGTGGTCAGCACACTACTGTTAGCCTTGGATCCCTTTCACATTTATATCTCGAAGACGCTGCACGTGGATGGCCTAATGGCCACATTCATTATGTTATCTGTGCTCTTCCTGTGGATATATATCGTTCCCTCAGGTCAAGGTCGTCGAGCCTATGTTGTGCTTTCTGGCATCTTTGCTGGCTTGGCGATGTTGTCCAAAACGCCAGCGCTATTCGCAATTCCTTATTGCCTACTCACCCTGGCCTTCTGGCAACTTAACAGCCAATTAGCAGATGGACGCCGCCTGAAATCAGTCCTTGCTGATTGGCGTCAATGGTGGTCGCCGCTAAAGAAGATAGGGTTTACATTTGCGGTCTGGTTCTTGGCCCTTTCCGTCATCTATATATTGTTGTGGCCTTCGATGTGGGTGCAGCCAATTGAGACTCTCCGTCAAGGTTTTGGTGAAACCTTTCGTTTTGTCGGATCACCCCATCCCACAAAGAACCTATTTTTGGGCCAAACGACAATCAAGGATCCTGGATGGCTATTTTATCCGGTTAACCTGTTAATTAGATCGACCGCCATAACACTCCCATTTTTCCTTTTCAGTGTGACTTTGCTATTCAACCGTAAAGTGGAGCGGTACCAAAAGCACCTGATCTTCTTGGCCATTGTCTTCGTTGGTTTTTTTACGTTGCAAATGACTTTAGGCGAGAAAAAGGCGGATCGGTATTTGTTGGCGGCTTTTGAGTTTATGATTCTGTTGGCCGGCATTGGCGCGGTTTATTTTGCAAGATGGGTCGCCGGCGGCCGTCGCTGGCTATTGAACCTGCTTCTAATACTCGTCGTTTTTCTTCAGGCCCTGATCTCGTTGCCGCGAAATCCTTATTATGGCACCCATTTCAATCGTTTGCTCGGTGGGCCAAAAACGATCCTGGGAAAGGCGATTGTTGCCGGTCAAGGACAAGGCGAGGGACTCGATCAGGCCGGAGAGTTTTTGAGCAATTTACCCGACTCAGAAAACCTGACGGCCGGTGTGCTGATAGAAGAGGCATTTGGTCGTTATTTCGATGGGCTTACAGTTGTCATGATCGATGAATCAGTTGATTATCTGGTATTTGCCAGGAATTGGATGGCCCGCGAAACCCGTGCCCACCGGTGGGAAGTCCTTTGGGAGCGCTATCAAGACAAGGAGCCCGACTTTTCCGTCTCATTTGATGGAATCCCTTATGTTTGGGTGTACAAAGTGGATGATACGCCACAGGTTCTAGATTTTGAATATGCGGTCAACGCCGAGTTGGATGGGCAAATTCGCCTCTTGGGCTATGACCTTGCGCCTGATAAGGTGTTCCCTGGGGAGGAAGTCCGCCTACTGCTCTACTGGGAGGCCATCGAGCGGCCGAAAGAGCACTACACGGTTTTCACTCATTTACTCGACTCTGAAGAGCTTCTGTGGGGGCAAACCGATCATAGTCCTTTATATGGTGATTATTCGACCGGCAATTGGAATCCCGGCGACATCGTGCGCGACCAATATGACATCGAAGTATCGCCGGAGGCGCATCCGGGTCCTTATCAGATCGAATTAGGCATGTACCTTTTAGAGACTCTGGAGCGATTACCAATCAGCAGCGCAGACGGAGAACTTCTACCGCAAAGTCGAATATTGATCCCTGGACCAGAGGTTTTGCCCCGAGCCGATTAATGATTGGCGGCATTGCGCAACAGCCTGGAGTATGATCACGATTAATGTTGGTGAGACAGGGTAGACGTCATCTTTCAGTTTTCGACCGAATTCTAGGATGGAGGTTTCTGTAAGACCCCCAACAGGGTTCAATCCACAAGATTTTACTCGAGTTGGGCTAACCGAAAAATGCGTTAATGAAGCCATATAAATAACGAGTCGCTCTGGAGAGAAAAGGCTGAAACGGTCTTTTTCGGGCGTTATGTAAAAACCCCCAACTCCTCTTTATGGACGAAACGACCTTGAGCCTGGACCCTGTCTTGAGAGCATGCTGGATGAA
>DASRZI010000189.1:0-3490 GCA_035686605.1 Candidatus Zixiibacteriota bacterium
GGTGGAGATCCTTGAAAAACAGCGAGACCATGAGCAGGCCGCGCGGATATGGATGAAACTTGGACTCAACTACCACCTGGCTTATGACTTCAAAAACGCCCAAGAAGCCTGTGATGCTGGCTTCTCAGCATGGCAAAAGGCGGCGACCGCACCTCCAACGATCGCAGCTCCGGCTCCCCATGCCCTTCGAATCGGTTGGAGAGGTGTTCCAGATATAAACCCTCTTAACAGCCGGTCGATCAATACCCGTGTGGTTCTTAGCCAACTCTTCACGGGTCTCGTGGATCTGACTCCAGAGTGGAGCTTTATTCCAGGTGTAGCCCGCAGATGGCAAATCCTTGATGGAGGGCATAGATACCTGTTTCATCTTCGAGACGATTTCCTCTGGAGTGACGGAACCACAGTTACTGCAGAGGATTTTATCTTCGGATGGCGGAGTAAATTAAAGCCTTCTACCTGGGAAGAGCCAGCGATGTATCTCTTCGTTCTCAAAGGCGCCAGGGATTACTACTTTGGTTTGAACAACGATCCGGATTCCATTGGGGCTAGAGCGGTGGACGAGTTGACAATCTGAGTGGAGCTGGAATGGCCTGCGCCCCAGTTCCTGCAGCTGCTGCCGCATGTGGACTGGTGCCCCCTTCCAAGGCACGTCGTAGATGCATATGGAGATAATTGGACAAGTGTTGATAACTTGGTCGTCAACGGGCCGTTCCGCGTCGCCAATTTTACTCCTGGGGATAGGCTGGTCCTTATTCGAAACCCGACATACGGCGGTCATTT
This sequence comes from Candidatus Zixiibacteriota bacterium, assembly GCA_035686605.1. Taxonomy (GTDB): domain Bacteria; phylum Chloroflexota; class Anaerolineae; order Promineifilales; family Promineifilaceae; genus UBA11865. The sequence continues at coordinate 781 of DASRZI010000189.1, forward strand.
TTCCGGGAACGTCGATCGAATCGAGTTCATCTTGGACAGGCCATGGGAGGAGGTGTTCGAGCTTTACAAAGAAGGTGAATTGGACGTTATTGCGGCCAACCTACCACGGATTCAGGAGCTAGCCTTGCAGTATCCTGGAGAGTTTGTATCGGCGCCAACCCTTCAAACCGCTTTATTATCCTTCAATACCAATCGAGCGCCTTTCGACGATAAACGAGTACGACAGGCGTTAGCCATGGCCCTTGATCGGGAGGGATACGCAGCCAGGCTTGGCCCCCAGGCAGCGCGCCCTGCTCGCGGGGGATGGATTCCGCCAGGAATGCCCGGCTTCCAGCCCGGAATCAACCTGCCTTTCGATCTAAATAAAGCCCGCAGGTTATTAAGCGAGGCCGGGTACCCAGAAGGAACAGGTTTTCCAGAGGTTACATGCATCGATGGCCAGTTAGCGGCGGAGTGGCTTCAGGAATCTTGGAAAGTAAACCTTGGCATTGAAATGAAGTTCGAGGCTGTTGACACAGAAGAATATTTCCAACGCCTAAGCGACGGGTTTGATGCCCATATTATTCTTCATTCTCTGGCCGCTGTTTACCCGGATCCGGAGATGTGGTTGGGGATAGACTTTCGGCCTTTCCGCGCTCCATGGGAAGAGACTGTACGGCAGATGCAGGAACGAGCCAGGAGCAGCTCTGATCCGGAGCAAAGGCTTGAGAGATTTAAAGAAATTGATCGTTTCTTCGTGGAGAATGCGATATTTTTACCTATCCTGCATCTACGCCAGTCAGGATTGATCAAACCTTGGGTGAAACGGCTTCCGGTATCCAGCTCCTTCATGAGCATCTATTCCTTCCAGGATGCGGTCATAACTCCCCATTAAGATCGTATTGCCCAGGTCAGCGGTTAGAATCAGTCGACTTCATCTCCCAGTCGATGGACCAGTCCTAGAAGTTTGCAACGCCTAAAGGTGAGAAGGGCCGGCTCAGCCAAGGCTTCATAAATACAAACGCCTCGGCATGGAGGACTGGTGCGAAAGCAACCTCCACCTCGATCAAAATACGCTCGGCTTCGCGATACAACCTGATTCTCTCTTCAGGATCCTGGGCTCGCCTGGCTCTCATCGTCAAATCGTCGAATTCATTGATTGTCGTTTCCTGGCAAATTGGGTCCAAACAATTCCGCCTCACCCAATTGAATCCTTCCTCGGCGTGGAATACCTCGTAAACAAAATTGTTCTCGTCTGGGTAGTCAGCTGTCCAGGTGATGACGAATATATGCGGAGCAGCGTCCACATGAGTTGATTTATCAATTGTTTGCAAATAGACGCCGTATTCCTCGCTCTGAATCTGTACTTCGACTCCCAAAGCGTCAGACCACATTTGCTGTGCGACTTGTGCAGCGGCAAACATAAAATCGCCTGCCGGAACCATGAGAGTGATGTTCAGATCATTGAATTGCTCCAAGCTCATCCCTTTCTCGACAAGGTATTCCTGCAGCGATGAGTGAGCCGCCTGGGGGTTGTAGGGCAAACCTACGCTTCCAGGCTCCGGTGCTCCAAAGACACCAGGAGGGGCGAATGTTGTGGCGGGGAATCCAAGTCCCTGAAGATAGTAGTCGATATAGCTCTGGCGATCGAATGCCTGGGTAAAAGCCCTACGCACCCGGGGGTCATCGAAAGGGTACTTGTTGTTTGCAAAACCCAGGCCATCGGTCATCAACCTGGGCCAGCTTCTAAATTCAGACGCGAGTGCTGGATCACCCTTCATAGCTCGATAAGCTGGATAGTTCCAAGCTATGATATCCAGATCTCCGTTTTCGTACATATAGAATGAAAGCGTCGCGTCCTCGATCATCACGCCCTCGATTCGGTCGATCTGCACAGAATCGGCGTTAAGCCAATAAGGATTTTTCACCATGTTTAACTCAGCTCCATGGATCCAGCTGTCAAGCACGTAGGGTCCGCTTGTGACGATGCGCCCCGCATCGGCCCAGAAATCGCCGTGTTCTTCGATGGCCCATTGGGGCACCGGATAAGCCACCCAGAGAGCGGTGATGGCCGGAAAGAAACCGGCGGGATGTTCCATGGTGAATTGTACGGTCCGGTCATCCAGAGCATTCACCCCAACCTGCTCAAGGGTAATTCCTGCTTTTCCGGAATTAACTGCCTCAGCGTTCTTGATGCTGTACAGGACGTGAGCATAACCGGAAGCGGTTGCAGGATTGATGGCTCGCTTGACGCCGAAGACTACGTCGTGGGCGTTGACGAATAGTGGATTTTTAAGTTCGTCTTTCTCCGGACTGGTTACGCTCGTTTCCGTATCATGCTTGACCCAGGCGACGTCGTCTCTCAGATGAAAGGTCCAGGTCTGGTTTCCATCGTCGTCTTCACCAGCTTCCCAGCTGGTTGCCAGATAAGGGATCACATCCCCATTTTCCGGATCCAGTCGTGTCAGTCCGATAAATAACTCTGAAATGATTCCGACCGAGGCACCCTCGAAAGCGAAGGCCGGGTCAAGCGTTGCCGGATCGTGAACCCAGTTAAAATCAAGCATGACAGACTCCTTCTCTTCTGATAATCCGGACGCCGATTCGGAACTGACGATATCGGCTTCAGTGGTTTCCCCTAGTGCTGATGGCTTGACTTTTACATCGTTATCACGCTGACAAGCAGCAAGAGTCGACAGTAATGCAGCACATGAGAACCCGATTCTATACA
>DASRZI010000190.1:0-3374 GCA_035686605.1 Candidatus Zixiibacteriota bacterium
AAGGCATAGGACCGAGAACAAGCCATTTACCCATGAACTCGCCCGGTTCAAGAGTATCGTACGTCGCGTCATCCAGGCCCAGTTTGCTCTCTGTTACTTTGAGCCTGAGGAGCAGTTTAGCCAGTTCTTCGGATGTGAATCTGGAAGAGGCGATCGGGCCCGGCTCCCAGCATTGCTCCAGCTTCGAGGGTTTTGCTTCAATGTTGGGGATTACGAATACTTCTTTGCCGCGGGCGACTCTTTCTATTCGGCCACCGGATCTTATGACTGCCTGGCGGGTGAGTTTCTCACAGACCGCAACGAGTGAGTCGAAGTTGTACGGGGTATGACTGAATTTGCCCTTGGAATCGAGGGCGGACTTGAAACGCCGGGGGATATTCGAATAGCCGATACTCGTACAGAGCACCCCGGCCGCATTGGATGGGTTGCAGTCGGAATCCTGGCCGCAACGGGTCGAAATGACGATCGTCTGGTCGATATCACCTTCGCCATAGAGCAGTCCCATGACGATATAGGCGCCGTTGATCTTGGCATCGATGTTCTCCTCGTCGTTACAAGCGAAACGGCGATACTTTGGATTATCGTTGTACTTGTCTTCGATGAGTTGCCACGTTGCTTCCCAGTCTTCGGGATACTGGTGGTACCAGTTCAATACATCGGTAATGCACTCGTGATATTGGCTGCCCTTGGGGATACACTTCAGCCCTGTGCGCACAACCTTCTCCATGTCCTGCTCGAAGAATGCCTCAGCATACATACCGGCAACGAACTGGCCACCATACAGGCCGTCGCCGTAGTTCATGAGCCGCCCAAACAGCTCGCCAAATCGGATCCCGCTGTTCGGCAACCCGGGTGAGATGAGACCCGCATAATCTGCCTCGATCTGATAGTCGATGTCGTCGGTATGATCATTGAACTCCGGATGCCCGGAATCAGGCGGGGCGATGCCTTTCCGTAAGTTGTGACGCCCGTACTCGTTTGCATGCGCTAAATCGTAGGCACTGTTGGCGAAGTCGATACCGGCCTGTCGGATCGAAACGTCCAACCCGTACACTTCGAGCGATCGAAGGAATGTCATCTCGACATAGATATCATCCTGCACGAACTGATTGACCATTTCGGGTTGCCATTGTGGCATCTTGTTGACGGGAATGATCTCACCTACCCACTCGAATTCGGTGGGGCCGCCCCAGCCAACGCCTGCCATCTGGCCGATCCAGCCGGCCTTCATCTTGTCGATGTAGGTGCTGACGGGAAGTTTACGAAATTCTTTCGCACGAATGGAATTAAGAGGAAGAACAAAGAAACAAATAACCAGTGTTAACAAGCACTTTTTCATTAATTCAACCTCCGCTTACCATCGATCCGTCCTGAATGGCGAAGCCGGCAGCCCTTCTTTGTTACTCAGATTGGGTTCGGCTAAATTGCTCCATCCGAATCTCACGGCGACCGGATTAGTAACGCTGTCGCTGGAGACCAGTACCGTGTCACCATCTATCTCGGCCACGGCATCGACGAATTTCCTGTCTGCTCCAGCGATAGAGAACCATGTCAGAGGTTTACCGTCGCGTGATTTGAGGCCGGTACCGACGTGGTCGAAGCTGATGACGGCCTTGTTGCGTTTGATCTTCATCGATTTGTACAATGGTCCCGAATAGACCAGGTCCCTTCGGCAATAATCCTTCGCCAATGCCCAAAGCGCCAGGCGCTTGCCGACATCCTGCTTGTTGGTCGGATGTATATCATACGGATTGCCAATATCGACGGTGACAGCCATTCCGGTATTGGGTATTTGCAGACAGGCCGTCTGAGCTTCCCAAAACAGTGGAAGCTCCTCAGAATCGCCATAGACATACGGCGCCAACTGAACAAAATAAAACGGGAAATCGCCCTGGCCCCACCGCGAGCGCCAACTTGCAAGCATCGCTTTGAATTTATCGTAGTAAAGCATACCCTCGTTCGGGTTACAATTCGCTTCGCCCTGATACCAGATCACGCCGCGCATAGCGAAAGGGACGATTGGATTTATCATCCCATTATAAAGACACGTCGGCTGCTGCTTGTCTGTTGCCAACGGATGCACAGGCCATTTCGTAGGCGCCGGGACCTCTTCACCGGCTTCAAACGCCTTTTTTGCCATGGGCAGGTAAATCTCCAAACCCTTTAATGCCTCTGCGATATGTCCGCAGTGAACCTGGTCGGCTCCTTCGATATATTCAACTGCACTACTTAAAGATGGAACCCGCTTTAATGCCTCGATCGTCATCCACGGTTCTATCTTCGAACCGCCATACGTCGACTGGATCAGCCCTATCGGAACATCGAGTTGGCTGTTTATAGTTTTCCCAAAGAAATAAGCCACTGCGGAAAAATTATCCGCAAAATGAGGATGACAGACTAACCAGGAGGCTTCAACATCGTCTTTGGGTTTTCCCGATATTGTCCAGGGGATCGAAAACAAACGAATGTCAGAATTCGTTGCCTTCTTGATTTCCGCTCGCGATCCTGGCGTCCGCTCGAGAGGAAATTCCATATTCGACTGTCCCGAGCATACCCAAACCTCGCCAACCATGACATTGGTAAACGTGACCGTATTATTACCTCGGACGGTCATCTCGAAAGGTCCGCTTGCGGGCATCGCCGCGAGCCTTACCATCCATTTACCGTCACCGTCGGCCTTAACGGTCTTACTCTGGCCGCTGACATTTATCGTCACTTCCTCGCCGGCATCGGCGAAACCCCAGACAGGCACAGGCATCTGCCTCTGCAAAACCATATTATCACTGAAAACGGCTGGCAACCTGACATCCGCTACACTTACCGAAAACAGCAAACAACACAATATGAACGAAAAAACATACTTCCTCATTTAGTAATCATCCTTATTAAATGACTCAGATGTCACGGACTACCTGAGAAATCTGGACTAATGATTCTGGTTTTTCCCATTCCTAGTCATTAAGTAATCTGCAGCAGAACCCCCAGGGACCTCCTGTACTCTGAATTTTCAAGACAAGCTGGTTCTTTCCCTTCTTGAAACATACCGGGATACGATCATTGTCCTCGACCACCTCTCGCAGTACCCAGTTTGCATGAACGAGATCACCGTTGAGCCAGACTTTGACCCCATCGTCGGATCCGATACCCAATGCACCGACTCGGTCCTGAGGCATGTCTATCTGAGTCCAAAGATAAGCCACTTTGTATTCGCCATCTTCCTTGACCAACTCTTTCAGGTCTATCGTACTGTGTTCGGCTTCCAAGACAGACCATTGGTATTCTTTGTCACAAATTGTTGTCTTGGGCTGGAAATGAGCGACATCGATCGTGTCTTGATCAAAGATATTTCTTTCTTTCTCATCTGACATGTCTAC
>DASRZI010000191.1:0-2693 GCA_035686605.1 Candidatus Zixiibacteriota bacterium
ATGACAAGTTTTGCTGTCTCGCTGTGCTTGCTGACGCAATGGGTGTTGAGTTTGAGGAAAACCAGTACGGTGGTTTGGTTATTGCTGGGACACGGCACAATTCCACATTGCCCAACTCACTACTCAAAAAAACTGGTCTTAGCTGGCGCGAACAAGCGGCGTTAATGGATCTTAACGACAACGAACGCCAAAACTTCAACCAAATCGCCGACTGGATCGATGAGAACCTGTAGGGGAATGACAATGAATAAAACCCCGCATTATTGGGCCGTGGTTCTTACGCATGAGCGGATTGAGTACGGTGAAATTCTTGAGCGCCAGCCTGACGTTTTGGCAGCACTGAAAAAGGCGATATTCAAGGCCGCCGAAACAGTTATGACGGAGGCATTAGGAAATGACAATGGATAAAGACATTCTGAAAGTCGAATCTAAAGTGCTTGAGAAGGGAGAGCAGTTGTGTTGATAATCAGGGAAGTGAGTGATGCGACGTTAGTAACAGACATCATGGAACAGGTTGATTCGATCTATATCGACAAGCTGACTACTGATGAATGGCGGGTTGAGGCGTTGTGTGATTGTTTTGGTTGCGTGCGAACAAACGCCTGCTTGATTGATGCAATTAAAGATGCCTGTCTTGGGGCGATTCTTGAAGCGTCCAAATGGAAAGAAAACAAATAAGCGGATATATTGACATAATTGTTAATACAGACGCATAATAAAGGATGATTTACTATGAGGCATCTCGATTTGTTTTCAGGCATTGGAGGATTTGCTCTAGCTGCCAGGTGGGTCGGATGGGAAACGGTTGGGTTTTGTGAGATTGACCCATACTGCCAGAAGGTATTACGGAAGCACTGGCCTGATGTGCCGATACACGGAGATATAAAAGATTATGACGGACAAGAGTGCGACATCATCACAGGTGGATTTCCTTGTCAGCCATATTCCCACGCCGGGAAGCAGCGAGGCTCGGAAGATGACCGCGCTCTCTGGCCGGAATATCGTCGAATCATACTTAGGCACAAACCTGAGTGGGTCGTTGGCGAAAATGTTGTTGGAATCATCAACATGGAACTCGACCAGATTACTACTGACCTGGCAGACCTCGATTACTCCGTCGATGTTTTTATTATTCCGGCTTGTGCCGTCAACGCCAACCACAGGCGAGATAGGGTCTGGATTGTGGCCCACGCCAACGGCGAGGGACTACAAGGGGTCGAGAACCCCAGAGTCACTAGCTCAAGCTGGACGAAGCCCCCGGAATACCTTGCCCGACTTCTTGAGAGAGAAGGGGGCATGGCTGTATCCACCGGTAAGGGTGGTGGAATGCATGATGGGGTATCCCGAAGGATGGACCGACTTAGAGGATTAGGAAATGCAATCGTTCCTCAAGTTGCTGAAGTGATATTCAGGGCTATAGATCAAACAGGAGAAGACAATGTGCTGGATGGATAACCTGGAAGAAAGAAGGTGGCGTGAGGAATTAGCCAACAATCCCCCTCCTTGCTACGATCATTGGCTTGACAGGGATAGGAGTTTCTGGCAGTATTTGGAACAAGATAATGTTTGGTTGAAATTACAGGAGAAAGATGATGCCGATTAAGGTTCAGGGAGGCAAAGAGTATAAGCTGGTCTCTGAAAGGCTTGGCGTATTCTTTGCCGATTACGGGGCGCGGGTAAACACCATGATTGCTCATGTGGGCGATGGTGGGGTTATTATGAAGGCCGAGATAGTAAAAGATGGAGAGGTTATCTCCACGGGTCACGCCAGCGCACCATTCACCACGGATGATAAACAGCTTGAGAAATGCGAGACAGTGGCCGTAGGAAGGGCCTTGGCTTTCTTGAGTAAGGAGTTAATGGGGTCTGAGATAGCATCTGCGGACGAGATGCATAAGTTTCACGAGCAACAAGCCACGGAAAGGCTTATCAGGCATAACCTGGCATGGAGAACGCATGAGGTTAGCTTGCTGGCGATTAAGGAATCGTTGTATAATGGTGACTTGAGCGCAGCATGGGAGGCTTGGAACGAGATTCCAGAGAATGACAGGATATCACTCAGGGTCGCCGCGACGAAGGGAGGGGTCTTCTCGATAGAAGAGGGGAAATTGTTAAAACAAGCCTCGGAAGAGGACTTCAACCCGGAAACGGGCGTATACGAATCAATAGCGAGGAAGAGTGCAAATGGCTGAGTATTCAAACGTAAACAGAGGGGCGCTTTGGAAGAACGAAAAGCGCGAGTCGGACACTCATCCCAACCTTACAGGATCGTTGAATGTTGAGGGAAAGGAGTATTGGGTAAGTGCTTGGACATCCAAGGAGGGGGGTAAGAAGCCATTGGTAAGCTTCTCGATTAAATCAAAAGACTCGCAAAGAGCGCCTAATCCGAAGCCAGTGGAAGATGACTTCGATGACTCCCTGCCGTTTTAAGCTACTTGGTAGTTTACGGTCTGACCATTCATTAGAGAGCGAATTTGGGCCTTAGCAAGCCTGAGTTCGCCCTCCCTTTCATGCAAAGCCTCTAAAAGAAGATCCTCACGTATCTGGTACGCAGTCAGATCCTCTTCTAGCTCGTTTATTCTCTCTTGAGCGATTGAATCAATATCCATTATTGCTCCTTTGCTGCGGCCTCTCCAGCTAAAGCTACATAAGCGGCAGCATCGATATAGTCGTCCAGGTGAAACTTCCCCTGC
>DASRZI010000192.1:0-6963 GCA_035686605.1 Candidatus Zixiibacteriota bacterium
CTACCTTAAAGATCCCCCCATCTTGGCACTCCACGAAGTTCTTAAATCGCAATCAATACTGTAAAAGCTAGACTCTGCTATGTTTGAAAACAAAGACTGTGAAAGCTAAGTCCTGGCACGTCCAGATGTTCCTATCATTCCATCTAAATTGATTCTATAAGCTACACTATCGATCCTTGGCTGAGGAACAGTACCCCAATTTATGGTAGCCGATATTTATATAGGGAGATGATTGGATATATACAGGGGATTCGAATTTGCGAAGAAACCCGATTAGAAAACAGCGGGTAAATTGTCCATCGTGTCAAATACGTATGTTAAACCCAACAAATGCCATTCTATACGCAAAATATACGCAAAATATCCAACAAAAAAGAGGCTGAAATTATCTATTCCAACCTCTCTACCTCATAGCTGAGGGAGGTGGATTCGAACCACCACCGACGGATTCAGAGTCCGCTGTTCTACCGTTAAACTATCCCTCAAAGCGTTGATGTCTTACTACTCTGGGATTATGCCATGAAATGAGTCCCTGGCCAAGATGCCGCTGTTTTCTTACCTCCTGTAGGTGCTGGCAAGCACCCAGGTCTGGCAAGTACGAGATCGGCGAGATATCAAGGCCACTGCTTATTCGTTTGAGCTGGTTTTGAAGTCCAAAGCGGCCGAGTTGATGCAGTAGCGCAAGCCCGTCTTCTCCTGAGGACCGTCGTTGAATACATGTCCCAAATGACCACCGCAGTTGGCGCAAGTTATCTCTAGCCGGCTCATGCCATGGCTGCTGTCATCGCGCACTTCGACGTTGCCCTTGCTGACGACATCCCAGAAGCTGGGCCAGCCGGAACCCGAGTGGAATTTTGTTTCTGAGGAAAACAGCATGTTTCCACAGCCGGCACATACGTAGGTGCCATCGTCTTCTGTATCGACATACTCCCCAGTAAATGGTCGTTCCGTGCCCGCCTGCCGCAGGACGTGATATTGCTGATCGGTGAGCTGCTCTCGCCACTCATGGTCTGTTTTGTTTGTTTCGTTCATAAAGCAAGTTTAGTGGCTGATCGGTTCTTTGACAAAAAGTCATGGCCTTCGGTTTGTGGCGCAGCAGTTGAATTTTGACCCAAAACAGATCAATGGTGGAGTGCCTGGGCCAACCTTCGATGTTAAAATCCATATAACCATGTCACAGAAGCCACCTCCATCATTATCACCACCCATCAGAGTCGCCCTCTCATTGGTTCTTCCCATCATCGCAGCGCTGTTGGTAAGCCTGGTTGCTACCGGATCGGCCCGAATCGGCGGGGACGAACCAGGTGACATTACTCTTCAGCTCGCCGGCGCGGGATTGGCGAGCTGGTTCATGGGCCTTTTCTGGTATGGGTTACCGGGATCTGGCCTGCGGTTCGGCCGTCCCCTTTACGCCAGTATCGGGTTCGCTTCCCTGGCCTGGATCATATTCCTGGTTGTGCGGCTGACGGTGGAGGTCGAAACCTATGGTGGTTCGGAATCAGGACGGACCTTCTTCTATATATTGCTCTTCGAAGCCTTCTGCGTGCAGCTGTGGACATTTGGGGTCTTCTTTCGCAGTGTCGCCGATTGGCGAGGGCCTTTAACGGCCGCCGTTTCTAGCGGCATTCTTTTTGGGGCCATCGCCTTCCTCTTCTTCCAGGAATCCTTCTCGAATTTGCCTTCAAGCCTGCTCTACTTCGCCACCTGGGGAATTCTGTATGGGATCATCCGTCTCCGAACCGGCAGCTTGCTGGGTACAGTTTTGGTCCAGGCCATGCAGAGCTTTACTGGATGGCAGGTGATGATTCCGGCGGACCCGCCCAACACGGGACAATTGAATCTCTTTTACACGGCAACTTCGGCCCTCTACGCCATCCTCATCTGGAGATTGTGGCCGAAGAAAGAGGATGACTACCGAGTTTGATATCTGTGAATCGCATATCGATACCTGATCCGCCAGCCAAAACAATCCACTGACAAGCTTATAGGGAGGACATCTCATGAATGACGAACAGACAAACGAATTCATTTTAACCAGGACCGAGGGTCGTGTGGGAATCGTCCAACTCAACCGGCCAAAAGTATTGAACGCCCTAAGCAAAGAGTTAATGGGAGAGGTGATGGCCGCTCTCGAGCTCTTTGATAGGTCCAGTGATGTTGGCTGCATGGTCATCACCGGGGATGAGCGCGCTTTTGCCGCCGGAGCCGATATCAAACGCATGGCCCAGGCTACCCCGGCGATGATGTTGGTAGATCCGTTCATCGACTACTTCGACCGGTTGGCGATGATCGGGAAACCTGTGATCGCGGCGGTATCCGGCTACGCTCTGGGCGGCGGCTGTGAACTGGCCATGGCCTGTGACATGATCATCGCCAGCGAGTCAGCCAGGTTTGGCCAGCCGGAAATCAACCTGGGGGTTATCCCCGGTGCCGGCGGCACCCAACGACTCACCAGGGCGGTGGGCAAGGCGTTGGCCATGGAGATCATCCTCAACGGCCGGTTCCTCACAGCCGAGGAAGCCTTGGACCACGGCCTGGTCAACCGGGTTGTCCCGGTGGAACTCTTCCTGGAGGAAGCCATTAAGCTGGCTGCGGAGATCGCCAGCCGTGCGCCTGTGGCCATAAAGATGGCCAAGGAAGCGGTCAATATCGCCTTCGAAACATCCCTGCAGGTGGGTTTACAGCACGAACGGCGTCTTTTTTACATGCTCTTCTCGACGGAAGACCAGAAGGAAGGCATGAGCGCCTTTTTGGAGAAACGGAAGGCACAGTGGCAGGGGAAGTAAACCTTTCGGTCCACTATCTATTTCCGCCAGATGCGGAATATTTGGATTACCTGTGCGGTCAGCTGGATCCTGGCATCAGCCTCAGCACAAGCGATGGCGAATCCCTTCCCGCTGAGACCAGGATCCTCATCGCTGGCCGGCCGAAAATCGAACATCTGGAAGCCTGCCCAGATCTGAACGCCCTAATCATCCCCTGGGCGGGCCTCCCTGACATCACCCGAGATCTCATGCTCGGTTACCCCGATCTCAGCGTTTATAATCTCCACCACAATGCCGCCCCGGTGGCGGAATTGGCTTTCACCCTGCTGCTCACTGCGACGAAATTCATCGTACCCCTGGATCGGGCGCTCAGGGCCAATGATTGGCGGCCCCGGTACAAACCAAATCCATCCATGCTGCTCAAGGAGAAAACGGCCCTTATTCTGGGCTACGGGGCGATCGGACGCCGCCTAGCCCGTCTGTGCCAGGCGATGGATATGCAGGTCCTGGCAGTAAAAAGGAATCCGGATTCGCAGGCGGATGAACTGGTTGATGAGATGTACTCATTGGATGCTTTGCCCGATCTGCTTCCACGGAGTCACGTTTTGCTCATTTGTCTTCCCCTTACACCTGAGACAGACGGTGTTATCGGTGCCCAAGAGTTGGATGCCCTGCCAGCAGGAGCTGTGCTGGTAAACGTCGGGCGCGGTCCTGTCGTGGACGAGAAAGCCCTGTACCATGCCCTTCGAGATGGTCGTTTAGCCGCTGCCGGCCTGGATGTCTGGTACAACTACCCGGATGATAAGGAAGAACGGGCAGACACTCCTCCATCCGCATACCCGTTCCATGAGCTAGACAATGTGGTGTTGAGCCCGCATCGGGGAGGAGCGACCATGGAAACAAACTGGCTGCGCATGGACGGCTTGGCATCCCTACTTAATGCTGCTGCCGAAGGAAAAATAATTCCGAACAAGGTAGATGTTGCCGCGGGTTACTAATCCGTCACAGGGGGTGGTACGGTTCTCTGTGTGACTCTTCTCCTATAGATTTCGTGCGCTCTTTAAGAGAAAATGAAAGTCGGCACAATATCCGCGTGGTTGGCCGCTTATGTTGAAGTACCATCAGTCGAATAGCGCAGTGTCTTCACTCGACAGCATACTCTTGACAATTGTCAGAGCAATATGTGCTGTCAGTGCATGTACCGAGGTCAATGAAGCTAACTATGAAAGCTAGATTGCTGATTCTGGTATCTCTGGTCTTTGTGGCAGTGGCGATGGTAATCCCCAGCGCCAGCGAAGCGGGCGACCCCATAAGGTCGGTTGACCTGGTTTATTCGACCGAGGAATTCGAAACGGGTTTTCGGTCTAATACCGTCATAACAACTCACAGTTTATCCCTTGCCCCGCTGGCGAACTCCGGCGTGTACGTATCTCCAATCACTACAACTCCAATCCCATATAACGCCCTCGTCCCTCATTGGACGGCCGATGTCCCCTATCCCAACAGCATGAGGCTCATGGTGCGCACCGGAACGACAGCGGGTGAATGGGGAAAGTGGTACCAGCTTTTTGAAAATGACGATTGGATGGTTGACGAGGATGAGGAAACCACCGGTCAGATGTTCGCTGTGCCGGCTTCAGATGGTACACACGACCAACTTCAATACGCTGTTCACTTCAACCGATATTACCAGGCTCCTTCAGCGGTCCTGGAGCAGCTAAGGTTTACGTTGATCGACTCCACGGCCGGACCTACGACCGCGGAGATGCTTGAGCAGGTCAGTGAATTGGAAGATGTGGAGACGCCGGGGAGTGGCTACGCCAGACCGACGGTCATTCCACGTAGTTTGTGGTGCACCCATTCAGCCTGCAATTACAGCGATGGATTAGAATACGAATCAGTATCACACCTTATCGTTCACCACACCGTATCTAGCAACGGCGCCAGTGATTGGGCGGCAATCGTACGGGCTATCTGGCACTACCATACTTTCACCCGGAATTGGGGCGATATTGGTTACAACTACTTGGTGGATATGGATGGCGTACTCTATGAAGGTCACCTGGGCGGGGATGACGTGGTCGGTACGCATGCGGCGGGCGCAAACAAAGGCAGCATGGCTCTTTCATTCATTGGTACGTTTACAGAGCCATACCAGTCGCCGCCAGGAATCGAGCCGCCACCAGCCATGCTAAACTCGGCCGCCGAGTTATTCGCCTGGAAAGCCGATCAGAAAGGCATCGACGTCTTCAGCGCCAGTCGCTTACCCAACCTCAGTTGGGGATTGCCCCATCTTATGGGTCACCGGGATGTCTACGGGACTACCGCCTGTCCAGGCGACCAGGCCCATGACCTACTGCCCTGGCTGCGAGACGAGGTAGCCAATCGCATCGGGTTTATTTCACCCCATGTTTACGTCGACGAGGAGAGCAGCAATTTTACACTGAGCAACTCAGCCGATTGGCAAACACCTCCGGGAGGTTGTGGCTTTAATGGGCACTCGTATTACACCTGGTCTACCACAAATCCGGGATCCAGCGACAATTGGGGTGAATGGAGGCTGCCGATCAGCGACTCTGGCGTTTACAGGGTGGAAGTCTATGCCCCATATTGCCTTACAGGACAGGCAGAGACCGATGGCGCAACATACACCGTCTCGCACGCCAACGGCAGCAGCAACGTGACAGTTAGTCACGATGATAATGTCGGCACCTGGATGAGCCTAGGCAGCTACTATTTCAACGCCGGTGGATCGGGACGAGTCCGGCTTACGGACTTGACATCTACCGATTCTGGAAAGGGCGTCTGGTTTGACGCCATTCGATTGCGCCCCTCGGATCCTAATATGATTCCCGTCCTCAGTACTACCAGCCCGACGAACGGGGCCTGGCAGCGCGACAGAACTGTTAACTTCACATGGGATGTCACCAATGGCACTAATGTTGAGTCGACATGGTTTAGAGTTGCCACCGATGTTCATTTCACCAACTTAGTGGTTAACGAGACCTTCCCTGGCGCCCGGACTTCCTATGCTCATGACTTTTCGACCGACTCCGAGCAGCTTTTCTGGCGGGTGGCGATGACGACCTTTGAGAACCACACTTCTTCTACTTTCACTGCCTGGTTTGGTATTGACACAGTGGCCCCCATGTCGGAAGTGGACGGCATTGTAGAGCTCGAGAACGGACGCTACAACCTGAACTGGTCAGGTATCGACTTGACCTCTGGCATAGGAAGCTACCTTGTGGAATACCGGGCTGCGGAAGAAAGCCAGTGGCTGACTCTTTTGTCCGGCACTACGTTAACCTCGTCTAGCTTCTTCGCTCCCGATGGGCGGACCTATTGGTTCCGTAGCCGGGCAACCGATCGTGCTGGACACCTCGAACCAGTCAACAACAATGGCGACATAAGCACCGATCATGCAGTTCAACTCTCTCGTGCTATAATTTCCCCTCTGATTTTCCATTAGATCGCTGGTCGGGCGATAAGACCAGTCCAAAGTCATTCCGACTAGCCCCTCCTTCTCAAGAGGGCGCCTGTACTAACGGCGGAAATTCAGCAGGAAATTCATGGAAGCGGTACAGCAGGTTGATGTCTTGATTGTCGGATCCGGTCCAGCCGGCATATCTACGGCGCTGCACCTGGTACGCCAGGATCCTGACTGGGCATGGAAGATCGCGGTGATCGACAAAGCCATCCATCCTCGGGAGAAGCTATGTGGTGGCGGCGTGACCCACTTGGGACAGCGCACCCTGGCTCGTTTGGGCATCCCTTTTGAGATCGATCACTATACCGTGAGAGAAGCCCGGGTTATCTTCCAGGATCTCACCTTTTCCCTCCTCGGCAACCCAATCTTTCGCGTGGTCCGCCGTAACGAATTCGATCATTGGTTGGTCCGGAAGGCGGAAGAGTTGGGCGTCAACGTCCGCCAGGGAGAAACGCTCAAGAGCATTCAGGTGCATCCCGACTTTGTTGAAGTAACTACCGATAGGGCCGTTTTTTATGCCAAGGTTGTCGTGGCTGCGGATGGTTCGCGCAGCACGGTGCGCCAGAAACTCAAATGGGATGACGAATCCCGGGTCGCACGCCTCCTGGAAATACTAACGCCAGAGGATCCCCAGACAACGGAGGAATTTCGAGATGGCGTCGCGGTCTTTGATTTCACTCCCACATCAAGGGGCGTGCAAGGTTACTATTG
>DASRZI010000193.1:0-5895 GCA_035686605.1 Candidatus Zixiibacteriota bacterium
TGACCTTGACATCCAATTCCCACCCAGCATGATTCCCGAGGCTCCCCGGGAAGACGGGGAGCAGGAGCCCGCCCATGCCTAACTTCATCTCCGAAGACGACATTGAACAAGGCTTACTTACCCTTCTGCATAACGAATACAGCTACGAACTGCTCAACTGCTTCACCGCCGATCCCGATAACCTCAACGACGGCAGCGGTCGCAGCGACAAACGAAATATCATCTTCCCCAAACATTTGTACACGGTCGCCCGACGCCTCAATCCCACCATCCCCGAAACCGCTCTCACCGAAGCCCTCAACGAAGTCACCCGCAACCGGCGGGCCATGTCGCTCATCGCCGCCAACCAGGAGCTGGACGCCCTCATCCGCGACGGCATCCCCATTACTTTTAGCAATGCCCAGGGAAAAACAGAACACGGGCGCGTCCGGCTCATCGACTTCAACCAACCAGATAACAACGACTTCCTGGCCGTATCCCAACTATGGGTCAGGGGAGATGTCTACTATCGCCGCCCGGACGTCCTGCTTTATATCAACGGTTTGCCCCTCGTCTTCATCGAACTTAAAAACTCCAATCAGAAACTCAAAAACGCCTACAATGATAATCTGACAACTTACAAAAAAGAGATCCCCCAGCTGTTCCACCCCACGGCTATCTGTGTTCTTTCTAACGGACTTGAAAGCAAAGTCGGCAGTATCAGCGCCGGCTGGGAATATTTTTTCAACTGGCTGCGGGTCGATGACGAAACCGAAAAAATCGACCGTGACCAAATCCGCGAATCCGGCACCAGCCTGGAGCGAATCGCCCACAGTCTTTGCCCGCCGGCCAAATTACTCGACTACATCGAAAACTTTGTCCTCTTTTACAACGACGACCAAAAAATTATCGCTCAGAACCACCAATTCATTGGGGTCAACAAGGCGATCCAGGTCTTTGAACAACGACAATCCCAGGCCGGCGAAGAGAAAGGCAAGCTTGGCATCTTCTGGCATACCCAGGGATCAGGCAAAAGCTTCTCCATGATTTTTTACGCCCGCAAAATCTGGCGCAAGAAGACGGGCAATTTTACCTTTGTTATCGTCACCGACCGCGTTCAGCTTGACGGGCAAATTTACCGCAACTTCCTCAACACCAGGACGGTCAAAAAGAAAGAAGCCGCCCGGCCAAAAGACAGCCAGGAGATGCGCACATTCCTGGGCCAAAATAAGCGGATCATCTTCACCCTCATTCACAAGTTCCGCTTTGACAAAGGCAAAAAATACCCACTTCTGTCACCGAGAGATGACATCATCGTCATTGTTGATGAGGCCCACCGCACCCAGTACCAGGCCCTGGCAGAAAATATGCGCGCCGGCCTGCCCAACGCCCAATACCTGGCCTTCACCGGGACCCCACTATTGGGTAAAGAGCGTAAAACCAACGCCTGGTTTGGCGACTATGTCAGTGAATACAACTTCACCCAATCTATGGACGACGGGGCCACGGTGCCGCTCTTCTATGAAAAGCGGGTCCCTGAAGTCCTCATCCAAAATGAAGATCTGAGCGATGAATTTTACGAAATCCTCGAAGACGAAAATCTTGATGAGACCCAGCAAGCCAGCCTGGAACAGAAATTCGCCAGCGAGATAGAAGTCATCAAGCGAGATGACCGGCTGGAGATCATCGCCAAAGATATTGTTAACCATTTCCCCCGGCGCGGCTATCTGGGCAAGGGGATGGTCATATCAGTGGATAAGTTCACCGCCGTCAAAATGTACGACAAAGTGCAATATCACTGGAAAGAAGAACTCAAACGGCTCAACCAAGAAATCACAGCGGCCACCACTCCTGGCAAGAAAGTTTACCTCCAGAAAACCCGCGACTTCATGAAATCGACTCAAATGGCCGTCGTCATCAGCGAAGAGGCTGGAGAAGAAGAGAAGTTCGGCAAACAAGGGCTCAATATCAAACCTCACCGGGACCGAATGAATAGCCTGGACGAGCAGGGACATGATCTCGAATACCAATTTAAGGATCCGGAAAATCCTTTCCGCCTGGTCTTCGTCTGCGCCATGTGGCTGACCGGTTTCGACGCCCCATCCCTCTCCACCCTCTATCTCGACAAGCCGATGAAAGACCACACCCTGATGCAAGCCATCGCCCGCGCCAATCGCGTCACGCCCTACCTGATCAACGATGTGCCCAAGAATAACGGCGAAATCGTTGACTATTACAATGTCTTTCGTAACATGAAAAAGGCGCTGGCCGCCTATGCCGTCGGCGCTGAAGGGCAAGAAGAACTACCGGTCCAAGAAAAGTCAGCCCTTTTTATTTTGCTCGATGATGCCCTGGAACAAGGGGTAGCTTTCTGCCTTACCATCGGCATCTATCTTGAAAGTTTGAGCAAATCGGCCGAGGTTTTTAAGAATCTGAGTCAATTTAAGGCATTCGCCGACATCTTGTTGACCAGGGATGAGTGGCGCAAAGAGTTTGTCGTCTATGACAATACCATCACCGCTCTCTACGAGGCCTGCAAACCTGAGATCTTAAGCCAAAGCCCCAACATGCTCATTTTCGTCTTCCAATATCTGCGTGGTGTGGTAGATGCGATCATTCAGCAGCAGGACATTGATAATGTGGTTCTAAGGATTGGCGAATTACTTGATGAGAGCGTGGTCGCGGCCGGGGATGGCCTGCCGGTGCACGATCAGCAAGGCGAATACCAGCTAGTCAAGACAGGCAAGGTATGGGATTTGAGAAATGTCAATGTGGAAAAGCTCAGAACCGAGTTCGAGCAAGCCCCCTACAAACATATTGAAATCGCAGATTTACGCGCCTTCATCGAGGCGAAGCTGGAGCAGATGTTGCAACAAAATGCGACCCGCGCTGACTTTGCCCAACGGCTACAAGAGATCATCGACCGCTACAATGCCGGCGGCTCGGCCACAGAAAACTACTTCGAAGAGCTGGTTAAGTATGGCCAGGGTTTGACCGAAGAAGAAGAGCGGCACATACGCGAAGGGTTAACCGAAGAAGAACTCGAACTATTCGACCTGATGAAAAAAGAGAAGATGACCAAGGCCGAGAAAACGGCCGTTAAGAATGCGGCTAAGTCATTGCTAATACGCCTGCGAGAAGAAAAACCAAGGGTTATTGTTCAAGATTGGTACCGGGATGTTCAAAGTCAAGAAAGAGTGAAGTCGGCCGTTGAAGCCGTGTTACACCAGAATCTTCCAGAGAGCTATGATCGTATGCTCTTTAAAAGCACCTGCAACCGGGTGTACACTGTGATATATGAACGGGCTTATCAAGGATTAGCCTGGGCAGCCTGATAACGGCCTTCAATTAGCTAGGGTTCCGGTAGGGTTATGGAGTTACATAGAGAGATAGTCTTTCAGAGGGATAAAGCCAATAGT
Source organism: Candidatus Zixiibacteriota bacterium (assembly GCA_035686605.1). Classification (GTDB taxonomy): domain Bacteria; phylum Chloroflexota; class Anaerolineae; order Promineifilales; family Promineifilaceae; genus UBA11865. Next base: position 3,399 of record DASRZI010000193.1, read on the forward strand.
CGAATCATGCCTGGTTGGAAACCATAGATCGCATAAGCTTGGGCGAAACGTTTATATCTATAGGACTAAGAGGAGCATCAATGTATGACTATTTACAGACTGTGGATGATGGTTTACCGGTACGACCGGCAGGATCATGGACGGCCGAAAAGCTTGACTACCTAGACCGGTACATCGCTGTGTTTACAACTTCTATGAGGAAGAAGTGGGATCTTCTTAACTATATCGATCTCCAGGCCGGCCCTGGTAAAAATCTTATCGATCAAACAGGCGAAATTTTATTAGGTTCGCCATTGTTGGCGCTAACCACCCAGTATCCTTTTGGGGGTTATTACTTCGTCGAGTATGACAAGAACAATGCCAAAGCGTTGGAGAATCGCTGCTCCGCAAGCAAGTTAAGTGAACGTGTACAACTAATCGTCGGCGACTGCAATCAGGTTGTTGAAACAATTGTTAACCAGCTAAAGGATAATGAACAAAGCTCCCTAAACCTCGCATTCCTGGACCCAGAAGGTCTCGAACTAAAATGGTCAACAGTTGCCCGCCTGGCCTCCATCCGGCGCATGGACATGATCATCAATTACCCTCAGGGAGGCTTAAGTCGGTTTATGCCAAAGGTCTACGAGCAAGCTGAAGAATCGGCAGTTGACGCGTTCTTTGGGAGTCGGGAGTGGCGGCCAATTTATGCTAAATATCAGGTCCAAAGTAGTAAAGGTCTACATCGTGAGCTAATCGATCTTTATTTGGGCAGATTGCAGGCCTTGGGGTATTCAGAAGTCCTTCGCGACGACCAGGTTGGCGACGAACCGCTGATGCGCAACTCACAGCATAACGCACCACTTTACCGGTTGCTCTTTGCCAGCAAACACACCCTAGGCAAAAAATTCTGGCGAGGGGTAACCAAGCGTGATGTTTATGGGCAAAGGCGACTGTTTGATGCCTGATGGTTGTTTGCACTTTAGAACAACAGTGCTACTCTTGTTATAACATCAATCAGGCGTGGAGGAAGAAGATGGCCATAAAATCCAGTATCGAGTGGACGGAGTCAACCTGGAATCCGCTGACCGGTTGTACGAAAATCAGCCCCGGCTGTAAGCATTGTTATGCCGAGCGGATGGCCAAAAGGTTGCAGGCTATGGACCAGCCCAATTATATAAACGGCTTTAAGCTTGCCTTGCACGAACATGCCCTCGATATCCCGCTTGGTTGGAAGAAGCCGCAGATGATCTTCGTCAATTCGATGAGCGACTTGTTTCACAAAGATGTGCCGCTGGATTTTATCCAACGAGTGTTTGATGTAATGAAGCGGGCGTCCTGGCATACATTTCAGGTGCTAACCAAGCGATCGGAACGGCTGTTAGAGCTTAGTTCCGAATTGTATTGGCCGGCAAATGTCTGGATGGGTGTTAGCGTCGAGACGGAACCGTATACATTCCGAATTGAAGATCTCCGCCAGACAGGAGCTCAGACCAAATTCTTGTCGCTAGAGCCGTTGCTAGGCCCTTTACCCAATCTTGATTTGCGTGAAATTGACTGGGTGATCGTTGGCGGCGAGTCAGGACCGGGTGCCCGTCCCCTCAAAAACCAGTGGGTTTTGGACATACGCGACCAATGCCAGAATGCCCAGGTGCCATTTTTCTTCAAACAGTGGGGCGGTGTGCGAAAGAAAACCAATGGCCGTCTGCTTGACGGCCGGACCTGGGATGAATTACCATCAAATAGCTTCGTTCCAGCTTTAGTGAGAACTTGACCAGCTCGGGCCAGTCGTTGAGGACAAAGTACATTAAGAGAATGTCTAATTTATTGAGAAATGAACGAAAATCTTTATAAGCCGCTGATTTCGTCTACAACTTTATTTGGCCAACATAGCCTATCACTAACTGGTTTAGTGCTTATGGCCGCACAAGCCAACGCCTATCAACGACCAATCCCAAACACACCTTCCTAGAAATAAACCAGATAATCCGCGACGCGTTGAAACCAGACCTCCTCAATTTCGCCGGCCGGCCACAGTGTAAAGATCGCGATGACCGGTACCCAACAATTACCCGTTGACCTGCCGCGTCTGCTCGCCTTGCTCTGGCAAATACTCATCCGCGGCCGCCCCACTTCCACTAATTCCACCAAAAAAAATCCTCCCGGGATCAATTGCCGGGGCCGGCAATCCGGCGACGCCCGCCTCCGAGTTCAATTTCAGCCTTCAGCCTTCATCCCTGGCCCTGGCCCACGGAGCGGATAATCGTACAATCGAGCAGCAAATTTCCAATTTCTAATTTCGATTTTTCCAATTTTAGCCTATGAAAATCCTCTCCGTAGGCACCGGCACCCAGGACATCTTCCTCTACGACACCCGCCTGCATCTGGAGGACGGCTTCAAGCTGGTCGCGCCGGCGCCGACGATGATCCGGCGGCGGCAGATCAAACAGGCGACGCAACACGGCCGGGCCATCCTGCTCAGCGGGCCCAGGTGGGGAGCCAGGGAGGTTGTCAAGTACCC
>DASRZI010000194.1:0-5262 GCA_035686605.1 Candidatus Zixiibacteriota bacterium
GCTTAAGACGATCAACTGATCTCGCACGGCAGGGGGTACCCAAGAATAGATCCCATGGATGATGATGTAATCAAACAGCCCAAGATCGACTTGAATGTCCATGACATCCTGGCAAAGAAGCTCAACATTGGTTAAACCCAATTCCTTGACACGCTCTATTCCGTAGTCTATTTGGACCTCAGAATAATCTACACCGATGAAGTCACTGTTTGGATAACAATAGGCGAAGGGGAATAAATTGAAACCGGATGCACAGCCCAGTTCCAGCACCCGGCAGTTATCTACTGGCGCGGGACTCATCCCCAGCATCGCAGCCAGAGTCTCCATACGTTCTGGATGAGTATGGCTATGCGTTAGATGCGGATAAGGAAAATCGTCGTAGGGATTCGTCATTTCGGTGTTTGTCATTGGATCCTCTGGCAGACAATGCAGGCAAATTTCTTAGACGATCAAAGCATTCAGGCTAGTCAGAAGCATATCAATGGGCACGAAAAATGGAGAAGGTTCCTAGACCTGAAGCGCTGCCGATTATACTGGCATTCGATATCTCTTCAATTCATTGATCACCTTTGGCAATTGTGCTGTGTTGATCTGAAATGACTGGTCCTGCTTCTTTCCTCCAACTGCACTGATCGTCGATCGATGTTATCGATCTCTAGACCAAGTTATCATGCCAGATGGTATAATGGAGTGCTTCAACCAAGGATTCGCCAGTCCATTGAGGAAGTAGTTTTCGATTGTACATTATGTCTACAATTTTCTTTTGAATTGTCATGGTTCAGGGAAGTACAGGGTTGGCGATGCAGCAGTTTATACTACCTGGATCGGTAATGCGCTGTGCTGGCTATTGATGTTAGCGACAAAGTAAGGTGTTAAATCATGGAGACGAATGGCAAATACTATCTCGGGCGTCATCACGAACTGGAATCAGGTACGACAACGGAGGAACCTCTCCTATACGATCCGGATGATCTGACGACCCATGCCGTGGTGGTCGGTATGACCGGTTCTGGGAAAACCGGGCTATGTTTGGACCTATTAGAAGAGGCGGCGCTCAATGGAACACCGGCTCTGATGATCGATCCAAAAGGTGATATCACCAACGCCTTGCTTCATTTCCCTAATCTGGAACCCGCTGACTTCCAACCCTGGGTTAACGCCGACGAGGCGCGCCGGGAGAATAAATCAGTTGAGCAGCTAGCCGCCGAGACCGCCGAACTATGGCGAAATGGTCTTGCTGGCTGGGGTATTCAACCCGACCGCCTGCAGGCCCTCAAAGAATCCGTCAAATTCACCATCTACACTCCAGGATCCGATGCTGGCGTTCCTGTTAGTATTTTGGCCTCTCTCACAGCTCCCGACATCCCATGGGAGTCCAACAAAGAACTGCTTCGAGAAAAGATATCGAGCACAGTGACTGCTCTCTTGGGTCTCACAGGCCTCAAAGATGTTGACCCCGTCCGTTCGAGAGAACACATTCTATTGGCCAACATCTTTGAATATGCCTGGACCCGTGGGCAGGATCTGACGCTGGGTGAACTTATCATGCAGACCCAATCCCCACCTTTTGAGAAATTGGGCGTATTCGAGGTAAATACATTCTTCCCCGAAAAGGACCGATTCGAGTTGTCAATGATGCTCAACAACATCTTGGCAGCGCCTGCATTTCAAACCTGGATCGAAGGACAACCCCTGGATATCGGCGGGCTGCTATATACGGCGGAAGGTCGTCCTCGCCATAGTGTTTTCTACATCGCCCATTTGGATGACGTGGAGCGTATGTTCTTCGTCTCCTTACTTTTCTCCGCCGTGGAGACCTGGATGCGGAGCCAGAGCGGATCGACCTCCCTGAAGGCGCTGATCTATTTCGACGAAATCTTCGGCTACCTGCCACCCACAGCCAATCCACCGTCGAAGGAGTCCATGCTGCGCATGCTGAAGCAAGCTCGCGCTTTTGGGGTCGGTCTAGTACTGGCGACGCAGAATCCTGTGGACATCGACTATAAAGCGTTATCCAACACCGGCACCTGGTTCATTGGTAAATTACAGACTGATCAAGATAAGCAGCGGCTTCTCGACGGTCTTACCGGAGCGGCGGCTGGTATCGATCGCGGCCAGTTTGATTCAATGCTTTCCAGTTTAGGCAAGCGGGTCTTTTTGATGCACAACGTCCATGAGAAACAACCTGCTATCTTCAGGACTCGTTGGGCTATGAACTACCTGGCGGGGCCGCTAACCAGGACTCAGATTCCGATGCTGAACGAATTGGCTGGTGTCGGTTCAGCTCCTTCTAGACCAGGTGCGCCGCCTTCCGCCACCGGTGCATTCCCGTCCGTCGTGAGACAGCCGGCCCACGTGGAAATGGCGCCACAAGAGCCGGAGCCAGAGTTTGATATCGGCTCTGCTACTCGCCCACCGATACCAGCAGGAATCTCTGAGTACTTCCTGCCTCATAATCTTACCCTTAGCCAGGCTATTGATAAGCTCGATTTGAGAATCTCGGCCGATGCCGAAACCCTGGGCATGTTGTACAAGCCAGCCATAATCGCCCAGGCAGAAGTCCGTCTTAACCGTCCAAAGTATGACTTGGACCTGGAATTGCGCCAGACCGCCCTGGTGGTTGAGCCAGATCGACGCGGCCAAATTCGATGGGAGGAGTGGCTGGTGGAAGAAATAGAAGGCAGAGATCTTGATCACCAGCCGCTGCCGGGCGCCGGTTTCAATATGCTGGAAGAACCCTTCAATGACGGACGCCGGATCAAGACCATGGAACGGGACTACCAGGAGTGGGTATACAGAACGACCGAGGTTCCGATCAGGGTCAACGAGGCACTCGAGGTTTATGCTGGGCCAGATGTTTCGGATGAAGCCTTTGCAGACATGTGCGTCAAAGCGGCAGCCAGTCAAAGCGAAGAAGAAATGGAAAAGGTTTCCAAGACAATCGACCGCAAGCTTGAGCAAATCATCAAGCGGCTCGAACGAGAAGTCAGAGAATTACGGGAAGATGAGGCTGAACTGGATCGCAGAAAGCAGGAGGAGACGGTATCTCACGCTGAGACGCTGCTAAGCTTATTCGCCAAACGCCGAAAAAGTCTCTCAACTTCTATGACGAAGCGCCGGATGACGCAACAGGCGCGCGAAGATGTCGAAGAATCGGAAGATGCCATAGAAGATTTTGAGAAAGAGATTAAAGCCCTGGAACGGGAGAAACAAGAAGCCCTTGACGAGGTCGCTGCGCGCTGGGAAGAGATAGCCCAGGAGACCGATGAAATACGGGTGACGCCATATAAGAAGGACGTCTTCATCGATCTCTTCGGTGTGGCCTGGTTTCCGTACCATGTTGTCCGGTCTGGCGATGCCGTAATCGAAGTGCCGGGTTACCGTAGTTAAGCGAATTTCGAAGAAACAAACAGTTGCCGGTCGTCCTCGCTTGCCCGCCTTTTTAGCCTGGCAGCTGCTCCCTCCTGGTCTGATATCGTAGCGTAAAGGTAGTTCCCCACTTTACCACTTCGCAGTAGATCATCTTGTCAAATTAGAACATATGTGCTATATTTAGAACCGTTATGTACCTGAACAATCTATCTTTTCCATTCATTCTTGGCTTGTGGCCAGCCATCCGTGTAAAAACTTACCGGCTGGTCTTTTCAACCCTTCGTAGACTGGCCGAAGATGAATTCAACTCGTAGGTGCAGCGGCAGGCGAGCCGATGGAAAACCGTGCCGGGGCTATGCATTGCGGTCGAGCGACCCCCCTCTTTGCTACGCTCATGCAAGAATCGCTCAAAGTCAAAATGAAGAGGAATCTAGCTCCCCTGGGGCGGGCTTCTACAGTCGCTGTTACACCCTGGAGGAGATCGCTGATATGGTCGCCCTGGCCTTGGATGACTCACTAGAGGATGAACTGGCTGCTACCAGGATAGCTGTGAGAAGGGTTATGCAGCAGCTGCACGAGGAGTTATCTGTTGACGAATATGCCCATATGGCCGGGATCATTTTTCGGGGAACCAATACCGTGGCCCGTCTATTGCGCATAAACAAAGCGCTGTCAAAAGAGAACGATAGTGAGATCGCCACAGGCATAGGGGAGGCGCTCGATTTGATAGGACCGGAATACGACCTCGAACTATAAGATTGTCAGGGGAGTCATTTTTCATGCAAGTTATCTGTGTTTATGTAAAGCTATATTGTTCTTGTTCTGAACACCCGGCTTATCCGCAAGCTTGGGAAAAGGTGCTCCTGTGAGCCGGGTCGGCCGGGCAGCCAAGCTGCTTCTGAGTGACATCTCATTATTCTCAAAGTTAGTTATCCGCATACCGTTGTATGAGTATCAGCTGCTGCCGGTGAAAGCGGTCTTGGACAGTGTTCTTTACAAGCGCGGATTCGAGTTTCTACTGGTTTTTCCCAGGCAAAGTGGCAAGAACGAGGCTGTCGCCCAACTGCAGGTCTATTTACTCAATCTATTTCAGCGACAAGGTGCGAATATGGTCTTCGGCGCGACAGGAGACGGTCTGGGAAGGGGAATAAGGCGGCTTGAAGAGAGGCTTGGCAATTCCTGGAATGCGAAACATTGGCAGCGTTCTGGTAGACCGGTGCGCCGATCTCTCGGCAATGCCAGCGTCGTATTTCTATCCACTCATCCAGGAGCGGCCGCAAGAGGCGAGACGGCTAGCTGGTTGATGGTAATCGACGAGATGCAGGATCAGGATCCAAACCATCTCGAGGCGGTATTCGAGCCAATGAGAGCCGCTACCAATGCGACGGCGCTCTATATCGGGACTGTGAAGACAGAACATGACGCCCTTTGGTTCAAGAAGAATGAACTCGAAAGTGAAGAAAGGCTTGATGGTCGCCAACGAGTCTTTATCGTGTCCCCGGAAGAAGTCATCCAGGAAAACGAGGCCTATGGTAAGTTTCTAACGAAAAAGGTCAGCCGTCTCGGACGAAACCATCCCATCGTGGCCAGTGAATACTACAATGAACCCATCGGGGGACAGGGCCGGTTGTTCGACGAGCGACGGCTGTTCCTTATGCGAGGCAGCCACTTCCGCCATCGCATGCCGGTCTCCCTACCACAGTCGATGGTCCCCATTTATCTCGCCACCCTGGATGTGGCCGGCCAAGATGAAGCGGCAACTGATGCTGTCGCTCGATTGGCCAATCCAGGGCGTGATTACACGGCAGCCCACGTATTTGAAGCAGCAACCAGAGGAAAAGATGATACGGGTCCAACCTATCGGGCACTTGATATATTTGTGGACCATGG
>DASRZI010000195.1:0-12410 GCA_035686605.1 Candidatus Zixiibacteriota bacterium
TAGGTGTGAGTTTCTACCGGCGTGTTGCCTTCGAGGAACGCAACTCCCGCGGCGATTGCATCAGCAACCAACGTACGGACATCCTTCAAAACGGTCATCGACTGCTTGCCGTCAATGATGTACTGGACGGACGCGATTTCAGCATCCTGACCAGTGACCACGAAGCTGGAAACATCCGCATCAGCGGCGAAAGAATCGGCAATAGCTCGTGCCGTGCCATCATTGGGGGCCAGGATGAACACTTCGCCCTTGTCTTCGGCTGTCGTGGCTGTTAGGTTGGCCTCTGAAAGGTTCTTAGCGTCATTGAAATCCCAGTTGGTGGTGACCTGGCCGATGATATCGGCCATCTCATCACGGGTCAGCTCAGCCTTGTCCTGCAAGGCAACTGCTTCGCTGGAGTTCTTGATGACGAAAGTGCCGTCAGCAATCTTGGGCTGCAGTACGTTCCAGGCACCCTCAAAGAACAGGAAGGCATTGTTATCGGTGGCGGCTCCGGCGTATAGGTAGAGCGGATTGCCAGAACCGGAGGCTTTGTCGACCAAGTACTGACCCTGAGCTTCGCCTACGGCAATGCTGTCGAAGGTCACGTAGTAGTCCACTGCCTCGGTGTCGAGGATCAACCGGTCATAAGCGATTACCTTAACACCCGCATCTCGGGCTGCCTCAGCAGCAGCAGCGGCGGCGGCGCCATCGTGGGGGGTGAGGATGATAACCTGGACGCCCTTGGTGATTAGATCTTCGACGTTGGATCTTTCTTGGGCAGAGTCGCCCTCACTGAATAGGATCTCGACTTCGTAGCCAGCGGCGTCGAAGGCTTCCCTGAAACGGGTCTCATCCTGGATCCAGCGCGGTTCCTCTTTAGTCGGCAGAACAATGCCAACTGAGCCAGCGGCTACTTCCGCAGGCGGCTCAACAGCAGGCGGCTCAACAGCAGGTTCTTCGACCTCAGATCCAGTATCAGTTTCTGGTTCTTCTGTGGCCTCGTCCCCGCCGCAAGCGACCAGGGCAATGGTCAATATGAGTAATAGTAGGGTAAACAATCGTAAATGTTTCATTTTTCTTCTCCAGACAATGTGTTCGACGTATTTCTCAATGCATATGTGCGATCATTTGATCGCCTTCTTATTTGTAGGGGATACGGTTATAGCTATTGTTATTCTCTAAACACCTCCCTTTATTGCCGGTTTTGGAAACCTAAAGCGCTTTAATGTCGAGCAGGTGGCTGCTGCATGGTTCAAAGTATCAGTGCTGAAGCAACAACGACCTAGCTTCTGTTTTACCTAATCGAACAGTCTCACCGACCCCAGATTTTAACCTTGAAAAATGGTTTCCGCAATGATCTTGATTTAGGGCAATCGGATAATAACTGTTGGCTCCAAAAGAAGATTGTCTAGGCTAAGGGCTTTCATTAATCCCTTGCCTTATGTGTTTGTTGTTAGATTTTCCACTAGTTTAGCGAATTGGTGCGTAATAACTCAAAGCTGCCATGTTCTTTAATTCGCTAAACCTTAAGATTCGGCTGATGTCTTCTCCCAACGCCCTATCCCGGACCAACCGCTCCTACTTCTTAATACACCAAAAACTCCGATCTGAATGCAAGTTCCTTATCGCATTGTTGGGCAAACTCGAGCTGCGGTAATGCATCTCGAGAGTTGTTTTACCAGCCGCTTAACGCTGAGTTTTCAACTTTTTAATTGTCTGATGCCTTCTGCTGGTCATGGTCACTCGAAATCTGCAGACGGTCTTTGTATTGACTGGCCTAGCAGTGTTAAGACGGCGTTCAACGAGCAGGTAGAGGTGGGCGAGTTGGTCATCTGCCGTCGAGGCTCTGACAGAATCATGAAATTGCAGCCATTTTTTTCTTGAGTCGAGATTCTCTCCCTATCGATAAGTAAGAGAACTGCCGCTTTGTTATTGCCACGCTCAAAGATCACCCAGAATCTATCGAATCGGTCGCTCCCGCGATCTGAACCAATTTTCATAGAAAGAAAGGAAGCACATTGCCTTTTCAATCCCCCCAGGGGATTAGGCTAATATTCAGTAGCAAGAGACGATTGTCATTGACAGAATAGTTCTATATTGTACAATTCGCCCCTGAATTTCTTTGATGATTGGGCGAGGTGCTCATATGTCGTGGCTGCATGACCGACAAAAACGAGAAAAGTGGATTCAGTTCGTTCAATCTTTGAATCCCGACCTAGACGCCAGAACAGTAAGCCTCTTAGATGAATTAGGCTTTGTATCACGCGCCATCCACCATGTGGCCGAACAAAGCCTGGATGAGGCGGGGCTCTCACGTGCCCAATATAGGGTCTTGATAAACTTGTTTTTTGCCGAGCAGATGGGCGAACGGGGCGAACTCAATCCATCGGAGATAAGCGATCGGCAAGGTGTAAGCCGTAATACCATGAGCTCGCTCATTCGCAATCTAGAGGATGGAGGGTTGGTGGAGCGTCATCTGGACCCACTTGATCGCCGCCGATTTAACATCAGCCTGACTGAAAGCGGCCGCGCCCTGGTCACCGACTATGCTGGCCAGCACTTGGCCACGATTGGCAGCTGCTTTTCCGGCCTCACGGCTGATGAGCAGGAGAACCTGTATCAGCTCCTTCGTAAAGTGGAGGCGCAAGTATCCACCGTGCGCCAGTAATGCTGAGGATGCGTTCGTTTATGGCTTTTCATTTTAGACGGAGATTTACGATTGGATATTGGTATTGCCCGCGCTTGCCTATCTCGAACCGTTTATCTCCAATCTCCCTGAATCAAGGAGAAACGTAAATATGCTGCGTATAAGAAGATACTTGAAGCCATATTGGCTCATGTTAGTAGCTTCCATCATCTTATTGTTCATCCAGGCCATGCTCGATCTGACATTGCCTGATCTTCTCTCCCAGATAGTCAATACTGGCGTTCAAGCAGCTGGCGTTGAGACCGCTGTGATGTCGGCCATGCGCCAGGAGACAATGGAGCGGATAACACTTTTCATGAGCGAGGAAGATGCGAGCCAAGTTCGAAATGCCTACACTCTAATCGATTCAGATTCGCCCGAATTTGACCTGGATCTCGAGACCTATCCCTTCCTGGCTCAAGAACCCATCTACGTCCTCAAAGATATGAGCCAGGAAGAGATGGACCAACTGACAACACCCATTGCCAGGGCCTTGCTGGTTGTCTCGTCACTAGAGCAGGCCATGCTAGACCCGGAGAAGGCGGCGCAAATGGGTGGTGGGGCGTTTGATCTATCGCTTATTCCTCCCGGCACCGATATCTTCACAGCGATAGGTGGGCTTCCCTCCGCTCAGCGAGAACAAATCGCTGCCTTGATTAACGAGCAATTTGCCGCTCTCGGTGAGACAGTAGTCAACCAGACTGCCATCGCCCAGGTCCGGGTTGAGTACGAGGCCCTGTCTATGGATATGGCCAAGCTGCAGACCGCCTACGTTTTACGGGTGGGCGCTATCATGTTGGTCGTAACCCTGTTGTCTGCTGTCTGTGTCATCACGGTCGGCTATTTCTCAGCCAAAATCGCCGCTGGGACCGGCCGCGACCTGCGCAGCGACGTGTTCGCCAAAGTCGAAAACTTTTCCGGCGCCGAATTCGACCAGTTCCCCACGGCCTCGCTTATCACCCGCACCACCAACGACGTTACTCAGCTGCAGATGGTGACCATGTTTGTCATCCGCCTGGTCTTTTATGCTCCAATTATGGGAGTCGGGGGAATCATCCGGGCGGTTGGGAAGGGCTCGTCTATGTGGTGGACCATTGCCGTGGCGGTGATGGTCCTCATCGGCATCATCGTCGTCATTATCTCCATCGCCATGCCCAAATTCCGCATCATGCAGAAGCTCATTGACCGGCTAAATCTGGTCGCTCGCGAAAACCTGTCCGGTATCATGGTCATCCGCGCCTTCAATATGCAGGATTTCGAAGAGAATCGCTTTGAAAAGGCGAATGTGGACTTGACAGAAAACAGCCTGTTCATTGCCCGGATAATGGCCTTTATGATCCCGGTGATGATGCTCATACTGAATGTGTTATCTATTGTGATCCTTTGGGTGGGTTCCCACCAGGTATCTCAGGGCAATATGCAGGTGGGCGACGTGATGGCCTTCTTACAGTACGCCATGCAAATCGTCTTTGCATTCCTCATGATGTCCGTGCTCTTCATCATCCTGCCCCGGGCCCAGGTATCAGCCGGCCGTATTGCCGATGTGTTGGAAACGGAGCTGATGATCAACGATCCGGCAGCGCCTAAACAGCTAAACGGCGCTTTTTCCGGTAACATCGAATTCCGGAACGTCTCCTTTCGCTACCCCGGCGCTGATACAGATATCTTGCACGATATAAGTTTCGCTGCTAAGCCGGGAGAAACGACAGCTTTCATCGGTTCAACGGGGTCGGGCAAATCCACTGTCGTGAACCTGATTCCCCGCTTTTACGACGTAACCGAGGGGGAAATCTTGCTGGACGGTGTTGATATCCGCGAGGTAACCCAGCACGACCTGCGAGATAAGATTGGCTACGTCCCCCAGCAGGGGATTTTGTTCTCAGGAACGATTGAGAGCAACCTGCGTTTTGGCGATGAACATGCCAGCGAGGACGAACTGCAAGCGGCCGTTTCGATCGCCCAGGCCTCCGAATTCGTCAACAGCAATCCGGAAGGTCTGACTGCAGAAATATCCCAGGGCGGCACCAACGTCTCCGGTGGGCAGAGACAGCGCCTTTCCATCGCCCGCGCCCTGGTGAAGAAGGCGCCCATCTATATCTTCGATGATACTTTCTCCGCCCTTGATTTCGTAACCGATGCCCGGCTGCGGCGGTCCTTGAAAGACACCGTCCGCGACAGCACGATATTGGTAGTCACCCAGCGTATCTCCGCCGTTACAAATGCCGAGCAGATCATCGTTCTCGATCAAGGTCGAGTGGTGGGCCAGGGTTCACACCAGGAATTGATGAAAACGTGCGAGACGTACCAGGAAATTGCGCTATCCCAGCTTAGTCTGGAGGAACTGTCATCATGATGATGCAAAGACGAGGAGGTAGTGGGCCCGGTGGTCACATGGGCGCCTTGGACGACGATAAAGCCACCAATTTCAAAGCGACCATGGTCGAACTCGGCCATTATCTTGCCGGCTACAGGCTGAAGTTAGTCATCGTTGTTATCTTTGCCGTTGTTTCCACGGTCTTCGCCATCATTGGTCCAAGAGTGTTGGGCAACGCCACAACCGCACTATTTGAAGGGGCAGTAGCCGAACTGTCGGGAACTGGTTCGATCGACTTTGAGTACATCGGCCAAATCTTGCTTGCTATGCTTGGCCTGTACATCCTTTCGGCCCTGTTCGCTTACCTAATGGGTTGGATCATGGCCGGTGTAGCCACCGACATCGCTTATCGCTTCCGAAAAGAGATTTCCGTTAAGATCAATCACCTGCCGCTCAGCTATTTCGACAAAACAACGCAGGGCGAAGTGCTCTCGCGGATCACCAATGATGTTGACACCCTGAATCAAACCCTCAGCCAAACCCTGACCCAATCTATCACCTCAGTGATTACCGTGGTTGGTGTTTTGGTGATGATGATTTCCATCAGCTGGCTTATGACGCTGGTCTCTTTGCTCGTGATTCCCCTGGTACTAGGCGTTGTGGGTTTAATTATCAGACGCTCGCAAGTCTACTTTAAAGAGCAGCAAAATTACCTGGGCCACGTCAATGGCCATGTCGAGGAGATGTTTGGCGGTCACCGGGTCATGAAAGCATTCAATGGTGAAGCCCGGAGCATCGAACAGTTTGAGGAGTACAATACGACCCTCTACACTGTGGCCTGGAAAGCACAGTTTTTGTCTGGCTTGTTAATGCCGATCATGAGCTTTATCGGCAACCTGAGCTATGTAGCCGTGGTCGTTGTGGGCAGCGCACTAGCAATCCGCAATGTCATCACGGTCGGCGACATCCAGGCATTTATTCAATATGTGCGCATGTTCAACCAGCCCATGGCCCAGCTGGCGAATATCAGCAATGTCCTGCAGCAAACGGCCGCCGCCGCCGAGCGCGTCTTTGAATTCCTTGCCGAGCCCGAGGAAGTGAAAGAGAGTGAGGACCCAGTGGAATTGGAAGCGGTGCAAGGGATGGTGGAGTTCCGCAATGTCACCTTTGGCTACGATCCGGCCGAACCAGTTATTCATGGGCTGTCTGCCGTTTTGAATCCCGGGCAAAAAGTCGCCATCGTCGGTCCCACTGGCGCGGGCAAGACAACTATCGTCAAGCTCTTAATGCGTTTCTATGATGTCGATGATGGGGCGATTTTGGTAGATGGGCATGACATTCGCGGGTTCAAGCGCCAGGAGTTGCGGCGCAGGTTTGGTATGGTGCTGCAAGATACCTGGCTGTACAACGACACGATTATGGAAAATATCCGCTATGGCCGCCCCGAGGCCAGCGACGAAGAAGTGGTTGCCGCTGCTCAAGCTGCCCATGTGGACCATTTCGTCCACACCTTGCCCGATGGCTATAACCTGGTCATCAACGAGGAGATCACCAATATCTCCCAGGGTCAGATGCAGCTGCTGACCATCGCTCGGGCCGTGCTGGCCGACCCCAGGATCCTCATTTTGGACGAGGCCACGAGCTCGGTCGACACGCGCACGGAAGTATTGATTCAGCAGGCAATGGATCGCCTGATGGTCGGCCGTACAAGCTTCATCATTGCCCACCGCCTATCCACCATCCGCAATGCTGACCTGATCCTTGTCATGCGCGATGGTGATATTGTCGAGCAGGGTAACCACGAAGAACTGTTGGCCCGCGGCGACTTCTATGCCGAAATGTACAACAGCCAGTTTGACCATCTCAGCCCGGTGGACGAATCCGAAACGCAAGCAGAAGGTTTGCTGGTTGCGGGTGATTAGGGAAAGGTAATCGGTTGGAACCGATTTTGCGCTTACCACGCCTCTAGTCGGTACCAACCATCTATATGAAGCCGACTGCGCCGTCGGGAGCGCGTTCGGCTCAGACGCTGCTCAGCTCCAAGCAAGCAAGAAGCATGCCAAACCAGACGGGCTTCTCAGGCGAGCAGCATTTGTATTCATTGGGAGCTTCGGGCGTCGCTTTCGCCCATTCCACTATAGTATGGGTTTTCGCTCTATCTCTGTCGCCAAAGCTGGAAAGGGTGGAGGCGATGTGCCGCCGCGAATACTGTAGTAGGTGCAGCGCAGCTCCGAAATAGCAGCAAGTAATCAAGTGCTCGCGATATTGTCATCGTCCATGTTAAATGTCTCTGTCTGGAAGATTCATTGGGTGAATGGTTGTGGATAGACAGAGAGGCTCTGATTGCGCGACTCCAAAAAGATACTCGACCGCTTCTTATTACGCATTAGGGCTGTGGCGGTGGTCCGGCATTGGCTGGGATTGGCACGCCATCAGGAACAGTGCGCAAGTCATTGCAAGGAACGTTGAAAACATTATGCCAAACATAATTCCGGTCATTGAAAGTGTCGATATTGTTTATCCACCTTTTTTCACCGTCCTCCAACAGGTAGATATGCTGGCTTCCAAAGCATTTTAGCAAAATCGGTTCGGGTTGTTCGTAGACGAGCTTCTGCACAGTTACAGGCAGCGACTCCACCGCCTCTTTATTAACACCGAACAGCCAGGGAATAGCCACTATTACTATCACGGTCCAAAGCGTATAAGCAACGGTCCCAGCGCTGTAAGCACGATAGAGGCCTTGCTGGAATCGCCTCTCTCTAGCCCGAAACTGCAGCACTAGTATCAGAATTAGCAGTCCAATGTTGACCACATTCCAGCCAATAATGGCGAATCGATTGGGTGTGAGCCGGTCTATGTTGGTCCGGTAAAGGATAGCCGCCAAGGCGTATAAGCTGACGATTAGGGCGAGTGCGGCAATGGCTATGACGGACCAGCGCAGCCAACTCGTCATGCGCGATGAGAGTTCGCCAGGTCTAATCCAAGCTGCCCCCAATAGGAGAGCAATGACTGCGAAGAGCATAACGTTATAAATGATAAGTACTTCGCGACTGTCAAAAGGGGCCCGAAAGTTAAATGGGATGAAGACAATGTAGACGATCAAAACCAGGAGCGTCAAAGGCAGCAGAGCGCGTACCAGGGGAGAGGCCAGCCTGTAGATACCCTGGTCAAATGACTGTTCGTCTGGGGGCGCGGTCGGGTTGTATACCACGGCCGTAGCTACTACCGCTATCAATCCGGTGCCACCGGCGATAAACAGCCGCAGCACCGTCTCTGGGAAATCGACATCCAAGGCTTCAAATAGGCCGACGGTTATCGCGGTGAACAAGCCTAAGACAATGAGGAACATGCCACCAGCGCCAATAACTTCCAGTGATTTGATCAGGAAGCTTATCCGATTGGCCGAATCCCTGTGCCTAGCGATTAGAAAAGCGCCCACACCTGCCCAGGCCAGCAGAGGCAAATGCAGCACCATCAAGGTGAGGTATTGTTCCTGGAAGAACCGGATACCTGTTTGAGAGTAGATCAGCAGCACATAAGCGCCGGCGATTAGAAGTAAGATCCCAATGAGCGCGCTCAGACGCCGATCCCCTCGACCTACTACTGTGAGATAGACCAGCACAAGCACGGCGGTGAGCGAAGAGGCCAATATGGCGATTACGGGCAGGAAGTCACTTTCAGCGCCCTGGAAGCCTGTTATTGTGATCGTAAATTGATCGCTTGATAACCACCAGAACAATATGGCATTGATTGCGCCAAGGGAGACAACCCAGGCCCAAGCGACGACATGGCCCTTCGCCTGAGCAGCGGTGTACTTCAATCGGTGGAACCAGGCTGCGTAGAGCATGTTTTCTGGTTCCTTTGTGTGGCTGGCATCGACAGCTTCTTTGAATGACTCTGCATCGCCCGTTTTTAGCGCGACTTGATATACCTGCTCCAACTGTTCTGGGTCTTGGGCTAGATTGCTAATCGTTTCATCGTAGGACATAATGATCGTCTCCAGATCCTAATCTATGGCATGCCTCACTCACCACATGCCAATGATTTTCAACTCTACCTGAGACCATTTCCACAATTTATGAACAGATAGAGTTCGACAAGTCTATTATTCACTTTCTTTAGGTTTTGAAAATACTTCTCATTGGATCCTCTAGCCGCATTGGCCAGTTGTTTGGTGAATTTACCGGTGCAGGGCAATCAGGCCAAAGGGATATCGACCGTTCATGTGTGCCGGGAATTGAATACCATCAAGACCTTTGAAAGTGTGACTAGCAACGGGATCCTTGCCGCGATTCCCGACAACTCCCTGACAACAAGACCTGCTCACCGGAGATGGCTCAATCCTGTTCCTGTCACGAATTAAGGTAAGAGAACCAATGGGTGAAACAGCAGTAGAAAAAATATTGCTGCAGGCTTAGTTGGATTCGAAACTCACTTCCCAGTATTGTTCGGCAATCTTTTCTAGGATCGGGTCATCAGAGTTCTGTAGATAGCGGTCAAAAAAGGCTAGGCTGTATTCATTCAGGATCTTAACACCTCGTGCGCCATTTATCTGACCGCTGAGGCCGATTTGGGCGCCAATGGGTGTGAGTAAAGGGATGTCAGTAAAATTGTTGTGCCCCATCTCATCAATGGTTACTTGATAGCTGTCCCGATCTTGTCCGTTGATGAACATTTCCCCAATTGCTTTGTTCTCACTGCCCAGCCACTCATTGGTACTCAAAAACATCGAAGGTTGGCTAAGTGACTGGCCTAATGTTTCTTCTAACACTGGTTCGAGCCAGCCATCTAGAACAAGGACTGCCTGGCATTGCGTAGAGTGCGCGCAGAATTCGATGGCTGTCCCACCTCCTGTCGAATGACCCATGACGCCAATCTTGTCTAGATCTATTCTCTCATGGAGAAAACTTTCTGGATCAAGATTCATACTTTCAAGAAAAGCGAGCGCTGTGGCGAGGTCCTGAACGCGCACCCCTAGCAGTTGCCGGCCTGACAGGACCGTTGAAACCCCTTCTGGCATCACGGTCTGAACATGGTGCAAAATCGCACGGCCGTCTGGCATAATTGTGATGACACTATCGAATGTGTGATCGACACTGGCAACGATGTAACCATTACTGGCCAATTCCTCAAACAGAGCCGTGTTTTGCATCCGGAGTCCACTTAAACCATGTGAAAACAGTATCAAAGGGAATGGTTCAATTTCGCTAACAGGCAATGCGTCGATCAGAGCATGCGTTTCCACCAGATTGAGATGTCCCAAGAAGAATGACGGAAGGCCAAGCCGCTCAGCCAAAACTGACGCGGCGACATCAAGCTGGTCGAAGTAAGGGGCAGGAGCTGCCGAGCTATCAGGTTTAGCCGGATACCAGACCTGCATCATTAATTCCCTGTCACCGCCAGGATCATCTCCGTAAATCTCTTCCCGATTCCCATCAACCATGTGATATGTCGTTGTTCCAATTGCATATGGCCCACTTGGCTCGGGAAGATTTGGGACCGGTAGAACAACCGGTAACGCCGCCACCAGCAGGAGTATCACAAATCCTAGGAGAAAAAGAATGGCGATGCGCCAGGCAGGCCGTTTCCTCTCCGATTGAGAGCGACTTTGAACCCATGCCGCCAAGAGCAAACCAGCTGTCAATAAATAGGCGGGTATCATCTGCCACCGGAAAC
Organism: Candidatus Zixiibacteriota bacterium; assembly: GCA_035686605.1. Lineage (GTDB taxonomy): Bacteria > Chloroflexota > Anaerolineae > Promineifilales > Promineifilaceae > UBA11865. The sequence goes on from DASRZI010000195.1 coordinate 10,659, forward strand.
CTTCGGTGAACAAATGGATCACCAGCACCAACACAGTAACAATGCTGATGATGAGCAGCAGGTATCGCGGACGGCGGCTAGAAACCAGCAGCCATAGTAGCAAAACCGCGTCAAGAATCAGCAGGATGATCTCAAATGGTCGCATAGTTAACGTCTCATATTTGTCTTCACCAGACTACGGTTGCAGAACCAGTCTGCCGAAAACGACGCCCGGCTCAAACGGTGCAGCGCAGCCAATCCTTCAAATGGGCAAGGCACGGTTTATAAAGGAATGTAAACGACCTTGATACACGTGGTCAATCACCTTCTTACAGTCTTGCAGAGGTCCTATTGTACTGCCAATAAGGAGAGGGTGCTTGCCGAATAAGTAACGGTTTCTTCAGCAGTCGGATATTAGCCCCAAAAGTTGGACTTGAGATAATGTGAAAACTTGACCTCCTCAAGAACACGAATAATGATCTAGAGAGGAGGTTGAATATGCCAAAACGATACCCGGCCAAGCTCAAGTTCCAAGTAGTGCTGGAGCTGCTGCACGGAGACAAGACGCCAGGCCAAGTAGCTAAGGCCTATGGGATACATCCCAATACGGCTTATAAGTGGAAAGAACAGTTTTTGGAAAACGGCGCTGAAGTCTTTTCTCAGGAAGGCACCATCGCCGAGTACGAGCGGCACATCGCTGACCTGGAACAGTTGCTAGGCAAGAAGGAAGTAGAGATCGCGCTTTTAAAAAACTTCTTAGGCCGGAGCAAATGACCACAGAGCAGAAGGTGGAATCGGTTGCTTCGGCCCAAGATACATACGGTTTGACGCTGGCGCTGGCAGTGGTGGATCTGCCCAAATCAACTTGGTATTACCATCAGCGTCAGAAGATATCGTATGCTGAGAAGTATGCTCGTCTGCGGCCGGTGCTGGAACAGATTGCCCGGGAACATCCTGAATATGGCGTGCCGCGAACTGTGGTTGAACTGCGAGAGCAATATGGCCTGAGGGTCAATCACAAGGTATTACGTCGGTTGCATCGGTTGTGGGACCTGGCTCTGTTACGAACCACACGGTCACCCAAGCCACATCCCATCCGGCAAGTGATTGAGATTGCCGGTAACAGAGTGAACCTAGTAGCTCAGCTGGAGGATATTGAACCGTTCCAGGTGTGCTACACTGATTTCACAGAAATCCAGTATGCTAACAGTCAGCGCAAAGCCTACTTCATGCCCATTATTGGGCATCAATGCAAGGTCGTTTACGGCTGGTCGCTCAGCCAGAGTCCCAACCGAGCTGCCGCTCGCAAGGCCTGGCACCGGGCGAAGGTTACCCTGCAGACTCATGGTATTGAGTGGCACGACATGATAATGCATCACGACCAAGATTCAGTTTACACCAGCTATGACTGGACTGGCCAATTGTTGCGACAAGACCAGGTTCGTCTGTCCTATGCCCTGAATGGTGCCAAAGACAACCCAGTCATTGAGTCTTTCTTCGGCCGTTTCAAGACGGAAGGGCATTCTCGCTTCCTGGCAGCCGATGACCTGGAAGAACTTGAACGGATTGTGATTGAGCGGGTCAACTACTACAATCAAAGTCGCCGTCATTCTAGCTTAGGTTACCAGGCGCCGTCGGCAACGTTACGGCAGATGCGTCTCAATTATCCAGGCGCGGATGTAATGTCTGTGGACCGCATGGATAACCTTGGTCAGGTTACCCACCCTGACCACAAGCCGGCGACTACGGTGCATCCAAGCCGTCGTCAATTGT
>DASRZI010000196.1:0-17847 GCA_035686605.1 Candidatus Zixiibacteriota bacterium
GAGAACTTTTCCCGGCTCGGTGCTGGCGGATTCAAGGGATCCAAATAAGGCTATCGCTTCACCGCGATTTAGAAAGAAGCAATCGGTATGGGCCAGGAGATCGCGCACTGCCTGGGGTCGATCTTCTACCTCCCGTGGATAAGTTCCAGCAGAAATCCGTTTCGCACCGCGCTGCCGGCAAACCTGAATAAAGGACAACTGCACTGCTGCGTCACGAAGAGGTGTCACGTGAACGTGATCGTACATAGACAAGTCCGGTGGCAGCATGTCGGGTGAAAGATCTGCTTCAGCGCCAAGCGAAACCTTGAGATATTCGGTTTCTTCCCCCCGGTAGGAAATCTCAAACTGCGGCAGCTGCCCTGGATCAACAGCCGGACCCAGCCAGTCCGATAAAAGCTTAGCCACAGGCTGCAAATTTTCTGGGCAAGGGTCAGGGCGCGGGCTGAACATAGCTGCTCGGGCTCCACAGTGCCATGCGGCCATCGCGGTATACAAGCCTGCTCCACCTAGACTGGCGACAGTCCGGTCTTTCAAATGCAGAACGTCGAGCGACGCTCCTCCGATGACCAATAGATGTTTCATGGACAGCACCTTTCCCGACGATATAAATCAAATGTCGAGTTTTCGGATTCTATGTTAACAGCCCAATTATAATAGATTCGAGGAACGGCCCATACCCACGACGTCGAAAATTGCACAGTAACTAGGCGGAGACCTGCTTTATCCAAGCTCCTGGAGCAATCGCCTGGCGTCGACGAAATCCGCCGTTTATACGGAGAACTGCTGGCGACACAGGGCGAGCACGGATAGGCCCTTGTCCACCTATTGGCTGACCAAACATCCATTAAGGTATTTCATCAATACAATGGGCGCCAGTCATGGCGTGGAAAATGGGCGACGGTAGGGGCGAGGCGACCAAGAAAGCGATACTGGGTTCGAAGTTCGTTCCCCCAAGGCCGAGTTCCTCTCGGCCAAGCCTCGCCCAACAATGAAGTAAACCGGCGTAGGGATAGAGGGCAAGGCAGCTAGAAGGGCTGGTTGAGTCAGAAACAGTTATCTAAATCTTCGCTGCCATGCCCCTTGTATGTTTAATTGAGGGGGTATAGTAAATGGCGAAAGGTCAGAAGTAGGATGGCGATAATCGTAGCCCTTCAAGCGGATAAATCGCCCGGATGGTCTCTTGTTAGAGGCTGAATTCATTGATATTTTCGATTACGGGCGAGGCTCGCAGACTCGCCTAGCCCCTACAGAAGTTGGGCGATCGAGTGGTGCCGGCCCAGTCCGTTCGTCCCAGCGCCAAAACCCATGCCCCGTATCACCTTGTCACATGGCCGAGTTCCTGCCGGCAATGACCGGTCCTCCGGTCTGGCTACCTGTTATTTGCCCCTCCTCGCATAATGCCGACGGGCCTTGGCCCGGTTGCCGCACTCAGCCATCGAACACCAGCGCCGGCTACGGTTCCGGCTCATATCCAAGAAGAGCCAACCGCATCCATCTCCCAAGCACTCACCAACCCGGCCGATTTCATCCGAGGTGAGTAGCTCAGCCGCCGCTCGCGCTACAGGCCAGCTTACCCGATCGGGGGCGTCGTCACTCCCCATCCATTCCCAATGAAAGACGCCGGCCTTTGGGACGATCTGTATGTGGGCTAGAGCTTCGGCGAGAAAACGATTCAGGACTCCGACAGCATCATTTTCAGGAGGGCGACCGCCAGCCACGGCCGCAACGATCCGATATACCGCTTCGCGAAGATGGATCGCCCGCTCCAGCGCCTTCGTCGCCAGTTCCGGGTCTCTCCCGGCTTCTCGCTGTAGAATCCGCGAATTATCGTTCGACAGAATCCCGACCAGTTCTCCCCATCCAAGGAGGTTGCTGTAAGAATCCAGCCAATCGTGACGTCTACTGTTAAGTCGATTGCTGACCGTATTGGCGAAATCCAAGGCCAGGTGTCCGGCATCAGCTTCGTACGTGCCGCCATAGTCGCCTGGATCTAGCATCAAAATCACCTCGTTAGTCCTTGTTTGATTAACGATTGTTTCAATAAATACATAACCATTGAAATGTAGTTGACTAGTTATAGAGAGGCTTGGTATAATCTAACCACTATAATCATTATAGCAGGTTAGAATATGGACGTCAATCGGAATGACAGGTTATTGAGAGAGATGGACGCGCTGAAAATCGAAGAACGTCCCCTGGAAAATGAATAAGATGGCATCTCGAGACTCTCTGAAAAAGTACCGCACACGCGGCACGTCGGTCATCCTGGCCTTCGCCTCGATATACATCATCTGGGGATCGACTTACCTGGCTATCCGCATCGCCATCGAGACGATGCCCCCATTCCTGATGGCAGGAACCCGGTTCGTGATCGCTGGAGCTCTTCTTTATGGCTGGGCCATGGCTAGGGGCGAACCCCGGCCCTCTCGCATCCACCTGCGACCCATAATCATCATCGGCGGGCTGCTGCTGCTTGGTGGGAATGGGGGTGTAACCTGGGCGGAGCAGACGGTACCCTCGGGTACGGCGGCCTTGCTGGTGGCCACGGTTCCCATATGGATGGTCCTCCTCGATTGGCTGCGACCCGGGGGCCGGCGACCAGCTAATCGCGTGTTCCTAGGCTTGGGTTTAGGTTTCGCCGGCATTGTTCTGTTGATCGGACCTGGGCAAATATCTGGTTCTAATCAAACATCGCTCATCGGTGGGCTGGTGATAGTCCTGGCTGCCCTCTCCTGGGCCACGGGTTCCATTTATTCTCGCTCAGCCCGGCTGCCTGAATCGCCCCTGGTATCGACGGCCTTGGAAATGCTGGCTGGGGGAGCGCTCCTGTTGCTGGTTGGATCCTTGGCCGGTGAATGGGGGCAGCTGGATAGCGCCCAATTCTCCCTCCGTTCGATCCTGGCCCTGGTCTATTTGATTTTCTTCGGATCGATTATCGCATTCACCGCCTACATCTGGCTGCTGAAGGTTTCCACACCGGCCCGTGTTTCCACCTACGCCTACGTGAACCCGGTGGTGGCTGTCTTCCTGGGCTGGGCCATTGTGGGGGAGGCCCTGACTGCCCAAACCCTTCTAGCCGCAGCCATTATCATCTCGGCCGTAGCCCTCATCACCGTCTACCGCTCACCCTAAACCACACCCCCATAACTCCCAGTGGCCCATCTCTTCGATGGCTTTACGCTCGAATCGGCCGGCCAGCAGCACCTACTAGAATCGACCCTGGATGACGGCTAAGCCATGGAATTTCTGCGGCGCGCCCTCGGAACCGGCCTTGAATTCCCCTTCGAGGCCAACAAAGAGCAGCGGGATAGGCGATCCCTTCTTGTCGACAAGCTTATAATTGAGATTGAACCCGGCGGCGGTGAAGGTGGGATCCTTCAAGGTGTACTTAATGTTGGCCGATATTTTCAGATTCTGAACGTCAAAGGGCTGGGTCAGGGTGAGCTTGTGTGAGCCAGAGGCCTTTGAGCCAGTGGTGAAGGTGCTAAGCAGAGCTGCTGCGCCGACAGTTCTCAATTGGGAGAACTCGAAAGTTGCCTTGCCGGATGAATCTATCTTCATCGTGGTTGACAGGTTCTTTTCTTGTCGCCTATGCGAATGGCAACGGCGCCGGTCGGGTTCTTGCTGAGGATCAGTTCACCCATCAGGGTAATCGGTTTGCGACTGGTGACCGGGCCTATGTCTGTATCTATCTTGCCTTCTTTGAAGTTGCTGCTGGCGCTGGTAGTGGCCTGGGCTGATTCCTTTTCACCTCCAGGATTTTGTGTCGCGCCCTTGTACTTAAAGGAGAAGCTTGCCCCAGCCTCCTTGCCACTCTGGCTCAGGCTGGCCTCGATGGCGTTGAGAGAAAAGGCTTGCAGCCTGCACAAGTCGGCCTTGGTAGCCCACTTGAGACCTGAACTGCCGAGCTTGCCGCTTAGATCGAGTTTTGCCGGGGCGTCGGCAGCCACAGCAGCAGCCATTGCGGTCATGATGGATCACAAAACGACTCCAGGTTCCGTCTTAACGATCTCCAGGATCTTGCTCCGCAGCTTTTTGCCTTCGGGCGATTTTAGCAGCTCGGTCACCGTCTTCTGGATCTCTATCTTGAGATGATGGCTCAGCAGCTTGGTCTGGGCTTTCTTGAGGAATTCGGCTTCCGTGCGAGATCCCTGAATCTGTTCGGCCAGAGTTTTGGCGGCCGTATCGGCCAGCGACTCGGCATGTTTCTTGAGCTTGGCCTCGCCCAGCTCCTCTTTTACGACTTCGTAAACCTTGCCGCTTAGCCAATCCTTGGAATTGCCGGAACCGGATTTTGATTCTCCTTTAGTCGCTCCCTTCTGTTTCTGTCGTTGGAGAGTGGTGGAGTGACCATGAACATTTCTGGAAGGATGGGATCCACTTGAGAGGGATCTTGTACCGATTCCGTTCCGGCCAGCCAGGTAACGTTGGACGTAGGCGTTGCCATATTGGCGCTGCATATGGAGTACCGTCGATTGCTTCAGGGGTAAAGTGGTTTTTTGGTTGGGGAGATCGGCCAGGTTGCGGTGAAGAGGTGCGGTCTGAAGACGGCTGGCTTGTATCGGCTGGGAGCCAGTTTTGACCTGTCGACGGGTGAGATCCTTGTCGCCTTTACTCTGAATCTTCCTCAGCTTTCGTTTCATCACCTACTAGGGTAACGGAGACGATTCCAATTACAGGCACGGACTGGATCGGCAAAAAAGTGAACGATTCGATGAGGACGGGTGGGGTTGGGAACTGCGACGCGTCGCCCATCGGGGGACATTGCAGCATAAATTCGGCCTTGTATTGAACAGAGCGGACGATTTCAAGTGAAGATGGAATAATTTGCCATTATCTTTTGTCTAGCTGATATAAACTTACTAATCTCTGAGCATTCGGTTTTTTCTACTATAATGTCACGATGAATGCGCCGCTGTTGCAAACGAAGCTATTCATCCCGACGCTGAAACCCGATCTCGTGCCCCGGCTGCGGCTTGTCGAACGACTCGACCAGGCGGTTAAACAGAATTGCAGGCTTATCCTCGTCTCTGCCGCGGCGGGATTTGGAAAATCAACCATTCTGAACGAGTGGGTCCACGGCCAAAATATAGTGGAAGGCAACTCCGTACGCTTCTCCTGGGTGTCGCTAGATGGAAGCGATAACGATCTAGTCCGATTTCTGGCCTATTTCATCGGCGCGTTGCAGAGGCTTGAAGATGGCCTCGGAAAAGGCGCGCTAGGTTTGCTCCAGTCCCCTGAACCTCCAGTGACAGAGATGATCCTTACATCTCTGATCAACGAGATTACGGAAGCGCTCTCGGGAGACCCAGAAGAGCGACCATTCGTCCTTATTCTTGACGATTATCACCGGATCGAGGCTCAATCGGTTCATGAAACGCTGATATTTTTGCTCGACCATCTTCCACCACGAATGCATCTGGTGATCGCCAGCCGGACTGATCCTCCGTTAGCTCTTCCTCGTCTCCGGGTTCGGGGCGAATTGGTCGAGCTGCGCGAGGCCGACCTTCGCTTCAATTCTGAAGAAACGGCTGCGCTCTTCGAACGGACTCTCGGTTTACCGCTCCAAGCCGAGGATATCAGCGCCCTGGATGCCCGTACCGAGGGTTGGATCGCTGGCTTGCAAGTGGCCGCCCTCTCCATGAAGGGACAAGAGGATGTAGCCAGCTTCGTCAGGAGTTTCACCGGCAGCCACCGATATGTGATGGACTACCTTGTAGACGAAGTTCTGGACCGCCAACCCGAAGCCATCCAAACCTTCCTCCTCAACAGTTCCATTCTTGACCAAATGACCGGTCGCCTATGCGAGGCGGTCACCGGTCAACCTGGAGGTCAGGAGACACTTGAGAGACTGGACAAGGACAATCTATTTATCATTCCGCTGGACGACGAACGGCGATGGTACCGCTATCATCACCTATTCACCGACTTGCTGCGCAGCCGGCTAGATCAGACCGCCCCAGATCGGGCGCCCGAGCTGTACGGTCGAGCCAGTGAATGGTATGAGCTGAACGGATTTATAGAGGAGGCGACTAAGCATGCGCTGTCGGCAGCAGAGTATGACAGGGCAGCACAGTTAATCGAGAAACTTGGAGAAGAGTTGTGGGAACGTGGCGAGCCTACCACTTTGTTAGGTTGGCTGAAAGAACTTCCCGATGAACATCTGTTGGCCCGACCAGGATTGTGTAATTTTCATGCCTGGACGCTGCATATGAATGGCCAAAACCAGGAGGCCGAGTCAAGGTTGCAGACCGCGGAGCAAGTCCTCCATTCGACCCTCGATCCCTCGCCTTTGGGCGTTCGGGCAGAACTTTCTCGAGAAGCTCAACTGGAAGTAATGGATCAATTGGGTAGGGTGGCCGCGATCCGCGCATCCATGGCCTCCCGCCGGGGTGATATACTGGCCATCATTCATTTTTCGAACCTGGCGCTCGATTATCTCCCTGAGAGCAGCTTAATGTGGCGGACCATCACCACAATAGCCCTTGGCTTTGCTCAAGATCTGAGCGGTGATCAGGTAGCGGCAAACCAGACTTTCTCCGAAGCAGTCCGATTAAGCAAGATATCGGGCAATATCTATCTCATTCTGAGCACCAGCTTGCACCTGGGTAATATCCTGTCTGGGCAAGGTCAGCTGAAGGAGATGAACGAGCTATGCCACGATCTCATGCGGGTAGCCTCGAAGCGAGGGGTGCTGCATACCGAGATGGCAGGCTGCCTGTTCGACGAGCTGGGATTGATCTCAAGCGAATGGAATGAATTGGACCAGGCCATGGTCTACCTTAGCAAAGGCTCCGAATTGAGCAGGCAAGGCTATGACATCGGCGTGTTGGGCTACAGCTACCTGACCACGCTGAGAGCGCTTTATGCGTTGGGAGACATTTCCGGCGCTCAAGAGATCATCCAGGAAATGGAGCTGATGGAGCAGGAGTCGGACGTTCCTTCCTGGTTTAACAGTCCGAAAGAGGCCTGGAAAGCGCGATTCCAGCTATTAGACGGGGATATAGATGCCGCTTCACGTTGGGTTGTTGAGAGGGGATTGAAGGCTACGGACGACCCTACCTATATGCGCGAAGAAGAATATCTCACGCTGGCCAAGATTCTCATCGCTCAAGACCGGACGAAGGAGGCGCTTTGGTTATTGGAAAAGATGGACAATTTAGCCGAGGAAGGCGGCCGCTATGCAACCGTGATCTCAGTTTCGCTGCTTGAAGCATTGGCTCATCAATCTCATGGCGATTCAGATCAAGCCATGGTGGCCCTGGAACGAGCCCTCATTCTAGCGGAGCCGGCCGGAGCCATTCGCGTTTTCCTTAATGAAGGTGACACGATGGCCGAGCTGTTAAGAGCGTTCAGCCGCTGGTCAGGACTCGGAGAGAACGCTTCCCGACCAGCTATCAACCGAGATTTTTTGGATACATTGTTGGAGGGATTCCACGCTGAGCAACTTTCGGTAGAGATATCCGAAACAGAAGATCGATTTGCCAAAGACGGTGATCTCTTAGAGCCATTGAGTGACCGCGAGTGTGAAGTACTACGTCTCCTGGCGGCCGGGCTGTCATACCGCGAGACTGCCGAGGAGCTTTTTGTCTCGATCAACACTATCAAAGCACACGCCAAGAACATCTATAGCAAGTTGGGAGTCCACGGTCGAGTCCAAGCAATGCACAGAGCAACCGAGCTGAATCTTTTGTAAATTAAAACCCATATTTCGACACGCCTGCAGCACAGAGTCCCTTCAAGCCCATTTAGTGAAGCCAGACCAGACGAGCTGGCTTCTGGAAAACAGGCTTCTGGAAAAAAAGTTGACAACGGCGCGAGAATAGAGTATTATATCGTAAATATACGATAAAGGATCGACGATATGGGTTTATTTCAGACTACAGCTTGCTGCACGCTTGATATTTCTGGAGAGGAAGAGCTCAGACTGGTAAAGATATTCAAAGCGCTAGGGAATTCCACTCGCTTTGAGATATTGAAGTATCTTGTGACTCACCCCAATTGCATCACGGGCGACATTGTGAAAGTTTTACCTCTCGCTCAAGCAACAGTTTCACAACATCTCAAGGTTCTCCGAGAATCCGGTTTAATCACTGGCACGATCGAAGGGCCAGCCACCTCTTATTGCCTGAACGACGAAACCATTGAATGGTTTAGATTGAAGGTAGGCACTATTTTCTAGTTTTTTTGTCACGGTGTATCGTAAAAATACGATAAAAGGAATCGAGCGATGGAAGACATCATTCAAATAGGACAATCTATTATTCTGGCCATTGGACACACATGGCCCTGGTTTCTCATCAGTATCGTTCTGAGTGTTTTCATCCGTGTCCTTAAGCTAGACAAGGTCATAAAAAAGACATTTTCAGCGAAAGTGGGTCTGGCGATTCTTATAGCGACGCTGGTTGGTGCTTTTAGCCCATTCTGTTCCTGCACCGTCGTTCCAATCATTGCGGGCTTGATTATGAGTGGTGTGCCTTTGGCGCCAATCATGGCTTTCTGGATCGCCTCGCCTTCGATGGATCCGGAGATATTCGCGTTCAGTGTCGGGTTGATCGGCTGGCCGCTGGCTATTGCCAGGCTGGTCGCCACCCTGCTGTTGAGTCTCGCGGCCGGGTACATCACATATGCCGTGATAAATGCGTCTTCTCTCATCGACGTACTGTCTACGACAATGAGATCTCGGGTGCCTATACCAGCTGCAGCGGTCTCTAATGCGCCACTTTCACTGTCACAGCCTGTGACGATGATGGCCAGTGGACACCCCGACTCATTAATGGCGGTAGATGTTTATCCGCTCGATGCAGGAAAAGGAAGCGCGAGCCGGGAAGCAGACGGGAAAACCAGCTGGCGGAAAGAGTTGGCGGAAAGCTTCGGACAGATCGTCTGGCCTGATTTCGTTCGAGAGGTCGGTAACCAGAGTTGGCGGCTGGGACGTTGGGTTCTCCTGGCTTTCCTGCTTGAGGCATTGATCACGCTATATGTTCCGCAGGAAAATATAGCCAGTCTCTTAGGCAATGACAGCCCCTTTGCCGTGCCTTTGGCCGCGCTCATTGGCGTTCCCCTATATCTGAACAACTTCGGAGCCCTGCCCATCGTCGCCGGTCTATTGGATCAGGGGATGCAGCCAGGAGCTGCCATAGCCTTCCTGATCGCTGGACCTGTGACAACGATCCCGGCCATGACGGCCGTCTACGGGACAGTCAATAAGCGAATCTTCATAATCTACGTCTCAATCGCGCTATTTGGTGCCATGATCATGGGTGCACTTGTTAACCTGTTTATCGGTTAGTCGAATCACCCCGCCAATTACCCTTCCGGGTAATGACAAATCACCCTGCAAAACGGTAGGCTGTTATCAGATATTCGGAATGTTCGAAGCTACCACAAGAACTCGCAGAGTTGTGACATGGAGCCGGACATAAATGGACCCCAAGGAGACTTTATAATGACCGCAATAGCTGTATTCGTTGAAACGCACCACAAGCTCATCATCGCATTGCTCGGGGGCGTGATTCTTCTTTTTTTGTTCGCTTGCACATTCAACGGTGTTTTACCGATCTGTCATTGGCTATTCAACTGCGATCATATGGTTATGCATTAGTGAGAACATGGGAACGGCTTGGAAGCAGTCCCATTGACGGGGGAAGTCCAGCCTGATGTTGTGGACCTGGACATTCTAATGCTCGGGATGGCTGGCCTGGAGGTCAGGCAGCGCATTAAGAAGTCCTGGCCGGAGATCGTGGTAATTGTTCTGACGATTGGCAAGATTCATATGGCAGATAGCCTCTCGACCGGTGCCGATGCCTTCCTGGTTAAAAAGCCCACACCAGGGACCCTGTTGAAGGCAATCCTCGATCCGGGATAGAGAAATCGCCAGAACAATCACCAGAACAATCACCCCATTAAATTACCCTTCCGGGTAATGACGAATCACCCCGAGAACACGTACACTGAGCTCAATGACTGATGAGGCTCGATCAACCTAGAACTCGGTTCGAGGATGAATGCGGGCCAACAAGGTGAGGCTTGGAATGGAAAGAATGGACGAATCCAGCGCAGCAACCGCTGACTCCAAAGGCAACAATACATGCACACAGCCTTCTGAACCTATTCATTGCTACGAGATTAGATTCAAAGGCCACCTGGATGACCACTGGGCAGCCAGGTTCCATGGATGTTCCCTGACCCGCGAAGACGACGGGACGACGACGTTGGTAGGTCCAGTAACTGATCAGGCCGAGTTGTTCGGCCTTCTGAATAAGATACGTGATTTATCACTCTTGGTGATCTCGGTCAATGAGATTGAGCCGCCAGAGGATACAGAAGTTTTGTAGATAAGGAGTCGACGAAATGAATGCGAGACAAGATGAAAAACGCGAGAGAAGCTCAAACCCCTGCGCCGCTGCCGGCCGTATCATAGCCTTATTGGCTGTGACTTTCGCCGGATGCGCACTGGTTAAATCCTTCGTATGCGGACAGGGCTGTGAATCCTGTCCATGCGGAGACGACTGCGGATCGAATAGCTGTTCATGTCAGAGCGAGTCGCCCGAATCGGGATAGGGGAATCGAAACAAGGAACGGAATAGCTTGATTTACAGCTATCCGCGACCCCCACAAGTAAGAATCATATTTTGGTAAGGAGACAATGGAAATGACTAATAAAGAGAAATCAACTCAGAAGGACCTTCATCCCCCTTTCGATGTAGATAACTGCATGGAGATGATGGCTAAGATGATGGCCAAGACAGCAAAACAAGAGGAAAGGGCTGACTTTTGCGCTGATATGATGTCGGGATTCTCCGATATCCAGGGCGGCGACAGCGATTTCGTTGAGATGATGTCTGAAATGATGGCCTCTTGTTTCGGCACGACCGACAAGGCAGGCAAGGTTGCTAAGAATATGTAGAGATTCGATCACAATTCAATTTCGGGATCGTGGTCTGCCAGGATTTTCAACATCGAATTTCAAGATTTCCCGGCAGACAGATCCTGATTTCAGTGTCCAATGTTGTAGCGATAAAAAGGTGAATGCAATGACAGAACAATATCTTAATGTGACATCTTATACCGATTCAAACGAAGTGAATGACCTCAAGGCCAGGGAGAAGAAACAGGCGCAAATGACACAGAGGCGGAAACTGGAAGCTATTTACTGGGGTGGGGTGCTGCTCTGGGCTGGCCTGGCTTTTGCGGCCGATGGCCTGGGCATCTTACCTCAAATTGGCGACTCAGACGTTTGGAGCTGGGTCTTTTTCGGAGCGGGGGCGTATGGCTTGTCCTTATCGTTCCTTAGCCGGCTATCCCCGGATCGCCCGAATCCAACAGCCTGGGACTATATATGGTCCGGTAGTTTATTCGCCATCGGACTCGGTGGCATAACCACTGTGGATGTTTTCTGGCCATTGGTATTGATCGCAGCCGGCATGGTTATCTTTGGCCAGGTGCTTTTCGGCCGCGACTGATTCAGTAGATACCAGCCTTTAGATTTTGACGCTGGTGGAGGTTGGCCAGGACTGGCATAAAATGTGCTGGCAGTTTTTCCACTAGCCCTTATCATACTAATAGGGTTGCTAGGGCTGGTGGCCTGGTTCGCCTTCCGAAAGTTAAGGCTTCGCAGATCCGTGGAAATCGCCTAGGAGTAGCCGGGCCTCTGAAATCTTCTAACGGTAAACAATGGCCGAACATTCTAGCCTATTGCGTTCCAACGAATACGAAAATTAACGCAATAAGACATAGTTGGCCATCGATGCGAGAATCCAGAGGAGAATATAGATGATGACAGCCTCGCTTCGGTCGATATGTGACAAGAGCTAGAGAAAAACCACTTTGCCCTGGTTGGCATGTTTCGCAAACCGCGATTCAGTCAATATTATTAACGGGGATAATCCGCTGCTTCTGCGTACTTACACATAACGGAAATAATGACCATGAAAGATGAAAAGAAAAAGGTTCGATCGGCCGTTCGAAGGCAATTCGCCGAAAATTATCTTCTGATTTCACTAGTGTCCTTCGGCGTCACCGTGATTAGCATCCGTGTTTTCCTGCAGTTGACTGGATTTCCCCAGATCGGCAACGGCGTATTGCACATCGCTCACACCCTATGGGGTGGTCTATTGCTGACCGTCGCCGTGATGCTGCCGCTAGCATTCGCTAACCGCTGGGCCATCCAGGCCAGTGCCTTATTGAGCGGGATCGGCATCGGACTCTTTATTGACGAAGTGGGCAAATTCATCACACAGTCCAACGATTACTTCTTTCCACCATCCCTTGCTCTTATTTATGGATTCTTTCTCATCATGGTCTTTATCTACCTTCATTTCCGCCGTCCGGGAGAGGAGGATCCTCGCAAGGCGATGTACCATGTTCTTGAAGAACTACTAGATGCAATCGACGGCGATCTGGACATCGCTGAGGCAGCCCGGATAGAAACTCAATTGGCCATCGCCAGGCAATCCGATAAGGGTGAAATAGTGACTCTTGCCGAAGCCATCATTCACTATCTAGAGCAGGAAAAGGGAAGCCTGCTGGTAGCCAGGCCAGGTCTGAGGAGACGGGCAGCCGCGAAGGTAGATGCAATTGGTCAAAAAGTAGGCCGTCAGCGCCACCGAAATATCATATCGGTTGTGCTGTCGTTATGGGTGATTGTAGTGATCGGTTATATTGCTATCTTGGTTGCCGGCGTTGCTTCGCTAGACAACCAGATCGTGCAGTGGCGGGATCTGCTCATCGCCATTCAAGTCCTGATCGGCGGCTTGTTGGTTGTGGCAGTTACAACTTGGCTCACCGGGCACGAAGTCGTAGGGTTGAAATTTGCGGTCCTTGGATCTCTCCTGTCCTTGATTGCCCTGCAGACCCTTTACTTCTACCTTTCTCAATTTGCCGCAATCACCAGCACGCTGTTCCAATTATCATTCCTGTTTATTCTACTTACTTATCGCCGGTGGTATGTGAGTGATAGGGTCTTCCAGGGAGAATAATAAATGGAAAATACTCCAGATATGGTCATCGATACTCAAGGCTTGGGTAAAAACTATGACGGGGTGGATGCGCTAAAAGACTTAAATCTAAGGGTCCCTGAGCACTCGATATTCGGCTTTTTGGGGCCAAATGGCGCCGGAAAGACCACAACCATCAAACTGTTACTGGGTCTTGCTCGACCCTCTTCAGGAAGAGGGTCAATATTTGGCCGGGACATCGTCAGTGAAAGCGTGGACATCCGGAAGAGGATCGGTTATTTGGCGCAGGATCCACGCTTTTACGAGTATATGACGGCGCGAGAAACACTGCGTTTCAAGGCTCGATTCTACTATCGTGGGCCGGAAGCTGAAATCGAGGCTCGTGTTGCCGAGATGCTGGAACTAGTGGGGTTGGCGGACAAAGCCGACCGGCCAATCAGAGGTTTCTCCGGTGGTGAACGCCAGCGACTGGGCATCGCCCAGGCCCAGGTCAATCATCCCAGCTTGTTGATTCTAGACGAGCCGGCCGCCTCTCTCGATCCCATGGGCCGGCGCGATGTGCTGGAAGTGATGGAGAAGTTGAGAAAGAAGACAACTATCTTCTATTCCACTCATATCCTCGATGACGTACAGCGAGTAAGCGATGCCGTCGCCATCCTGAACCAAGGAAAACTCGTTGCTCAAGCGCCCATCGAAGAATTACTAAGTGGAAGTGATGGAACGATCTACACTCTGGTTATTGAAGGGGATTCGGACCAGGTCCAGCGAGAACTCGCTGAAGAAGTCTGGGTTTCGAGTGTTAGCGCAGACACTGTTGGAAATATGACGACTTTACAAGTGGGCGTGACGGACGAAGAAGCCGCCAAAGCCAACTTATTGCGTCTGGTTATGGCAGATGAACAGCTGGTGGTAATCAGCTACGGCCAACGGACATATGAGTTGGAGGAGGTTTTCTTGAGCATTGTGGAAGGAGACAACAATGGCTAGCGCGCAGATCTTGCATCCAGTAACAGAAGATGGTTGGCGCGCGGGATTGCCTAACCTGGTGCGCAAGGAAAACGACCAATGGTGGCATACTCGGCGTTGGTGGATACAGAGTTTGCTGTGGTTGGCGATCATTAATGGAACTCTGGCGATCGGGCTTTGGGTGATGCCGGTCGTAGATCCTGATCTGAGACTTGAAGTTGCCTTGGCGTATGAGTTTTTTGTGCAAATGATGGTCTGGTTTCCCATGTTTGCCGTTATCGTAATCGCCCAGGGGGCAATCGTAAGCGAAAAGAAGTCGGGCACGGCTGCTTGGGTTTTGTCAACTCCTGTTTCCCGCGAATCTTTTATTCTCTCCAAGCTTCTCGCCAACGCCTTGGGTTTTCTGGTCACCGTTGTCGTTCTTCAGGGCGCGGTAGCTTATATTCAGCTATCACTATACGGCGAGGCGTTACTTCCGATTGGCCCATTCCTGGCAGTGTTGGGCCTTTTTAGTCTTTACTTATTGTTCTACCTGGCCTTAACATTGATGCTCGGCACTTTTTTCGAGGCAAGGGGGCCGGTCTTAGGTATCGCCATTGGCATCGCCATCGCCAGCATGAGGGGGCTCGGGCAATTGTTCAGTGGCTATGCGCCCTGGCTGGTGAAGATACTGCCAGAAGCCTTGCCCGTTCAGGCAAATGCAATCGCATCCGGGACATCATTACGTGCGGATTGGCCAATCCCCATTATCCTCATATCGTTGTATTCTGTATCGTTTATGATCCTTGCTATATGGCGCTTCAAGCACGAAGAGTTCTGAGGATTTTGAAGTTAGCAGCGGATATTTTAATCCCTCTCACACTAAAACAGTGCACCCTGAATTGAACATACTGTGACTATCAGTGCAAAGGCCCCATGTATTACTCCAGACACTCACAGCTCAAGATCTTTGCGCCCAAAAAGAAAAAGCCACCCTCCGACGGGAGAGTGGCTCGGACTAACTCTAGACAGGTTTTGATTGATTAGCCGCCACCTGGGGCAGCCATGGCCTTGCTCCGCTCCAATGACTGGAGGGCCAGGTATTTCTCGCCAAACTTATCGATGTTGGCCATTTCGTTATCATATTGATCGAAGTGGCGTTCTTCGTCGTCGATGAGGGCTTCAAATACCTTTCTGGAGTTAGCGTCGGCGTTGGCCGAGCATTCATTGGCCCACTTGTTGTAATCTTGTACACTGCCTTCCTCCATCTTGCGGCCCATTTCCAACATGGCCCGCACGTCCTGGATTTTCTCCACCTTCATTGCGGGAGCCATCTCAACATCGCCGCCCAGGAACAAGATTCGCTCGGCACATTCTTCGACGTGGCCCATCTCTTCGATGGCTGTGCGCTTGAACAGGCCCGCCAGCAGGTCGTAACCCTGATCGTCGCAGTGAAAATGGAAGTACATGTATTGGTTGACGGCCGCCAATTCATCAGCGGCTGCCTTATTAAGTAGTTCGATGCTTCTTTCGTACATTTTTACCCTCCAAGAGATGATTAGCGGGGATTTGGGGACTAGGAGATTTTTGTTCCCAATGACCCCAATGCCCGATATTTGATCAAGGGGAGATGCCACTATGGCGCACCCAATGACAATCACGTTAATTAATGAGCGAATTATAGATCATTCGCCGAGTTTCGTCCGCATCCGTTTCGCCGCAATGTTCCGGCTTCAAACGACTTAAATCATATGAAACAGAATGGCAAAAGCACGAGGGGATGCTTGGATCACCATCCGCCAGACGGCCTGCTCGATTCCAATGCGGGAAACCAGCCTATGGGCTATACTGGACCTCAGCACAGAACAACGGAGGTTCCCATATGGATTGTCCAAAGTGCGCGACTCAGAACCCTGATGGAGCGCGTTTTTGCTTTAACTGCGGTACCGAGCTCGCTCTGAAGTGCTCGAACTGCGGTACAAACCTACCTGCAGAAGCTAAATTCTGATTCAACTGTGGGCAATCAACCGACGAAAAACCAGAGAGCCGACCGGCCGCAGCCCCAACGCCAGAAACCACCACCGCCCCCGACATAGCGCAATCGGGAGATATGCTGCAAACAGGAGATATGCTGCAGCGCTATATGCCCAAGGAATTGCTCAACAAGCTGGAAGCAGCCCGCAAGAGCGGTTCGATGGAGGGCGAACGCCGGATCGTGACCATCTTGTTCTGTGATGTAAAAGGCTCCACAACCGCAGCCTCCGGTCTTGATCCCAAGGAGTGGTCTGAAATCATCAATGGTGCCTTCGAACACATGTAACATACCTTACTATGGGCAAAGTGCAGGCGAGCCGGAATGAGTTTGATGCCGCTCTAGTGTCCTTACGCCGGCTGATTCGGAGGCCATGGCTCTAAACATGCGACCCTTGGTTTGGCAATCGAGGATGGCGGCGGCCGGTAGAATGGCCGAGTCCGAGGCCAAGAGAACCAGCGCCAGAACCATGGTTGAAGAGATTTCCAGCCTGTTCAAAGACGAAGAACTAAGATCGACCTACATGCAGAGCGTGCTGAACAAAGTGGGGGGATAGCGAAAAACTTCATCTCCAACAGCGGGTCCACGAATCAGTTAACGAGAATTTTGTGTTTAACGATATTGAGTGCCTTTCAAGGTGAATGGTCACGATAAGGGAAGCATAATTATGGAATGTGAATTGGAGAGCATCAAGATCTATTACGAGCAATTCGGAGAGGGGAGGCCGATCATTATGCTCCACGGTTGGCTAGTCGATCACCGTCACATGGTCAAGGACTTTGAACCACTGTTCAAACATCGCGACGGATGGAAGCGTATTTATCCTGACATGCCTGGTATGGGACAAACGAAAGGGGAACAGTGGATTGATAGCCAGGATCAGATGCTCGATATTTTGTTGGAGTTTATTGACACCGTCATTCCTGAGCAACAATTTTGCGTAGTGGGTACTTCCCACGGTGGCTATCTTGCCCAAGGAGTCGTTTATAAACGGGCTGATCAGATGAGCGGAGTATTTCTCATGACGCCGGCGCAAACGACGGATATAACAAAACGGGATCTCCCGCCAAATGTGACTCTAGTGCGAGATGAAGTGCTCATTTCAGAGCTGGAACCAGACGAGGCCGAGTTTTTTGAAGAGTTCGCGGTCGTCCAAAGCCGGGCACTTCTTGAAAGCCTGCGGCGCGACGTTTTTCCAGCAATTGAGATAGCCGATCATGGATTTCTTGAAAAATTGGAGAAGTCCATTGAATTCTCTTTCGACATAACCGCTTTACCCGAGAGATTTGATAAGCCATCTTTGATTTTGCTTGGCAGACAGGATTCTGTCGTTGGATATTCGAACGCCTGGCACATTCTGGATAAATATCCAAGAGCAACTTTTGCGGTTCTGGATCGGGCAGGTCATGGACTGGGAGTAGAACAAAGGCAACTGTTTATTGCCCTGGCGAACGAGTGGTTGGATCGAGTTGAAGAGGGTGTGGGGCTGTAAAACTAGTAATTTGAACAGGAGGGATGGATCAGTCGTTTACTTAGATCTTAATTCCGACTTAAGAGCATAATTAGGCAGTGTAGCATAAACACTCTGCCACTTTGGCTAGCGGCTTGGTGAGGAATGGAGCGACCGCTATATTTTGCCTGGCCTAGGAGACCTCGACTGATGACCGCTAATATGTAATTCTTCTCTCTGTTATCTGGAAAGGTGTGGCTTGGAGAGGGACTCTGATTGGGATCTTTGCAGCGGTCGAAGTGCTGGTCGTGATTTCGCTGACGGTTTTCAAGCCTGAATTATGAGGGTTGCAGCTGGCGATGGCCCCACCAATACGTGTTCGCTCGATATTCGTGATCATCAGGAAGTTTCTTCCCTATATATGGTGGAACTGTCAATCAGATCACCGTCATTGATGAAGA
>DASRZI010000197.1:0-3102 GCA_035686605.1 Candidatus Zixiibacteriota bacterium
TGTCGGTGAACCCAGAATTGATCTTGATCTCGTGCGTAAGATTTATACCCTGGTAGATATTCCCCTGGTGATGCACGGCGCCTCTGGCCTGGCGGATGCTGAATATCAAAAGATTGTCAAAAGCGGCATCAGTAAAATTAATTACTATAGTGTCATGGGTAGGCGAGCGGCCGACGATGCCCGGAGGCTGCTGGTGGATCCTGGTCAAGGAGCGGTCATCTATCACGAGATTATATCTCGAGGGATTGACTTTTTCCGGGAAGATACGGAGCGGGTAATGAGGCTGATGGGGTGCATTGGAGTCATATAGTCAAGAAATAAAACTATGGCCCTGAAGGCCACATTTGGAGTTATCAAACATGGAAATTTATGAACACTTACAACGATTAGAAGCAGTAGGAGAACCAATTCGTGTTGGTCTGGTCGGATGTGGCCAGATGGGAACGGGATTAGTCCACGTAACAAATCAGACGGTCGGGATGAATACGATGGCCATATCTGATATCGATGTCAGCCGCCCCCTGGCTGCGCTGGCGGGAATAGGCGTCCCTAAGTCAGAAATCACTGTTACAAACCAGCTAAATGAAGCCCACGACGCACTACGGGCCGGAAAGTACGTTGTCACCGAAGATGCGGTTATGTTGGCGAAATTGGAGAGTTTGGATGCGGTGGTCGAGGCAACCGGTCTTACCGAAGTGGGGGCTAGAGTTGCCTGGAACTGTATTCTCAACAACAAACATGTCATCATGTTGAATGTAGAAACCGATGTGACCGTAGGTCCACTGTTGAATCGTTTGGCGCAGCAGGCCGGTTGTGTTTATACGGCGGCCTCTGGCGACGAGCCGGGAGTTGCCAAGATGCTGTACAACCTTGCCGGAACGATGGGTTTTGAAGTCGTCTGCTTGGGAAAAGGCAAAAATAATGTCATCGATTTTGATGCAACGCCCGATTCTTGCCGGGAAGAAGCGGAAAGTAAGGGCATGAATCCCAAGATGTTGTCGGCGTTTAAGGATGGCTCCAAGACGATGGTCGAACTGGCAGCCATGTCCAACGCCACCGGCCTGGTACCAGATATGCCGGGTATGCACGGCGTCCGGGTTGACGTGCCCGAATTGAACAAGGTTTTTATCCCCAAGGAGGACGGCGGCATCCTCGGCCGCCGGGGCTGTGTTGATTATTCCACCGGCAAGGTGGCGCCGGGGGTGTTCGCTATCATCAGCTCGCCCGATGGCGTCGTCCGGGCAGATATGAAGTTCTATTCTATGGGAGATGGGCCCTACTATACCTTGTACCGTCCTTTTCACCTGTGCAGCATCGAGACAACCACATCGATTGCCGAAGCCGCCATATACGGTGAAAGCACGATCATTTCTAAGCGGATGGTGTCAGAGGTGGCGACCATCGCCAAACGTGACTTGAAGGTAGGGGAAATCGCTGGAGAGATTGGCAGCTCCGACATTTTCGGTCGCACCTATCTTTATGATGACGCGCATGAGCAAGGAGCGATACCGCTGGGTCTGGCTCCAGGCGGCAAGGTTCTCAAAGATATCAAAAAGGGCGAGATGCTGACTGACGTCAACTTTGCACCGGATAGCGCCAAATTTGTATACGAGCTGCGAAAATTACAGGATGCCCAACTTAAGATGGATGCATAGAAGGTGGTCATCTTGAACAGCATAGGAGGAAGAAAGCGGTGAAAGAGACGATGAAAGCTGTGGTAGTACGCGCTCCAATGCAGTTTGATGTGGAGGACGCACCTGTGCCGGAGTGCCCAGATGCAGGCTTCTTGTTGAAGGTGATCGCGTGTGGCTTGTGTGGCTCGGACCTGAGAACGTTGCGAGGTGGACACAGAAACGTGACCTTCCCGTGGATCATCGGCCATGAGATTTGTGGGGACGTGGTCATGGTCGGAGGTAATTATCAAGGACCATGGGAAGTTGGCGAAAGGCTGGCGGTTGGTCCGAATGCCTACTGTGGCGTCTGCGATTTCTGCATTGACGGTAGCTATGAGCTCTGCGAAAACTATGTTGAGATCGCCCAAAAATGGCCTGGTGGTCTTGCCGAGTATATCGCTATTCCCGAAGAGTGCGTCAGGTTAGGGACCATCCATCGCCCACCTGAGGGATTGGATCCTGCCCTGGCTGGAATTTCCGAGCCAACTTCTTCTTGTATGAACGCCCAGGAACGTGGACAGATCGGGTTGGGGGATACCGTGGTCATCATTGGCAGCGGGCCCATCGGATGCACTCACATTAGCCTGGCTAGAGCAAGGGGGGCAGACAAGATCTATATTGCCGACATCGTAGATGAACGATTGAAGCTGGCGGAACCTTTTGGGCCAGATGCCACCATCAATGCCGCAAAAACCAACCTGGTCCAAGAGGTTCGCAGATTGACGGACGGGAAAGGGGCAGACGTGGTCATCACTGCTACGCCGGCGCCTATCGCTTCGGTCCAAGCCGTCGAGATGGCCAGGAAGGCCGGGCGGATTCTTATTTTTGGTGGCTTGCCAAAAGACAATAGCAAACCGGGCGTGGATATGAACATCGTCCACTACGGAGCATTGCAGATTATCGGTACGACAGCTTTTGCTCCCCGGCATCAGCGCGCTGCTTTAAAGTTCCTGGCTTCTGGAAGGATCCCTGGAGACAAGTTGATTACCCACCGGTTTCCACTCACTGAGTTCAAGAAAGGGGCCACGATGATGCTCGAGGGCAAGGTTCTTAAACCTGTGTTCTTCCCGGATGAGACGTATCTCCATGAATAAAAAGAATAATGAACGGCCGCTACTGTTTTTCAAGAACGGAATAGCCCAGGTGGCAATCATCGTGAAAGATCTGGAAGAAGCCGTCGAGAACTACTGGAGAATGTTTGGAATTGAGGATTGGCATTTTTACACATATGGAAAGCCGCTGGTGAAAAGCATGACTTACCAGGGACAACCCAGCGAGTACAAGATGCGAATTGCACTATCTTATCTGGGCCCAATGCGCATCGAGCTGATAGAAATGGTTGAAGGAGACACTGTCTATGCCGACTTTGTTAAGGAACATGGGTACGGTGTTCACCATTTCGGCGTGCTGGTTGATAACATGCAGGAGG
>DASRZI010000198.1:0-6040 GCA_035686605.1 Candidatus Zixiibacteriota bacterium
TCATTTATGCCATTTTACTCGTGGTAGAATACATTAACAAACAGCGGTTATGTTAAGAACCGCGAGGACTCATTTGCAGCGAGATTGTAAATCAGCCTATCGGGGTTAAATCGATGTATCGTGATGATATTCTGCAGTCACCAATCCAGGTGTCATTTCCCGGCTATTGCGATTCCATAGGTTTTCGTCAATTGGAAGATTTACAATACTCAGTTCCTTGCAAGGATGGCAGAGAATCTCATCTCAATGCCGAATAATCGAACTTTGATATTCGGACGCGATTTCTGGAAGGCTGTCCCTAGAGGTAAGCAATCAGGATCGTGACAGGGTTAGAACCGTTATGATGGAGGGGATTCTTCGCACTTTCCAGTAGTGCCTGTTTGGGTTTGTGTAGTCTGTCGAATCGCCTATTGTCTGTTGTGGTATTGCATAACCGATGTTCTTCCGGCCTTGGAGCTTCGACAACGGGCAGGGGATGAGTTGCACAGACTCGATTGCGAATATTTACAGGTTTCAATCGAGATCGTGTAAGCTACAGGTAGAGTAATGACGGATCGAGCAGAAGAAATCGACAATACTGCTAAAAGCGCAATATCACCCAATTTCGCACGCATTTAGAGCTAGTATCCTAACTGGGGTCATCTGACCATCCTCGTATTGCCCTTTTCCCCCATGGAAGGGTATCATCGTGGGACGTTGCCGCACCAGAGATCCTATAACCCACGATAAGCTGCCTGTTCTGACCAGTGACACGACCACACCCATAGTACGGTAGCGAGACGAGATGTCCTAGCGAATCGTTCATAAAAAGAGGTTGTATAGAGTCGCCCTTAGGTAAATAAGTTTCAGGGATAACACAAGGACCTGCCTAAACCGCCTTCGCGAATCTGCATGTTAAAATACTGTTCTCGGTGTAACGTCTATATCTCTGCTACGAGGAAAGCTTCAGGATGATCACCTGTTCCAACTGTCACCAGACCAACCAGCTGGGCGACTTTTTTTGCAAGTTCTGCGGCCATGCCCTCGCCTGCCCCCGCTGCCGGGTTATCCTGCAGGATCCGGCCGACTACTGCAGAAATTGTGGCCAGGCCCTGGCGGCCGATACATTGTTTGCCGTCGCCCCCATTTCCCAGACCCAGCCGCGGCCTCATGAGAGCCCGAAGCCGGAATCTGGTCCGGGATCGCCTCCTTTCCCAATACCAGCCACCGCCGGCCGGCGGGCATCGATCGCTTTGGGCCCGTCCTATCTGGACCAGTTTGTCCCCCAGGAACTGATGACCAAGCTAGAGGCGGCCCGGGCCAGCGGCTGGATGGTGGGGGAACGGCGGGTGGTGACGTTGCTCTTCTGCGACGTCAAAGGCTCCACGGCCGCGGCCGAGCAGCTTGATCCCGAAGAATGGACCGAGATCATCAACGGCGCTTTCGAGCACATGATCAAGCCCGTCTATAATTACGAAGGCACAGTCGCCCGGCTGATGGGCGACGCCATCCTGGCCTTTTTCGGCGCCCCCATCGCGCATGAGGACGATCCCCAACGGGCGGTTCTGGCCGGTCTGGACATCGTGGCCGGCATCGCTCCCTACCGTGAAAGCGTCCAGCACAAATGGGGCATCGATGTCAACGTTCGGGTAGGTATCAACACCGGGGTAGTGGTGGTCGGCGCGGTGGGCTCTGATCTTCGCATGGAATACACTGCCATGGGCGACGCCGTCAACCTTGCCTCGCGGATGGAGCAGACAGCCGAGCCTGGCACGGTGCTAATCGCCGAAGAGACCTACAAGCTGGTAGCGCCTCTCTTTGACTTCGAGGAGCTGGGTGGTATCGAAGTAAAGGGTAAGGCGGAACCCGTGCCGGCTTACAGGGTGCTGCGCCAAAGGGCCACCCCCGGCCGGCTCAGGGGCTTTGGCGGGACTTCGCTGCCGCTGGTGGGGCGCGAGGAGGCCTTGAGGAAACTGACGACCACCATGGAGCAGGTGCTGCATAGTAATGGACAGATCCTTTTCATTACCAGCGAAGTGGGGCTGGGCAAGAGTCGACTGATTGAGGAATTGCATCGGCAATGGGACACCGCTCTTCCTGCCTCCGAAGAGGGGGCTGGAGAAGGACTTAATCGTTATTCTCGCTGGTATTCAACCTTCAGCCTCTCCTATGAAACCAGCCGCCCTTATAGTCTGTTTCGCCATTTTTTACGCAAGCTGTTCGGAGCCACCGAAGGCGATCCGCCGGCCGTTCTGGGGCACAAACTGGCCGACTTCGTCTCGGCTACCGTACCGGCTGAAGAGATGGCTCAAGTAAAGACTGTCCTGGAAGCGTTGTTTGGGCTGGCAGGGGACGGCGATTCAACCTTGGAGGGCGAAGCATTCAAGAGACAGCTCTACGAGACGATCGCCTTTTTGTTGAGCCAGTGGGCGGACGATGCCCCTGGGATAATCGTTACTGACGACATACATTGGGCCGATCCCGCTTCGATGGATCTGCTGATGCATCTTTTTCGCCTCAGTGATCGGCTGCCGGTGCTCTTTGTCTGCGCCTTACGCCCCGACCGGAGTTCGCCCGGTTGGCAACTCAATATCAAAGCCGACCGCGAATATCCCCACCGTTACACAGAGATTCGTCTAGAGCCATTGTCCCAGGAAGAGAGCCGTACCCTGTTGAGCCGCCTGATAGACATTGACCAACTTCCCGATTCCCTGGTGGAAAGCATTCTGATCAAGGCAGCCGGCAATCCTTTCTTCATCGAGGAGGTAGTCCGGGCGCTGATCGACAATGGCTCGTTAATACCTAGCCGAACGGGTGAGGGTTGGGAAATCAACCCAGATATCGAGATGAAGCAGATCGCCATCCCCGACTCCTTGCAGTCGACTCTGATGGCCCGGATCGACCGTTTGGACGAAGCACAGAGGCGCACCCTGCAAATGGCCGCCCTCATCGGCCGGTCCTTCAACTATCGGGTATTGAAACGTATGACCGCGGCCATCGACGATACCGGAAACCTCCAAAATGGATCTCTCGACCAGCAGCTGAGGGATCTACAGCGCATGGAATTGATTGTTCAGGTGGCCCGGCTTCCCGAATTAGAGTACGTCTTCCGGCAAGCTCTGGTACAAGAATCGGCCTATAAAACGATCCTGCGCAAACAACGCCGCGAATACCACCTTAAGGTTGGCGAAGCCATGGAATCGCTGTTCCCGGATCAACTGGACGAGCACGCCATCGTCTTAGCCTACCATTTTTCGGAAGCCGGCGACCAGGCCCATGCCCTGAAATACCACACGATAGCTGCCGATACGGCCTACCGCCTGTACGCCCATGCCGAGGCCGTCGAACATTACACCCAGGCATTGGAAGCGGCCTCGAAGCTATCGGCCGACGAAGCATCGACCGATGTGACCTCGACATCGACGAAGCAGCTCACCCATCTTTTCGCCCGTCGCGGACGGGCCCTGGAATTGAACTCTCGCATCCATGAAGCGGTCGAAAATTACGAAGAAATGCGCCAGAAGGCCCAACAGTTGGATGCCAAAGAGATGGAACTGGTCGCCCTTATGTCGATGGCCACCCAATACGCTACTCCGACGTCCATCTTCAGCTTCGAACTAGCGGAATCGCTTTCCCAACAGGCCCTGCAATTGGCCCAGGAATTGAATGACCGGCCGGCCGAAGCCAAGATCCTGTGGAATCTGAGCAACATGAACCGTTTCTCTGGCCTTACGGAAGAGGCGCTGGAAGCTGGGGAGAGCGCCCTGGCCATTGCCCGCGAGCTGAATTTGCGAGAGCAAATAGCCTTTTCCTTGAATGATCTCTGCCATCTGTACAACCGCACCGGTCGGTACGAAAAGACGAAGGCCGCTCTCCAGGAGACCATCGACCTCTGGCGCGAATTGAACAATCTGCCGATGCTAACCGACAGCCTTTCCACGGCGAGCTATGTGCATACCTTTACAGGCGATTTTGACGACGCCGTCGCCTTCTCGGAGGAAGCCTTGGGTATCAGCGAATCCATTGGTAACATTTGGGGGATTTCTTACAGCCAATGGGCCATAGGGAGTGTCTATTGGGAACGGGGCGAACCCGGACGGGCGATACGGGTGATGAAGGACAGCATTCGTTACGCCGAAAAGGCAGGATTCATGGTTGCCCAGGCGTATACCCGCGCCGACCTGGCCATGGTATATGGCAAGCTGGGTGATATCATCCGCGGTTTGAGAATCGCCAAGGAAGCCCAGAGCATTGCCGTAAACGACCGGCGGCTGTTTGAACCCTACGTTCTCTCGCAGCTCGCCCGGCTTCACCTGATGAACAACGATGCGGTGGCGGCCGGAGAAGCGGTTGATGCTATGCGGGCCGAGGATCGCCTCATCCACCTAAACCGGCCGGACATGATGACCATGGCAGAGTGCATACTCCCCCTTCATCGCGGCGAATACGTAGAATCCATTCGCCTATTGGAGAAGCGGCTGGCTGCGCTTCGCCACTTTGGCATGAATTGCTTCCTGCCCGAAATGTTTTACTTGCTGGGACAGGCATTTGCGGCCGTGAATCAACTGGATCAGGCTCTCATCACCCTGGAAGAAGGCCTACAAGAAGCCCGGTCCATAGGGAGCCGCTGGGCAGAATGGCAGCTACTGGTGGCGCTGGCCGACTTGAAGGGCGGGGAGCAAGCTTCCCTCTTACGGGCCAAGGCGATGGAGAACACGACTTTCATCGCCGAGAATATTGGCGATTCAGAGCTGCGCCAGACCTTCCTCAATCGACCGGACATACAGAAGCTGACGGCGTTACGTACGGCATAGACCGTCCACGTTGCTTGAGGCCGAAAGCTCGCTGATCTTGGGCATCGCTCAGCAGCTGCTGCATTCTCAGGCACAATAGCGTTCATGAGGGCATTGGCCGAAATTAACGGTATCTTGAAGGCACAAAAACCACATCTTGCGAAACGATTTGGCGTGGCCGAGATTGGCGTTTTTGGTTCTTACGTGAGGGACGAGCAGAGGCCAGACAGCAATATTGATATCCTGATCGAAATCGAGGAGCCGCCACGTATTGATTTACCGGACCTTGTCAACAGCGAAGTTAGCTTTCGTCAATTCCGCTGTTGGTACTGCGGTCGCACGTTTCGCCACTATCCGAAGAGTGTAGGTCTGGCGGACCAGAGCCTGCGGTTGTAGCAATTAGCCGCAATCTGCTGGGTGTTGGGAATGAGCTTCTGGATATCATCTCGGATCTGCTCTTCGAACCCCCAAACACCGTCTTTGAAACCATGAGCAATGACGAAACCGGAGCCACCCAAGCCTGGAAGATCCTGGTCGCTGAGAGTGTGCCCAATGCCTATATCCTGGAAGGGGGGGGCAATAACTGGATCGACCTATTTGGTAAGGACGATCTCACCAAGAACTTCAATGCCGGGGCTGGGGATGATCAGCTCTGCTATATCTTCGATAACGCCATAGGCGACAGATATGCGGCCGCCGGACCGAATCCGGAAACCCATGAGCTGGAGTACACACCCAAAGTGAAACTGGAACTGAAGCGCGCACCGTCAAGTGGTGGGTGTGGCTAAGGAGTGAGTAGAGAGCCATCGCCGTGGTTTAGGAAGTTCTTGAAGTTCACGAAATGAACAAAACTTCGCCCGAGATGGCTCTTCGATTATCCTCTCTGAAGAGTAGTCACCGCTGGTAAAGCGTGAAGCATCACGACGCCAATCGGCAGCAAGATGATCGTGGCGCAGATTAGCCAGGCGAACGCTGCCCATAACAGGCTCATCCACCAACCCACCAGGATGAAGTAAGGCAATCGGATTAGCCACGAGAACTGGTCCCTCGGTTTGAATTGAGATTGGCCGTCTTTTAGATCTACGACCCAATCACCTGAACGTGATTTAAGGGTCAGTACCTGGGGCACTCGGTCAAGCATCCAAATACCAATGGGCAATCCGATGATGGTGATATTGAAAGCCCAGGCCGCCAAGATCCATACACCGGCTAGTTCCCAACCAAGGAAGAAGAACCAGATAACTCTCAGCAGAAACGGCACCTGTCGG
>DASRZI010000199.1:0-17422 GCA_035686605.1 Candidatus Zixiibacteriota bacterium
TCCCCCCCCTTCCTAAATGCCAGCCATAGTGAAACCCCCACACCCAGATAGAAGAACAGGCTGGTGAGGGGGTCAAATACGGGTCGCTCTGGCACGTGATAGCGGCCTTCGGTATCGCCTTGAAAGGTGAACATCAGAGGGACGGAAACGACTCTCTCAAGCAGTGAATCAGGATCACCCTCAAGCTTGTTTTCCACAGTCTCCCAAAGGCCACTCACCCGCTGGTCGAATTTGTCTGGGTAGCGGATCATGTACAGACCGAATGGGGCGAAGACGAGGAGTGCGACACCCAGGCTCAGCACTATCTTCGGCCACTGGCGGCGAAGCCAGCCGGTGTCGAGGATCGAAAGCCACAACAGCCAGCCGGCGATTACCAGTGGGAAGAGGCGAGCCGGTATATAGGTGTACATGGTCAAGCCGAGGGCGAATCCTGCTGCCAGCCAGCCACCGATGCCCCGGCCTTCATGATTAAGGAGCCGCCCGTACAAGTAAACCGTGAGGGCTGTAAAAAACGTCAGGCTCACGGCTCGCAGGCCCCATCGCGACTGCATGATTGGCCAAAGGGAAACAGCGATCAGGGCCCCGGCAATAAAGCCGATTCGCCGGTTAAATGCCTGTTTCCCAATAAGATAGGCTAAAAGAACCGTGCCCGTGCCGAGGAGGACAGCCGGTAATCGAAGCGCCCAAATCTCCTGGCCAAAGAGTTTGAGGGGGATGGCCATGAGATAGAGAAAGAGCGACTCGCGCCCAAAATTTCCTTCGAAGTAGATCTGCCAATTGCCAGGACCCAGGCTTATTGCGTCGACGGCGTTGAATAATTCGTCGGCATTTAGGCCTGGAGGCGCGCTGCTTAGGCGGTAGAGGCGCGGAATCAGGGCCAGGACCGTCAAGAATAGTAGGGCGATTAAATCCTGGTGCTTCTTTGCCCAAGGAAGGAATTTGGACTGGGTCGAATCCGCCGGCGTCTCCGGCTGGACCGCTTCTCCACCGTCTGCTGCATTTGATGACATGCGGTTAACTGGCCTCGACCACTCGCACCGCGCCACTCCACGACCCAAGCTCCACGGAGTATGCGGAAGCTTTAATCTTGCGCTCCTCGTCGCTCAAATTCATGGCCACGAGAATCGTTTCTTGATCGTCGGCACGGAGATAGGCATAGGTCCCAGCTTCTTCATCTAGATGGATGGTTTGCCTGCTTCCACGCCAGAGGGCGGGATGTTGGCGGCGAAAATGAATTAGCCAGCGATAATAGTCGAGCAGATCTTGATCTTGCTCATCACCCCATACCATCGGCAGCCGGGCTTCCGCCATATCATGCATGCCGGCTGGCGAGACGATATCGCGTCGTTGAGATAAGCCAGCTTCCGTGCCGTAGTAGACGGTCGGAGGACCTGATAAGGTGAACTGGCACAGGGAGGCTAGTTTAAGTTTCCGTTTGTCACCTCCAACCAGCCAGAGGAAACGGTTGACGTCGTGATTGTCCAGGAAGCTGGGGCGGCTGTATCCGGCTGGAAAGTAAGCCTCGTGTTTGTCAAGGAAGGCATCAAAGGCGGAGAGGCTCATCTCCTCAAAGGCGAAGGTTTGCCTGAGAGCTTGTTGGAGAACAAAATCCAGACAGCCATGCAGCCTGCCCCAATACCGCCGCTGAGTTTCTGGAGTCTCCACAACTTCGCCGAAGATCCAAGCTTCCGGTTTTGCCTGGTGGACCGCCGCCCGGAAATCTGTCCAGAAATCGTGACTGGGACCCAAGGCGTAGTCGAGCCGGTACCCGTCAAAATCAAACACGGTCAACCAGTAGCGCGCTGCCTCCAATAAATGATTCCTGGCACCGGGATTGTCCACGTTAACAGCCGGTAAATCTTTCACCGAGAAGAAAGATTCATAATCGTCCGGCCACTGATTCCAGATATACCAGTCGTAATATTCGCTGGACCGGTCGGCTAAAGCGGCCTGAAATGTGGGGTGCTGGCTTCCCCAGTGATTGGCCACGAAATCCAAGATAACCCTAACTCCTTTGCCATGGGCTTGGTTTACGAGTTCGGCGATATCTTCCTTGGTTCCCAGGCGCGGGTTTACGCTGAAATAGTCGCTCGCGTGGTAGCCGTGGTAAGTATCATCCGGAAAGAACGGGTTGAGCCAGATACAGTTGAATCCCAACTCGGCTACGTAATCTATATTTTCGATGATACCCCGCAGGGTTCCACCCAGTGCGCGCTTGAGATCCTGGCTGTCATTCCACCTCCCGCCGAGGCCTGGATGAAAGCGGTCAGGAAAGATCTGGTAAATGATGGCCTCTGATGTCCAATCAGGAGGAGCAGGGTCTTCCACATAGTATGAAAAAACAGCCCCATCATCGGCCATGATCGACGGGCCGTCTCCAAACGGTTTAGCTTCGATGGTGTAGCGAACGATCGTGCCGTCAGGTCTTGATGGAAGCCTGCATTGCCAGAGCTGTATATATCCCCAGTTCAAGAGGTCCCATTCTGTTCTCACCAGTTCGAGGGGTATGGTTATGTTTTCAGGCTGAGACAGAATGCAAGAAATCTGCTCGACGGATGTATCCTTCCCCGAGGTGACGGTAATAGTCGGGGAAATGCCCGCCGTAGGGGCGAGTGGTTCCAGCATATTCTGGTGCCGTAAGCCGCGGCGCTGTTCACTGAGATAGTCGAGTCGCTTTTCAGTTGTTGAGAGGGTTCCAAAGATAAATTCTTTCACCGGCGAAGTTCCTTAATCATCCCACCAACCCGGGATGTCGATGGCCACATCCAATGATTCCCCTCCAACAGGGACGGATAATTCGCGGTTGGCGAAGCGGTCATCGGGATCATATTTCTCGGCATTTGCGAAAGAACCACGGGTAATCCGATACTCGATAAATTCTCCTTCATCGACAAAGAGCACAAGGCGGTAAACACCATCTCCGGCATAATTGAACTGGTAGGGAACGTCGGCAGGATTCCACTGGTTAAAGGGACCGGTCAAATAGAGTATTGCATCCTCTGAAGTCCCGTCCGGAACTATCACTTCAAACGTCACTTCAACCTGGGGTGTGGGCGGGATCTGGGAGAAGAAAAGCTGGGACATTCCTGCCAGCAGGTCGTCGATGATCAGGGGGTCTCGACTCCCATCGCCGCCACCGAATTCCCACTGGCCTCCGGCTTCTGTCAGCGGCCGGTAATCTCCGCTTTCATTATCGATATCCCAGGTGGTGATGTAAACCTTCACGTTCTCGACATCATCCGGCATTACGATGGATTGAGGATCAAACAGCAGATGTATTACATTGGTCTCGGGATCGACGCTGATTTGGGCCGGTGTCGCTATCTCCGTCCCATATTCTCCTTCGCTGGAACCTTCTGAGGCATAGAGCCTATTTCCCCAGCCATCGACGGCGGCCAGATAATCCCATCCAAAACCAGGAGGGACACCGGCGTTTTGACGTGGCAAGACGGTGCTTCCTTGTTCCTCGACCAGGTCCAGGTAAACATTGAAGAGGACATGGTCAAATCCATTCGGCGGTTCGAGGCTGTCGGATATTTCCGTCGTGGTTATTGATATAAGCAATCCGTCATCCGATGACGATATGTCTGCTTGTCGCAGGTCCATCTGGTCTGCGAAACCTTCGTCGGTTGGCAGCGTGTAGGACTGTATCTGACCGGCGCTGTATGGCCCGTAATGGTCGCCGGCTGGATCGGGCTGGGACAATAGAGTATCTTGAGCCAGGGCGATCACTTCAGTATCATCGATGATCAGCGGATCGACACTCCAATCACCGCCTCCAAAACCCCACTGTCCACCGCCTGGTCTCAAGAATCGATACTCAGCATCGGGGCCATTCCAGTCCCAGGTTGCGATGTAGATCTTAGCCCCATCCAGGGTCTCTGGATTACCAAGGGCTTCTGAAGTAAACAGGAAGCTGATGGTGTTCTCTGGAATGTTGACGCTCACCTGGGGAGCTGGGGTGACAACTGTGCCATACTCCTCTTCGCTGGCGTCTTTGGCATAATAAAGGCGGTTGCTCCAGCCTTCCATAAAGCCTAAGTAATCCCAATCGAAACCTTCCGGCGTCTGGGCGTTGATCCTGGGCAGAATCGTCAGACCCTCCTGGCCAGGCAGGTCGATGTAAATATGGAACAGGACATGATCGAAGCCATTTGCCGGATCCCACACGTCGGTCACCTCGCCCATCTCGACCTCCAACTGCAGGTTTGTTCCAAAGGCTGAGGCGATCAGTCGCCGGATGTCCATCTGGTCTCCGAAGGTCTCATCGGTTGGCAAGGTATAGGAATCGAAGGGGCCGACATCGTCGCCGGTACGGTCGTAGGTGGTGACTCGCGAGCTGCTGGTGGTAACCTCAGTTGAGAAGTTAAATGTGTCCGAAGCTGCGGTCAGGCTGGGCGCGTAGGCGGCTACCGTATTAGCGGTAACACCTGGGGCAAACTCTGATAGACGAATCTCAGTTGACCAATTTCCTTCCTCATCAGCAGTGACTTCGATGGCTCTGCTTAGGTCGCCATTGACTATCACCTTGATCAAGGTGCCCGGTTCGGAAACTGTACCTACCACCAGAAAATCATCCGCGAACAGCTGGTCCTCGATTTCGGGGGACACAGTCACCTCGGCCGTCGTGTCTTCCAGCTCGACGATCTCTTCGCTAGCCAGCAGGACCATCCCTTCTCGTCCAGCCAGCTCCATGGTTATCTTGCCACCAGTGCCTACGATCAGATCCTGGTCCTGGAACAGGCTTTCCTGCAGCTTCAATACAGAGCCAGGCGGCAGTCCCGTATCCAGGTCCGTCATCAAAACAGGCCGGTCGGCCGTGTTAAAAATGACGATCGCGGTTTCCCCTTCGTAATCGCGCCGGTAGGCTAATACTCCCGGTCCTGCGTCATTGTCTTTGAGGGTTGCAAGCGATCCGCGAGTAAAAATCGGGTTGGATTTACGAAGACCGGTCATCGATTGGATATGTTGATAAAACTCCGATTCCAGATCGAAATGATCAGCCTCACTGGCTCCATAGCCCTCTGCGAACATGGATGCTCGCTGTTCGGTAAAGCCCTGCTCCGTCCCATAGTAAATGACAGGAATGCCAGGAACTGTCATCAAGAACATAGTTGCCTGCTTGAGACCCTCGGCGCTGCCCCGAGCCAGGAACCGAGTTACATCATGGTTGTCGATGAAATTGACGATGCTGTTGGGATTTGGGTAGATATTGGTATCTTGGGCTACGTTCAGCCGGTAGGCCAGGTAGCTGGTCGGAAGACCCTCGGCGAATACCCGGCCTATGGAAAGGTAAAGGGGGAAATTCAGAACACTATCAAGCTCCGGAGTTTCCTCAGTTCCCAGGTAGCTGGCGACCTGGATATCGCCGATACTTTCCAGGGGTTCTGAGCCAAGAAAGGTCTCTCCGATGGTGAAGAAATCGTCGCGACCCGTGGTCGAAGCGGTTTTTTTAAGGCCAGGAACAGGATCATCTTCAGAGTGGACGAAGTCGTTCCAAAAATCGTGCTCGACGTATATGACCGTGTCTATGCGGAAACCGTCCACGCCGGCGTTCTCAATCCAATATCCGTAGCTGTCCCTGAGCGCTTCGCGCACCAGGGGATTCTCGGTGTTGAGGTCGTCTAAATCGAACAGCTGGTGAGTGAGACGCTGCTGCTCGTTCTGGAAATCATCAATTCCAGGCGTCCAGTGATAGACGGCCATATCCTTCTGGTCGGGGTCGGTTACATCGTTCTGATCAAACGGATGCTGGCTGGGACGGGTGACAGGGACAGAATCGGGATTGGGGTGGACGTAAAGGGCAGGATCAGCGGGATCATATTGGGTCCGGCCGTTCTCGTCTTGATAGGA
This sequence comes from Candidatus Zixiibacteriota bacterium, assembly GCA_035686605.1. Classification (GTDB taxonomy): domain Bacteria; phylum Chloroflexota; class Anaerolineae; order Promineifilales; family Promineifilaceae; genus UBA11865. The sequence goes on from DASRZI010000199.1 coordinate 5,854, forward strand.
GAAGAAGTTGCCGGTGTGATTGGCCACGATATCCTGGATGAGGTACATACCCCGGTCATGGAGGGCATCAGACAGGGACTGGTAGGTTTGGAGGTCACCCAGGTGACTATCAACCTGTTTGAAATCCTCGGACCAGTAGCCATGATATCCGCCAAACTGCACTTGGGGGTCCCACCATTGGTTGGCCACGGGCGGCGTAATCCAGACGGCCGTGGCACCCAGCTCTTGGATGTAGTCCAACTGGTCGATTACCCCTTGAAGGTCACCACCACTGTACTTCCTTCCATCCTGTGGATCGTATTCGCCAGCGCCTTGATCATTGTTCGATGGATCGCCGTCGTTGAAGCGGTCGGTCATGAGAAAATAGATGATCTGGTCTTCCCATGCCGGAGATGGCACGTGTAGATTGTCAAATACAACTACCGGCTTCTCAGCCGCCGGTTCCTCAACCACGGGCGTCTCGTCGCTAACCGCATCGACCTTTGTAGGCACCGCTTCTTCAGGAGTATCCACCACCGCAGTTGTCGGCTGAACATCCGGCGCGTCCGTTGGCGCAGGATCATCATCTGCGCAAGCCGACAAAAACACCAGCACCATCAACGCGGCAATATAGAAGCCAAGCTCTCTAATCCTCATCGAATTAATCCCCTAATCACCAAATCCCGGCCTTTCCTTTTCTCTTCTTAAATCCCCAAATCACCTAATCCCCGCAATTATTTATCTTCATCAATTGAATCTCCTAATCACCAAATCCCGGCAATCCTTCTTCTATCTTCTCCTTCTTCTATCTTTTCCTTCCCCTAATCTTGCACTCCAAACATCGGCACTCTCGCATAATCACCATCCGTCAACTGCCCCTGGGGCGCGTCCACTATTTCAAAGTTACTTAGCCACGCTTCCTGGTCTCCCGGATTACCCCAGGCCAGATCGATGACGCGCGTATGGTTGGTAGCACCTGCTGGGGCGCCTCCGATACGCCATTGTTCACCGACCGGCGTCACATCGCGGACACGCATGACTCCGCCGCTGGGGTAGCCTTCCTGGCCCATCACGACGGCTGCGTAGTGCCAATTCTCAGGGTCTTCGCCCAGGATCGCTTTTGGTATCCGGATGGTAACCTTTTGCTGGCCCGGATCGGCCAGCACCTGGAACTCGCTGGCTTCTGCGATTCGGAGCGGTCCCTCGTCTCCAGGAACAAACACACCTGGGAACCAGCCTTCCACCGTTATCGCATAATCCCAAGCGGTTCCTTCATCAAATGACAGATTTCTACCAGGCAGCATACCTACACCACCCTGACCATCTCCATCCGAATCAATATAGACGTCAAAGGTCTGCAGCGAGACCCCGTTGGGAGAATCCCAGGAATTATCAACTGGCCCGCGCATGACGAAACGGAAAACGATGTTCTCTTCGTCGAAACCAACCTGGAAGTTGGTGATGTCGAAGTTCCCAGGACTAAATACGGCGTCGCTGGGATAGGTGTATGTGCCCGGTCCGGTATCGTCGCCGTTCGGATCGGTGATATCAATCAAGATCGTGGTCGTCCCCAGGTCAGGCACGCCAATGACGGCCGGTCCCATTCCAGGCAGCCTGTCCATGTCGACGCTTTGCAGCTCACCAGCTATCTCAATCGACTCACGATAAAACACCCGCATCGTCATGCGGTCGCCTGTGTCAGCTTTACCCAGTTGCTCGAGGAAGATCGCTGTTTCGACCACTCCTTCACCTCCTTTGCTGCTAACACCGGCTTCCGGAACCGGCGCCCAGGTTTCACTGCCAGAAGGGACATAAAGAATGGAGCCGGCTGCGAGACCATCCTCTAGAGTGATGGCAAGCATGTTGTTAGAGGGGAAACCCAGCAAACTGCCGTTCCGGCTGAAGCTGTTCACCGACGCCGAGCCTGGGGTTTGCATGTATATCTCGATGGTCGATTCCCCTTCGGGCGTCTCATACTCTGGATTTGATGTGGTCTTCAGATACAGGTTTTTCGCATCAAAGCCATAGGCAAGACTCTCGAGGTACGGCTGGGCAGCTGCCATCGCTCGCCCTGATGCGCCATAGACGCCCGCCGCATCCCACTCCCCAGCTTCGACCACTCCGTCGATGGTAGGCGTTATTAGACCGGTAGAGGCGATATCGGCTGCCACAGCCTGCTCAGGGATGATGGGTACGTCAAGATTCGATGGGGGTTCTTCACCCAGTGCTAGATATACTTGCTTGAGGGTATTCCTATATTGCTGGTCAAATGAATCGTCATTTCCAGAGTTCTGATCGGAGCCATACCACCAGAACCAATCCGAACCCTCGGCGATGTACATTTGGACCAATGCCTCTTCAAGTACTTCGTCACTAACTCTACCCTGGCGATCACCGCCAATATACTGCTGCAGGAAATCGCGGGTCTCGACCAGGAGCTCCCAGCCCCGGTTTTCCTCTTCCTCCCCAATCCAGGTTGAATAGTCGTGGCTGATCCAGGATCCGGCCCAGAGATCGTCGATCTCCGGTTGGTCAGGAGCAATCTCAAGGAATTCGCTGGGTGTGACGGTCTCGATGAGTGGATCGTCGCTGAGCATCTGGTACAGGGAATGGAGGAATTCCTTTCCATCGTTCTCGTAATACTCCCAGGCATTTTCCCCGTCCAGGATAACTGAGACGAGGTGCGGACCTTCGGCTCCGCTCTCTTTGAGCTCCTCTCTTATGGCGTGGATACGATCGACGAAATCTTGGGCCGCCACCTCGCCTTCCATACCCGAGTAGATAAAGCCCACCAGGTCGGAAATGATGACATCCCGGAATACCATTGCCACCGGACCACCGCGACGCCCTTCAACGTAGTATGGGCGGTATAGCTGGTCCGCTTCGACGACGACTTCGTTGCTGTTGCGGGTGAAGTTGTCAAAACCAAGGCTGTTGGCCAGGACGCCTTCGTCCGAGGCCATCCACTGTATATCATTCTGGGCTACCATGGTGACGATTTCTTGAGCAACAGACCCTTCGGCCGGCCACATACCCCGAGGCGCCTGGCCAAAGTGGTCCTTGTATAATTCAACTCCTCGTTCAACCTGAGCCACTGCATCGGCCCCGTATGTGAATCGTGCTCCAGGCAGCTCCACATCAGGCAGCGCTTCGCGAGCAAGATCCGTGTTGTAAAGCAAGGGCAAGATTGGGTGGGCAAAAGGGGTCATCGTTATCTCGATCCGCCCCTCATCCTGCAGGCGCTTGTGAATGGGAATGACTTCTTGGATCAACCGCAGGTGTTCCCCAAGCACTATCGCTTTGTCCGCCTCTTCAAACTCCCTGCCCTTTTCAACCAGGCTGGCAAGCGGTTCTTGCGCTAACCAGTCAGGATCGGTCCAGGCCAGGTTGAAGAGGAGCTGTAGATCAAGGAAATCTTGCGTTGAGTAGGCGGAGATTGGGTCATCGCTGTTATCACGCAGCTGGAGCAGCTCCTGGTAGCGTGGGAATCGGGCGATGATACCCCGGTTGATGTCAAAGAATTGATCCAGGATAAACTGCTTCTGCTCGTCCGTTAAGTCGCTGGCCGGGATTTCTGTGTGAGTCCAGTAGAGATCTTTAGCCCCTGCCGCGAGATCGTCAAGCTGGCGGATAAGGCTTGGGGTCAGGTTAAAGGTGGCGTTGATATCCGGGTATTGATCCAAAATGGCAGCCATGTCCACGTAGTCCTTGGCTGCGTGAGCTCGCACCCAGGGTCGGACATAGACTCCAGTCTCCGGATCCTTGAAATATACAGGCTGGTGCTGGTGCCAAATCATCGAAAGATAGATCGGATCGTCTTCGGCGACCGGTTCTACTTCCGGGGTGGAACTCACCACCTCTTGATCCTCTTCGGTGCCTGCCTCGGTTGTTGGAGGAGCAGTTTCTTCCGCCGGCTCCGGTGCTGCTTCAGTTGGCGGCGCCGGAGTAGACGTTGGCTCCTCGTCGGAGCAGGCGACCAAGACCATGACCAGGGCTAGAAGTAGGATAGTGCTAGCTGCTATTCGGCTCATCGGATAATCTCCTGGAAGAGCGACCTTTCCAGTCGTTCTTTCTGACTAAGGTTGTTATTCAATTCCAATAATATAAGTGCTCCGTGCTTCGAGGGTCTCGATAGGCTTGTAGCTTTCAAATCCCCCTGCGCCATTCAATGCTGGAACTGCCACAGTTCCCTCACCCAGAAGGAGCTCGGCTCGAGTCAAGCCTTGGAGCTGTCCGGCAACCAGGGAGAGATCATATTGGGTCACCGTCTGGTGAGACACATTGACCAATACAAGGATCGTTTCTTCATCCGTATGTCGCAAGAAGGCCACGACACCATCATTTGCCGTATCTACCGGCGTCCAATCACCTACTCTCAGGGCTTTCTGGTCGTTCCTAAGTTGAATCAATGACCTGTAGTGACTGAGCAGTGAATCTGGATCATCGTTCTGCAGGGCGACATTACGTTCATCATAATCCTTTGCTGCTCTTCGCCAGGGCGAGCCGCTGGTGAATCCTGTCCGCAAGTTGACTCCTGACCAATGCATCGGGCGGCGAATATCCTCATCAGGCTTCGTCCCGGTCATGCCAATCTCTTCGCCGTAGTATACAAATGGCACGCCAGGCGAAGATAGGAGCAGCGAGGCTGCCACTTTCGCAGCACCCGTGTCTCCATCAAGCTGGGACATCACCCGATCCTGGTCGTGGTTGGTGATGAAGGTGGCGTACTGCCCGGCAGGGTAGCTGTCTACTACCTCTGTCATTTGGCCGAGATAAGGATCTCCTAGGCCATCCATACTTGTTTCTAAGATAGCTTGGGCCAAGTCAAATTGGAAAGCTATATCGACCTCATCACCCGTATAGTCAAGGACTTGATCCGTTGAGGTCCAGGCCTCTCCTACGGCGAAGGCATTTGGATTTACATCTTTATAGAAGGTATAAAAACCATCCAACCAACTGTGGGTGGCTGCGGTGTTCTCTTGCTGATCGCCGTCTTCGATTATGTGCTTCACCGCATCTAATCGAAAACCATCGGCTCCCATATCTTCCAGCCAGAACCCGGCTGCTTCCAGCATGGCTTCGGTGACTTCTGGATTCTCATAGTTCAAATCCGGCATTCCTTCCCAGAATACGCCGTAATAGTATTCATCGCCTGCACGGTGCCACACCTGTTCTCCCCATGGACCTCGATATCCGGGGTTGTCTTCAGACCAAATATACCAGTCCCGAATATCCGATTCTGGATTGCGGGCTTCTTCAAACCATGGGTGATCTCTACTCGTATGGTTGAGTACAAAATCTACAATGACGCGAATCCCCCGGTCATGAGCTTCATCAATGAGACGTTTAAAATCTTCCCCCGTCCCGTACTCGCTGTCTACCGAATAGTAGTCCACCACGTCATAGCCGTGATAGCTAGGAGACTCCATGATGGGCATGAGCCAAAGACCGGTGATACCCAGGTCGTCTTGCGTGTCGGGATCTCCGTCGTTTAGGTAATCCAACTTCTCGATGAGCCCATTGATATCTCCGATCCCATCCCCATCGCTGTCACGGTAGCTTCGAACAAAGGCCTCGTAAAAAACGGCATCATTCCACCAGGGCATGCCGTCGGTTCCAGTGTAAAGAGCTTCTGTCGCGTTCTCGACCTCGTCGACTACCAATGAATCAGCTGGCGTCGTCGTTGGCGCTACGGTTGGGGGCGGGGCTGGCGTCGCGGCTGATTCAGAGGTTGGATCGGCAGTGACGATCACATCCGAAGATGGTTCTTCGGCCGCACTGCAGGCGACCAGCCCACAGACTAACAAAAATGGCAAAATAGTGCTTCGGTGCTTTCTAGATATCATCTACCCAATTATTTACTGTACAGAGCTATAATACTCAGAGCTTTAACGCTCAGACATGTCGCCTCAGAAGTTGCACCTGGAAAGGTGTCGCCCCAGTGCCAACGCTCTCATAAAAACAGGGGCATACAATCTTGTACACCCCTAGTCAATCGCTTATACGGAGAGAAAGGTTACCTCGTCAGGACCCTTGGCCTCTCGCTGTGTACTTTGCTCGGCGCAGCATAGTCTTTGTTCGACTATAAATCTTGATTCCAGCAGCAGGCGACCCTGCTACAGCGTTTCTCCGCTTCCTGAAGTGGGCGACATCAAAAATCTCTTTTCGGCATGGTGTGACTCAACGGTCTCGTTTGTGATGACGCAGTCGAGCTCCTTGAGGTCGTTCAAGATCACATGATGTCTTCCGTGCTCGACGATCACAAGGACGGCCGAACTTCCAGGTTCCAGACCCTCCTCGATGGCTTCGACCGTATCTTTGGAGATACCGGCGTGGGTCAGGTTTGATACCAGATTCCCGGCCGCGGCGCCTCCCAGGCCGAACAGGATCATGGCCGGCGGACCGCCCACAATGCCCAGCATCGCGCCGGTAATGGCCCCAATTCGCCGGGCCTTCTGCTTATCCTCACCCATGACCTTCACTTCTTCTTCGCCGTCAATTGTTTTGACGAATGCTGCCGCCTCGGCGATGCCCAGGTCATGCTGTGCCGCGTCGTAGCGCTCTAGTTGGGCCGGCCCTTGTTCAATATCGCCTGGAAATTTGCCTAAGATAAATTCGTAGCTCATCTCTCAGTTTATCCTTTCACGGAGCCTTGGGTCAGGCCACCGACTATCTGGTCCTGCAGCAAGAGGTAGACGATGACAATGGGCAGCGCTCCCATGAGCGCTCCGGCCGCGAATACGCCCCACTGTTGTGAAAACTGGCCGCTGGTGAAAATCCACAAACCGACGGTCAGCGGGTACTGGGCCGTCGACTGAAGCAAAACGTTAGCCAGGACAAAATCGCTGTAGACGAAGATGAAAGTCAGTATGGCTACTACGACGATGATCGGCCGCATGAGGGGCAAAAGTAAGCGGGAGAAGATCTGCCAATGGGTGGCCCCATCGACCATGGCCGACTCATCGATTTCCCTGGGGATCGAGTCGAAAAAACCCTTCATCAGCCAGATATTGATGCCCATGGCTCCACCCAGGTAGACCAGGATCAGTCCTGTATGGGTATTTAATCCGATGATTGGATCGCCTGCTTGTACTCCCAACAAGGGAAGAGCTTTGTCGGTCACCGGCATCACATCGCCAATCTGTTGGATCAGCAAGAAAATGGCTACCATGGCCAACAAACTTGGGAAGACCTGGACGAGTAAAATGCCCCGCAGCATATTCTCTCGCTGGCGAAAACGAAAACGGGAGAAGGAGTAGGCTGCTAGGGTGGTGATGGAGACGGAGAATAGCGTTGTGGTTGTGGCGATCTTGAGAGAATTCAGCAGCCAGGTCTTAAACGGAAAAGTTTGCGAGAAGGGATTATCCGTCAGAAGTTTCTCGTAATTTTCCAGGTTGGCATTCTCAGGGATCAAGCTCTGGGTTCCTAGCGTATCTAACGGATTTAACGACGCTGAAATGATCCACACTACCGGAAACAAGGCGAAGACAATGAGGATTAAGGCGATGATGTAGCGGGCCAATAGTCCCAGCTGCTTTCTTCTTTTCTGAGAAGTGAAAAAGCTATCCGCGAATCCTTGACTAGACATTTTCGCCCACCTCCTCCCACATCTTTGTGTAACGGAATTGAAGCAAGGTCATGACGGCCACAACCGCGAATATCACCAGGGTGATGGCCGCAGCAAAACCGTACTGGGATCCACGACCACCCGCGAAGGCTAGTTTATAGACATAGCTAATGAGGATATCGGTGTGACCGGCGTCTGTAGCCGCGTTTGCCATCACCGGACGCCCGCTATTTAGCAAATATATAACATTGAAGTTGTTGAAGTTGAAAATAAAGGATGCCACCAGTAAGGGACCGGTGGCGACAAGAAGTAGGGGAAGCGTGATGAGCCGGAATTGCTGCCATAAACCAGCCCCATCAACCTCAGCCGCACCGTAAATGTCTTTGGGAATGGCTTGTAGAGCACCGCTGCAAACGAGCATGAAGTAAGGATAACCTAACCACAAGTTAACAAGCAGAACTGCCGCCTTCGCCCACCAGAGATCGGTAAACCAGGCCGGCGACCAATGAAAGATCGATTCCAGTATTTTGTTCACGATACCCAGTTCAGGGTCCAGCAGACCGCGCCAGACCAGGATGCTGATCAGACTCGGTATTGTGTAGGGGATTAGGAGTAGAGTTAATATGAGTTTGCGCCCTTTCATCTCATGGTCGTTAAATAGAAGAGCTACTGCCAATCCCAGGGCAAAGGAGAGGCCGACGCTCAAGAAGGCAAAAGCGAAGTTCCATATGATGATAAGAATGAGGGGCTTGCTGATGGCCGGGCTGGCGAAAAACTGCGTGAAATTTTCCAGGCCTATATAGACCTGGTAACCGCCCGGCAGCTCTTCCCCTGTGTCAGAGGTAAAAATGCCATCGACCGGCCGGTAGCTGATCCCAGTTGCCTGGTCGGTGAGCGTGTCCATTTCCGAGTCATAGACATACTTCTGCGCGAGCTCAGCCGCACTGTCCGCATTTGGGATCCGGACTATGCGGTCGCCTTCTCCAAAAGTCGCCTCTTGCAGAGCCGGGAGATGCCTGAATATGGTTATGTTGTTTAACCGTTCATACAGCTCGATATTCGTCGGAATCCCATCCGCATCCAACTCGCCGACACCCTCCTCTCCAGGCTGGACCGCGACCAAGGCCTCTCCTGGCTTGGCCAGGATAGCCTCTCCATCTTCTCCTTGCAGCCATAATACGTATTGCCCGTCGTCGGAGACGAAAGCTGTGAATTGGTATGCACCCGCACCTTCTGGAAGGTACTTCACTTTTTCATATTGTTCTATGGCCTGCTCTTTGGTTTGCAGATGCCCAGATCCGAAGTTAGTGAGGGAGATGTTGGCGGTGAACAGAATTGGGTAAACGGAGAACATGGCCATCAACGCCAATCCAAGGAGCATCCAGCGGATTGGGAAGAGCTGGTTGCGCAGGATGACGACGTTGGCGAATAGGGTGATCAGACCAACAGCGATGGCCAGCACCGGGGCTTCATTGTCCAACTGCTGAAAGATGAACCAAATTGTGAAGCCATCGATAAGGGCCAGGAGGACGAGCCGGACAACCAGTCCGGCAACTGACGTCGATCCTGTATCTCCCCTCTCCTGATTGAGTGCCGGTTGTGCAGTGCCCATAATTTGCCCCCAAGCAGTTTATAGACAGAAGACGCCCGCCTTCTGGGTACGGAGTCGCCAATAAATTGTCAAAATGAAGGTCGGGCAGAAAACCCGACCTTCATTCAAGATGTAACTACTTTACTCGATAGTGATGGTTAGAATGTTGGTTTCTGGATCGTACGTGAAAGTGACTGTGCCATCGGCAGCGAGGCTGAAGGTGTAGTTGTCTCCATCTGGCACACCATCAACACCGTAGTTAACGGTCCAGGCGCCATCGAGAGCGACCTTGCCTTCGTAATCACCAGCCGGCAGGGCGTGGGATGACATGTACATGCCGTCATCACCCATGGTCATGGCTGTTACCGCACATTCAGGTAACCAATCTCCAGCGCAGCCAGCGGCTGCCTGGTATGAACCTGGCACGTTGATCATTCCGGTCAGATCGGTGCCAAGTGTGTTTTTTATCTGCTGGGCAGCCGAAGCGTAAGCATTCGCCGGCGTATCTTCACCGGTGATAACCAGGATCACAGCGTTGTTCCAGGAGCCCCAGACGGCGCCCATCTCTGGAATATTGGGCATCTCTACCGCGTTGACGCCTGCCTCACCGAAGCCGGCGATGTCTGGATCATCAATTTTGTCCAGGGTCGGAATGAAGACCGGGGGACGGTTGCCCGCCAGGTAGAGGTTGGTCATGGTTTCATCTGTGGCAACGAACTCGGTCAGGAAAGCCTGGGCCAACAAGGGATTCTCGCTGAAGGCGCTAATATGGAAGCCTTGGACGCCGGCGAACGATTGTCCGCCGCTGGGGATAGGGCTGATAGCATAAGGTACACCGGCGTCGCGGAAGCGATCCAGTGCCCATGGGCCGGTCATGATGAAGGGGCTCTCGCCCGTCTCAAAGAGGGTTTCGGCCGTATCCGATGAATTGGCATTAGGGCTGATCAAGCCAGCAGCCACGTTCTCGGCAATCCAGTCACCAGAAGCTATCATGCCTTCGCTGTCGACGCCAAGATCGCTCGGATCCCAGTTTCCATCGGCGTCGCGTCCGAAGACGTAGCCGCCAAAGGAGGTCATAATCGGGTAGACCTTGTAGCCATTGTCCTCAAGGACCAAAGCATAGGTTACATCACCAGAGTCCATCAGAGCCTGGCCAACTGCAAGCAATTCTTCCCAAGTCTCTGGAGCATCAGGCACCAGCTCTACGTTGCGGAGCAAGGCCATGTTCTCAATTGCGTAGGGAAGTCCATATAGTTCACCGTTCAAAGTGAAGGCGTCCAACCCAACTTGGGTGAAGTCGCTTACTTTGTCGCCAAGATCTATTGGGGAAACGAGTCCATCAGTTACCCATCCACCTAACCTGTCATGCGCGCCGATGAAGATGTCGGGACCTTCGCCAGCCGGGGCAGCGATGGGCAGTTGGTTTTCCATGTCCATAACCTGCTCGACGATCAAACCGACGCCATAGGTTGCCTCGAAGTCCGCAGCAAGCGCTTGGAGCACTGGAGCTCTAGTATCATCTGCCCATATGGTGATGAAAATCTCGGGCTCTGCCATGGGCTCTTCGGTCGGGACCTCAGTGGGCTCTTCTACTGGCGCTTCGGTGGGTTCTTCCATGGGTTCCTCAGTGGGCTCTTCCATGGGTTCCTCAGTGGCCGGTACGGGTGATGTGTCTTGTGGTTCAGGGGTAGCGGTCGGGTCTTCTGCCCCACCGCACGCTGCTAAAACTATGAGTCCCACAAGCATTAGCGAGATAAAAAGTGCCAATTTCGTTTTCATCTGTCATTCTCCTCCGAATGAATAAACGGTTTAAATCAAGATCCAATACGGTGTATTTTTTAGTTAAACGGTTCACTTAAAAAGGGGCATCACCTCCTATATTAGTCGGGTTGCGGCGATGTGCGCGGGACGCACAGTGGCTTCTCCGTGAGTATAACGTTCGCATCCTAAAACACAATCTAGCCAATGATCTTTTAATTACGTTTCAAGTCGCTGGACTCGGGTTGGCGGAACGGCCAATAATTCTTTGGGCCGCCTCCGTGAGTGTTCAGCATCACTTAAAGCTCGGCGGTTATTTCCAGCCGTTCCCTTAGGCTGTTCTTCAATTGGACAAGCTCAGTCCTGAGCTCCTCTTCGTCGATGACAACCTCAGAGTTGAATCGCTGCTGGTTGTAGTGAGCGTGGGCCTTTATAGATTTACGCCGGACCTCTTGCCCGGCCTGGCTTAGGAAAAGTCGAATCGTCCGGCCGTCCGTCTCGTGCGGCAGACGATACACCAAACCTTCAGCCTCAAGGCCCTTAATGATTCGCGTTGCATTGGACTTGTCACAAAGCATCAGGTTGCTCAATTCGCTTAAGGACATGCCGGGCCTGTCGCCCAGGTGAACCAGGGCGTAATATCGTGGTGGCGTTAGGTTGAATTGACTAAGAAC
>DASRZI010000200.1:0-4324 GCA_035686605.1 Candidatus Zixiibacteriota bacterium
GAAGAACTCGTGAAAGCGACTATCATCTGTCAGTTCAGGGTGAAAAGAGGTCACCAACCAGTGGCCTTGAAGAGCAGCGACCACCGTTCCATCTTTAAGCTGGGCCACGATCTCGACCTGTTGGCTGTTGTTATTCCCGGCGAGCCGGGGAGCCCTGATGAAGACTGCTGGGAAAGGATCAAGCTCTCCGTTTCTCAAGCGTGGAACCACAAGGTCGGCAATAAAACTGTCCACCTGCCTGCCGAACGCGTTTCGCTCGACAACAACATCCATAAGATCTAAGGTGGGTTGGTCGGCTCCGATGTCTTTGGCCATAAAGATCATACCGGCGCAGGTTCCCCAGACAGGTTTCTCGATGGCAAATTGCCGCAAAGGATCGATGAGGTTGTAGATGACGGCTAACTTGCCAATCGTCGTGCTCTCCCCACCTGGGATGATCAAGCCGTCGAGGTCGACTAAATCTTCTGGTAATCTGACCTCGACAGCTTCAACACCCAGGGAATTGAGGATCTGGATGTGTTCAATGAATGCCCCTTGCAGGGCAAGCACGCCTATTCTCATAACTATTCTCTAAGGAAATTGATACGCTGGCTTACCAACCGCGGACGGCAAGCTGTTCCTCTGGCGGAAGGGTGCTGGCCGAGATGCCAACCATCGCTTCGCCCAGGTTTTCGCTGATGCGGGCCAGTATGTCAGGTTTATCAAAGTGGGTTGTGGCTTCGACGATGGCTCTTCCACGAGAGGCAGGATCACCGCTTTTGAAGATACCCGAGCCCACAAATACGCCATCGACACCTAGCTGCATCATCAAGGCTGCGTCGGCGGGCGTCGCTAACCCACCAGCGGCAAAGTTCACGACTGGCAGCCGGCCCAGCTCCTTCGTCTCCTTCACTAGTTCGTAAGGAGCTCCTATTTCCTTTGAATAGCTCATTAACTCTTCTTCGGGCATGAGATGCAATCGTTTGATTTCGCCCAGCACGGCCCTGGCGTGGCGAACGGCTTCGACAACATCGCCGGTGCCAGCTTCGCCCTTGGTGCGGATCATCGCGGCCCCTTCCCCGATCCGGCGCAAGGCCTCACCCAGATTACGGCATCCGCAGACGAAGGGTACTTTGAAAGCATGCTTGTTAACATGATAGGCTTCGTCCGCTGGCGTCAAGACCTCGCTCTCGTCTACATAGTCGACTCCGATTGCTTCCAATATCTGGGCTTCCACAAAATGGCCGATCCGGCATTTAGCCATAACTGGAATGGTAACCGAAGCCATGATTTCTCGAATGAGTCCCGGGTCAGACATCCTAGCCACGCCGCCATCAGCTCGTATATCGGCTGGCACCCGCTCAAGGGCCATAACTGCCACCGCACCGGCTTCTTCAGCAATCACCGCATGCTCCGGCGTGACGACATCCATAATGACGCCACCCTTCAACATCTGGGCCAAGCCGCGCTTCACTTTGACGCTGCCAATTTCTCGTCTTCCATCTTTTTCCATGACATCTTTCTCCACGAAGAACTCTATCTGAGGCTATTTTCGTTGATCCAATACGTTTGGATTTTAATGATTGGGGCTGGATAAGACAAGCATATTGGCCCTATCGTTTTACCTGAAAATTGAATTCCATAAGACCAATTATAGGGTAAATGGAATCTGTCGGGGTTATAACTGGTGGGCAGCTAAGGAGGATCCTCTACTTTTGCTATCGCCTCTTGTAATCGGTCCACATCTTCTTGGACTCGCCCGGTGTATACCTCAATTTCGCGGCGGACGACCTCCCACCAGTCCGTCCTGGACTCGTCCAAGAGCATAGCCTTCTGCCACAACCTGGTCGTGTTCTCATCCCTCAGCGATTCGAGCCTTCGCTCAGCCCTTCTCCGACGTCGTCTTGTCTGGAGAAGCTGTTGGCGGAGATGTCGTATCTCTTGGTCATGAATGGCGGCGATTCCAGCCACCTCTGAGGGATTGAGCTCTCCGGCAAGGTCGTACAAGGATTGGACATCGTTTTGCTCGTGGGCGATGTTGACGGCGGACATCATCTCCGTCCTGTAAGCGATCTCCACGGCAGTTGTGCCCAGATCGGGGTGGAATTTTCTTACCAATTGGCGATATAGTCGCTTTTCCGACGCCTTATCCCTTGGAGTGTCTGTGGGAAGAAGCAGTTCGTCTTCCCCCACCCGGTCGCTAGCCATGGACTCCTCAATCGCTTCAAAGAACTCCTCTTCTGCCTGCCAGAAAGATTCGGCATCATCAAAATCGAGGCCGAGGTCCTTGGCCTGCCGCATCAGCTGCAGACGCGTATAGAGCGATTGCTTTTTTGTCTGAAGTTCTGAGAGGGCTTCGATCCAAGCATCCAACTTCAGGCGACAGTGCAGCCGGAAACTATTGACGGCCGCCTGTTCCGCGGCCAATTCGGCTTCGGCTTCACGAAGCTCGCGGCGTGCCGCTTCTAATTCGTTGCCGATATCCCTTATTTGTTCTTGACTATCCCCCGCTGGAACAATTTCCGCGGCTGAAGTTGAGTTCTCCATCTCGGTTCTGGGACCTGCTTACAAACGTACTCCGAAAATTGCTTCCACCAAATCTAAGGGAATCTATTGCGTTTCGGTTGCCGGATTTTTCTCTAATACCAACAAGTGCGATATGCCCATCACAGCTAAAGGCGTCTTTTCGGCCGCGTACAAGGATTTCTTTAGTGCTCTTCCAAACCTCGTCCAGCGGATTTCAATATTATCGTAGCCGCCAAATATCCGTCCATAATGCACAACGGAGACCGGCAGGGCAGTAAATAAGCGAAAAAGCGCTCTTTTTGAGTATATTCGCACATGGGGAGCCAGTCGGTCCCGAAAATAATTTGGCAGGTAATTAACAAGCGGCACATTGCCAAACCGGTAATTCCCACGCCAGTAAATACCATGCTGCTCAACGGGATACCATCGGTTTGGACAGAAGATCAGAATCCGCCCGCCAGGTTTCGTCACTCGAACCATTTCTGCCATGGCGCCGGCATCATCGGCTACGTGTTCTATGACCTCATTACTCAATACAAATTCAAACGTACTATCGGAAAACGGTAGAGTTTCGCTGGCACCCTGCACGATTCCCTCCGCTTTTGGACGCGATATAAGGGCGCGCTCGAACTCCACTTCTAGCCCATATCGATCCTGGCCAAATCGCCCGAACGCTTCCAAATAGGTTCCCAGGCCACAGCCGTTATCCAATACGCGCCCTGAGAGATCGATCCATTGCCGGATCATCTGCAGCCTGCGCTCTTGACCAGAACGCCACACGTGGCCTGGCTCTCCTCTCAGGGCGCTTTTGTCACCGTAAGTCATTTCGATGCCAATTGATACATGTGATGGTGTCGAGGTTTATGGTCTGTCATTTCTCAGCAGGGTTATGGGAGTTCAATGCCGGATCGCTTTTCTCGTCGAAATGAGCGTATGAAAGTTGATTGACCTACAACACAAACGGTCTATCCAACAATCTCGTCGTATTTACGGCGAACTTCCCTGATATCCTGCCAGGTTAACGCTTTTGGAGATCCCGGTTGTTTGGATGGATTCCGTAAAAGATAAGCTGGGTGAAAGATCGGCATGACCCAGCGACCGTGCCACGGGAACCATTGACCTCGAAGTCGTGTGATTCCGCTCTCGCCTAATATCGATTCCGTCGCCGCATTGCCAGAGAGCAATATGATCACAGGGTCGATCAAGCGAATGATCTCCATCAGATATGGTTTGTAATACTGGATCTCTTCCGGTGTAGGTTTTCGGATAGGTTTTCCCCCTGACCCTGGAGGCATTCGAAAGACAGCATTGGTGATGAAGATGTCTTCTGACGGGTCGAAGCTCACAGAGTCGAGGATTTGATCCAGAAGCTTGCCAGAACGCCCAACAAAGGGTTTGCCCTGCTTGTTCTCCTCTGTGCCCGGTGCTTCGCCAATAATCGCAATCCGGGCTTTTGGATTCCCACGATAGATCACCATCGAGGATCCACTAGGGTAAAGAGGATCGTCATCCAGATGCATCATCGTGTCTACCAGATCCTCAAACCTGCTGAAGACCATCGGTTGTTCAAATAGGCCAAATTGCATGGCATTCACTCCGTTGTGTTATCAGCCAAGGGCCGATAAGCATTTCTGAAGGCATCGGCACCGGTAAGACCTGATATATCCATTCACCGCAGCATCAAACAATCACCAATTGATTTTAGCCCATGTGCCAAGGGCAGAAAAATGAGCTCCCGGCTGGATAGTATCTGATGCCCAACCAGAATGAGAAAAACCTGGTCGAAAATTGGAAAGCGGAAACATCGGTCGCTCTCATT
>DASRZI010000201.1:0-14424 GCA_035686605.1 Candidatus Zixiibacteriota bacterium
TCCAGCAATGCGTTGTGAAAGGCTCGTGGCAGATCTTTTTGCTGGCGTACGAGGACGTTTTCAAATCGTCGTTCCTGCAGGCTTTCCCAGCTGCTCTCGAACGGTGGTTGAACACCACGAGCTGCGAGCTGCTTCTCATAATAGAAGCGAAGCGATTGCACAGCATTTCGAACTCGCGTGCTCGCTTCTCGCAGCTGGCTGCGGACTCTCTCGGTCTGGATGAATTCGATCAGGCTGTCGCGCAGCAATGGCACTTCGCTTAACTTTAAGAGCGCTGCCGCTGTGTCTGGCTCCAATGGATCGGTCTTGCTAACCGGACCAAGTTGGTCAGAGAACACCTTCAGAACCCGCTCGGTCTCGCTGGCGAATTCTGGTGGTGCGTTATCTGGGTCTTCAACGTAAAGGGCAGTGGGGGCCATGACCAAGAAATAGGGGCGCTTGTCGCCGCGGTCGCTATATCGTTCCCAGTAATTTGGAGCAATATAACGAGTAACCTCTTTTACCTCGCGTTCACTCTCGGGAAGTCCCGCATTGAGTCTGTCAAATGCCTGGCGAATGTTTCCACCATTCACGGCCAAAAAGACCTTTGCTGCAGCTTCGTCGAGATCGCTGCCGCTCAATCCGAACAGCCGGTTTTCCTTGATCCAGTTCACCGATGCGAGTGATTTCATTTCATCGACTCGTTGGCGTCCGGCATCGGTAACGAGGACTATCATCGCGTCCTCTCGTTTCATCTCTTCAAGAGTGATTGCTTCATGCAAACGCATTCCTGCGCCCAAACCCGGCACATCGACGATGCGCAGGTAACCATTCATTAACAAGTTTGGAAAATCATCTCGTGGATGGACCCTGAAAGTAGCCGACCGGATCAGACGAATCTGCCGTTGTCCACTGCCTTTGAATCCATCTTCGCGTAGATGGGTGAGAGCATTTTCATCATCAATGGTGAAGGCTTTTGTTGGAGGAGGACCGTCCTGAAACAGATCCTTCTTTGATTCGTAGGTATCGATGCAATCCAATATGATCTCGAAGTATTCATCCTGTTCGGTCTTGGCGTCGTCACGAGCATCGTCCTTCATCTCTTCAATGGATAGACGCGCCTGCTCTCGTTCGGCATCATTGTTAATATCGAAGTTCTCGATTTCGGCTAACTGGCATAGACGGCGAACCCGGCTGGCGAATTCCTTCCGATCCCAATAGGAAAATACCAGAGATTCGGCCTCGCCTTCATCGGCTTGCTCGATGTACACGATGGTACCGGTGACGGCGGTAACGGCGCCTGTGGGCAAAAGATTGCGTCCTAACAGGGCGTTGATGAGCGTGCTCTTTCCGACACCAGTACCTCCGAAGAAGACCAGGGTGTAGGTCCTCTGGGCCAAAATCTTTTGGGCCTCATCCACACTCTGCTGCGCGCCAGGCACTGCGCGAATCAAATAATCCCGGCTGGAATCAATCGTTCGCTGCAATTCGATCCACTGTTCAACCTGGTCTCCATCTATATGGGGTAGTTGCACAAGTTGATCGCGTAATTCATCATACTTATCTGATTTGTTCTTGGGGCTCATTTCGATTTCCTTTCCTGCTTTCGAGAAAAATGCCTTAATGGCATGCGCCAACAGCTGCCTGTTTTAACGCTACATTCATTACGTATTCAATAGGTAAAGGTTGCAGTTTTCGAATAGCCCATATCCCACAAGATATTCGATGCACCTTATCCGTTCCTTATGTCAAGTTAGTATCGCTAGATTGCTGTTTCTTCGTCCAAACATTTTCCAGCAAACTAAAACTGGGATGTTCCTTATTCTATCACGGACAATGACTCGCAAGTGAACGAATTTTGACTACGTAATCTAATTGCAATCTAATCGATTTATGAGCACTACAACGCAAATTACTACTTTGCGTATTACTTTGCAGTTAAAATTAGACTTGATCAGTAATATAGCCATCTTTCGTGGGGAGTCTTCGCATGGGCAAGATGATTCGAGGAAAGAGATCATAGAGCGGAGAAATTAATGAGGATTATTCTTTATCTAGGAAAAGGCGGGGTCGGTAAGACGACGGTTGCCGCGGCAACAGCTCTTCGGAGCGCCGAACTAGGCTACAAGACATTGGTGGCCAGCACAGATATAGCACACAGTCTCGCAGATTCGTTCGACGTTCCCTTGGGAGATATTCCGGTTCAGCTAACCGAAAATTTGTGGGCCCAGGAGATCAGCGTCGTCGCCGATATATACAATTATTGGGATACGATCCAAAGTTTTGTATCTAATCTCATGAGAGGCGGTCGGGACGTGAGCCGGATTGTTGCCGATGAGCTCTCGGCAATTCCCGGCATGGACGAGATCGTCAGTCTGCTACATATCAATAAACAAGCCAAAGAACAGAACTTCGATCGGGTCATTATCGATGCGGCGCCTACTGGAGAAACAATCAGGCTCTTGACGATCCCAGATACTTTTCGTTGGTATGCTGGTCACTTGGCCAGATATGAACGAGGGGTCATGAAAATGATCGCCCCGCTTGCCGGTCGATTTCTGAAAGCACCAACAGAGGTTTTGGAAGCCTTGTACATGCTGGATGATGCGACCGCTGAACTTCGAGAGACCCTCAGCGATCCTGAGATAACAAGCTATCGCGTCGTGGTAATTCCGGAAAAGATGGTAGTTAGAGAGGCTGAGAGAGCCATCGGCTATTTGGGACTGTTTAACTATCCTGTCGACAGCGTGATCATCAATCGCGTTCTTCCTGAAATGACGGACGCGGGAGAGTTTATGCAGAAACGACGCGAGGTCCAGGACAAGTACTTGAAGTTAATCCAAGATAATTTCAGCCCGTTGCCCTTGTGGGAAGTTCCCTATTATTCTGATGAGGTCGTGGGTATGGCCGCTCTATCGGTACTTGCGCGCGATTGTTTTGGCGAAAAAGATCCTTGCCTGATCTACTATCGTGGCCTGCTGCAGGAGATCGTTGAAGTCGATGACGGGTATCTTATGCGACTGCCAATACCGTTCGTGAAGAGCAACGAGGTCCGGCTGCGAAAGCGCGGCGACGAGATGTTTATCACCATTGGAAACTTCAAACGAGAGATGATTCTGCCAACAGTGCTAGCCCGAATGCGGGCAACTGGCGGCCGTCTCAATGATGGAGTTCTTGAAATCCGGTTTGTACCCGCTGACCAGGTATCCGAAATCAATGCAGTCGAAGAAGCCGCCTGACGATTCATGCGACATTTCTGAAACTTTAATCAATCCTCGACGTATAGGGGCACAGACTATAGAAAGCGAGGTGCTAAATGTCTGAAGAAACTGTACTGAAAGCAGAAATTGGAAAGAAAGGCGTAAAGCCGCTATTACCGATTCTCCTGATCGCTGCCGGTCTGGCGCTTCTGGTAGTAAATGTGTTCCATGTCAGCGTGATGGGCTTATTTTGGCCCGTCTTTATTGTGGGTACCGGCCTGTTGATGATGTGGCCAGCCTACAAGTCGACCGCTGAGCAGCGAAGCAGCCTGTCATTTTTCGCCATCCCTGGCGCGATGGTAGCTGCCAACGGTGCTCTATTGTTCTTGATGAATATGTTCGATCATTACGAGAGCATGGCTTATGCTTGGACACTCATCCTTGCGGCCGGTGCTGCGGGCTATCTGTACATGAAGCGGTTCGATGATGACGACGCTTCGACAGAGAAGGTTCGAGGATTCATCAGGATCATGGTTCTGGCATTTATGGCCATGGCTGCCGTTTTCGAGCTCTTGATCTTCCAATCCCTTGGTGGTTGGTGGCCATTGCTAGTGATCGGTCTTGGTCTATATCTATGGGTTAAAGAAAGTAG
Organism: Candidatus Zixiibacteriota bacterium; assembly: GCA_035686605.1. Lineage (GTDB taxonomy): Bacteria > Chloroflexota > Anaerolineae > Promineifilales > Promineifilaceae > UBA11865. The sequence goes on from DASRZI010000201.1 coordinate 3,832, forward strand.
GAGAGAAGTAAATGACTGACGAAGAAATTCGCGTTGACGAAGACGTATTTGAAGAAGAAGAAAAGGGCGAAAAAGAATGGGTTGAGGAAATGAAGGTCACCGGCGATGAACTGCTGGAGACTGTCAAAGGACTCGTCAAGGAAGCCGGAGTCCGCAAGATCGTAATCTTGAACAAAAACGACAAGGTTCTGATCGAAATCCCCCTGGTCCTAGGACTCGCAGGTATCGCCCTACTGCCGGTTTATACCGCTGTTGCCCTGTTCGCAGCTATGGTCGCCGATTGCACGATCTTGGTTGAAAGAAAGGGTGATGAGCCAGAAGACAAAGAACCTCAAGAAGAAGACGACGAAGAAAAATAACGGGTTCTAGAGAGCATCGATATTGGAGAACCACCATCCACGAAAATGTGGCTGGTGGTTCTTTGTGCAAATGGCCGAAATTGCTTGAGAAAGCGTGCATCACCGCACGTGCTTTTAATAAGTCCAGCCCTCATGTTTGAAGTACCGCACCATCGATTACATATCGCCAGTGAATAAATCGAAGTAGAAGTAACTGGGACGGTACATCCGGGCCTGAAACAATAGGAGTGATGTTCATGAATGAAATTATCCAAGCCGAAGGCGATGTTTTGAAAGAAGAAAAGGGCGAGATTGAGTGGTTTGAGGAGTTGGAAGTAACTGCCGATGAGTTACTCAAGACGGTTAAAGGTTTGCTCCGTGAGGCCACCGTCCGGAAAATCGTCATCCAAAACAGTCAAAAAAAGGTCTTGATCGAGATCCCACTCGTTCTCGGCCTTGCCGGTATCGCCCTGCTGCCTGTTTACGCGGCTAGCGCCCTTCTCGGGGCGATGATCGCCGACTATAGGATCTTGGTTGGTAGAAGAGGTGATAAGCCGGAAGAGTCGAAGGGAAGTTAACGAGCCACATCTAACCCTTCAGCACAATCCGATTCGGCAAAGTGCCGTCCCCTCATCATGTGGATAGGGCTCATTCTGCACAGAACCCTGATTTTGCATGGGCAACCAGATTTATGAACCCTTAGTTATATTATCCTGAGGTTGGCTGGTTTTCTAACGCCTTTAGCCGGAGCCACTTCTCGTGCTGTGAAGTCTGCAGCGGATGCGGAGCGCCATAACCTTCGATGGTGAACGAGGCCGAGACTAAACCGAGCTTCGCGGCATATTCCATCCCATTCTGCATCGATAGACCTACCATGAATCCCCCACAGAAGGAATCACCCGCGCCTGTCACGTCGATGATTCGCCGGTCTCGCTTTTCGTGATAGGGTGCTAGATGAACAAGATGATCCCAATCCTGTTGGAAAAGGGACACCCCGCGCGAACCACACTTGATCACAGTGCATTTCGCTCCCCAATCTCCCAGCGTTTTTGCAGAGTCAAGCATGCTGGCCTTGGGTCCGAATAAGGAGCGCATTTCCTGTTCGCTCGGCAGGAAAACGTCGACGTTGGGCAAAAAACGCTGCAAATACTTTGCAAGATTTGGTCTCATATATCGTTCACCTGGATCGACCGTTATTTGCTCGATGCCAAGATCACGTAAGAATGGAGCTAACTCCATGTGTGTTCGCAAGGGCAGGGGGGCCAGGTGAACGGCCGTAACTCCTTGAAAATTATCCGACCAGTCCTCTTTTCTCAGTGCAAGCGGTTCGAAAACGTCAGGATCATCTTGAGATGGGGTTGAATCGCGATATCCGACCAGGGATTCAGGCATCGACAACCCGATACGGAAATAATGCTTCTCAGGTTGGGTATCATCTCGAGAGCCATCAGCTTGGTAAGCATAGAATGTTCTGTGGTCATGATCCCCTTGAATCCGCTTGATTCCATCACCGTTTATCCCAGAATCGGCAAGATTGGCAATCCACTTTCTAGGGTAGTTTTCCCCGATCCTTCCCCAGACCGAAACGTTATCCGACCAGATCGCAGCTCCGACCGCCGCGTAGATGGCATTACCACCCACTTTATCGCTATGAGCCCTGCCGTCTCGGGTAATTAGATAGTCTACCCTTATCCCCCCACCTGCTAAGAAAATCGCATTCTTTGGCGACACTGGCTACTCCATTGATCCTTGTATCCGTTTGCTTGGCTGTTTGTCTATCCGATGACTGGTGCGTATTCTTGAAATACCACCGCCGCCTTCCCGGCTACGGCCACCTGTGAAATCGCGAAAGTAGGATTCGCCGATCAGGCTGGCTCGTTCCGAGGCGAACAACAGTCCCGGAATGCAGGTGACCAAGGGCGAAAAGCTCTCCCGAATCGCTGCAACCGGGAAGTGATACTGGATATCGCTCGATTGCTCTGTGACTGGACCGCCAGATGGGGCAACAAGGGCGACTTGCCGGCCGATGGCCCGTGCGGCGACTGCGACTTCGCTCGCTCGATCCTGGTCCCGCATCCCGCCACATATTATTATGGTTGGCGTACTCGTCTCTCTGGCAAAGTATTGGAGGTGTGCCCATTCTTCTAAATCCTGGCTTAGGGCCTGATCACCGCTGGCCTCGAGGAGCTTTGCCGCGCTAAACATGGCCGTCCCATAATTGGGCCCGGCGCCGCAGAAGACGAATGCTTGTTCGTCTATCCAGCTTTCCGCGGCCTTCTTCACCACCGCAGAATTGCTTCCAATGGTCCATTCGATTAGCTCCGCGCTCGCTTCCAATTCACAGAGGAACTCATCTGCTTTGGATGTAGAGATATTGCCCCGAGCCAGACCGGCAGCGATAGCAAAGGTATATAGCGAGAGTATGGACGCGAAATAACTGCGGCTTCCGGGGACCACAACATCTCCTGACTCACCTACAAAAGGCGGCGTCTCCGATGAGAAAACAGAATCCGCCGTCACCGCCAAGCTGCTCTCATCATTTGCCGTTACGGCGATGGCTGCAGCCCCGCCTTTTTTTGCCAAGTCCAACGCTTCTATCGTTCGGCTGACCTCTCCACTGGCGGATATTGCCAGGACGAGAATAGTACCTGCTTGGGATGATGAGAAAAGTGATGAAGAGTAGCGGGAAAGCTGCATCGCCGTCTGGGTGTGACAAGGGATTCCGGTCAGTTCTTCAAAAGCCAAAATCGAACTGGTAGCCGCATGATAGCTGTCCCCGCAGCCCGTAAGATAGATTCGTTCGATCCTATCGTACTGCGCTCTGGCGACTAGCTCCTGGCTGATATCCCACTGCCGTCGAACCATGGAGGAGACAAGAGCTGGTAGTGAATCAATATGGCGGCGAAGGATGGAAGGCGTCACTGATATCGTGGTCTACCCAGCTGGGGGATAGCCAGAACTGCCGTATACAACCTGGACTCCCTTCAGGCGACTAACGATCATCTCGAGAATGTACACGGCCACTATAACGAATAGATCGACGCCTATAGTGAGCGAAAAGGCTAGTCCAAGATACCCAAAGACCGTAGCAACTGGTCCAGCCAGCCCGGACAATAAAACATCCTGAAGTCCTAGTAAGTATAGAAGGGCAGCCGCTATTGCCATTATAATGGCAAAGGCGGGCCAGGCCTTTCGGTCCGACTTGCTTGGCATCATCGCATTGCTGATGGCGAAAATGAGATACAGCCAAATCAAGAAATCGTTCGTTTCGAATAGTATCGTGATTGCCCTCGACAGTGATTCAATGTCACCAGTTTCAGCCGCCACAGCCAGGTTGGTGATGTCAAATACTTGGAAGGAGATCAACAGGATGGCAGCTGTTCCAGTGATCAACGGCGCACTGCCGATAAGACTCTCGCGGATTGGGCCGAGTTTGGAGGACTTGTAGAACTCGACATAGCCCAATTGGATAGAACCATCAGCTTTCGTCTTTGGTAGAACAGAAAATGAACCGGTTCGCACGCCAAGTAAGACGGCTGCAATCCAGTGACTTAGCTCGTGAAGCAGGACGCCGGGGAAAAAAACAATGGCAAACAACAGAACGGCCCAATTCTGCTTTCCAGTGATGAGATATGCCAGGCCATGGACGTGTCTATGCAACCATCGTTGCAGTAAAACAAGTACGGGGATGGTAAAAGCCACCCACCAGACTGGCATCAGTGTTTCAGTCATTTTCTGTAATTAAGCGGGTATTCCTTTGACCTCTGCGGCAATACGAACCATGTCGATGAAATCCGATTTGAGGCTTGCCCCACCAACCAGGGCACCATCGATATCTGGATGCCCCATATATTTCCCGATATTTGAAGGATTGGCGCTGCCACCGTATAGGATCCGAATACTCTGAGCAACATCTTCGCCAAAGGCAGCCGACAACGCGCCGCGAACCGTTATCCCGATTATTCGGCCTGCGTCTTCAACCGAAGCAGACAATCCAGTACCAATTGCCCAGATTGGTTCATAGGCGAGTATGCAGCTCTTAGCTGCATCATTTGACAACCCCACCAGGGCAGCCTTCACCTGGCCCGACACGAAAGAATGGGTCAGACCGGCCTGGTTTTGTTCGAGACTTTCGCCGACGCAGACGATTGGCGTCAGTCCAGCCTGCAAAGCCACTTTCACCTTCTTATTGACATCATCGTCGGTCTCGTTGAAAAAGGCTCGTCGCTCTGAGTGTCCAAGAATGACGTACTGGCAATAGGGCACGAGCATGGAGGCTGATATCTCTCCGGTGTACGCCCCTGAGTCCGCGAAGTGCATGTTTTGAGCTCCGATGCCAACACGCGTGGCTTGAAGCGCTTCAAATACCATCGACAAGGCTGTAAACGGGGGGCACACGACGCTGTCGGCCGCAGTTATGTTGCTCAGTTCCCGGCGAATCTGGCGCACAAATTCAACGGCCTCGCTTGCCGTCTTGTTCATCTTCCAATTGCCGGCAATGATAGGTTTGCGCATGTTAATTCCTCAAAAATACGACAGGAAATGTTCTATTTATGTAAAGTAAGATGAAGATTATACGAGCATATTGTCATCGATCCGGATGATAATTCCAGCTACTCTACCCTATTTGGCGAAACCAACCGCTCTCGTTTCCCGCACGACAGTCACCTGGATCTGGCCCGGGTATTGCATGCTATCCTCGATCGTTTTTGCTATATCTTTGGACAAACGCATAGCGCCCAAATCGTCGATAGCGCCTGGTCGGACCAGGATTCGAATCTCTCGGCCAGCCTGCAAAGCATATGAGCTCTCTACGCCATCGAATGAATTGGCAATATCTTCCAAAGTCCTAACCCGCTTGATGTAGTTCTCGAGGCTTTCCCTTCGAGCTCCAGGACGTGCGCCGGATATGGCGTCGGCGGCCTCGACAATAATTGATTCAACCGAGTCCTGTTCAATCTCGTGGTGATGGGATGCGATTGCATTGACGACCGGCGTGGGAACTTTGAAACGTTTTGCAAACTCAGCTCCGAGCAGCGCGTGAGTACCTTCCTGTTCATGGTCCATTGCCTTGCCGAGATCATGTAGGAGGCCTCCCATCTTGCAGATGTTTATATCAGCGCCCAGCTCGGCAGCCAGCACCGAGGCGATCTTTGACGCCTCAACAGCATGGTGCAGCTGGTTCTGTCCATATGATGTGCGGTACTTAAGGCGTCCCAACATCTTGATGATCTCTGGATGTAGACCGTGCACATTGGCTTCGAAGGCCGCTTCTTCACCGGCTTCGCGGATCTGTTTTTCAACCTCACCCTGGGCCTTTTCGACTACCTGTTCAATCCGGGCTGGGTGAATCCGTCCATCAACGATCAGCTTTGCCATGGCGACTCGGGCGATTTCCCTGCGAACCGCGTCAAAGCTGGAAATGGTTACCGCTTCCGGAGTATCGTCGACGATAACGTCGACCCCTGCGGCCATTTCGAAGGAGCGAATGTTCCGGCCGTTGCGTCCGATGATCCTGCCCTTCATCTCATCATTGGGCAGCGGGACCACCGAAACGGTCACATCAGAAACATGCTCGCTAGCGACACGCTGAATTGCCAGGGCGATCAGTTCTCTGGCTTTATCACCGGCATTCTCCTTTGCCTTATCCTCGATCTCTCGCATTATGCGGGCCATATCCTGGCGCGACTCGGCCTCCACAGCGTCCAGAAGCTGCTGCTTGGCCTCCTCAGTTGTCATGCTCGCAATTCTTTGAAGCTCTACCACCCTTTCTTCTTGGAGTTGGTCAAGGCTGTTCTGCCTCTTGTCCAGGTTGCTCTGACGTTTATTCACAACCTGCTCTTTTAATTCCAATTTTTGGAGTTGTTGGTCAAGACTCACTTGGCGGTTATCGATTCGTTCCTCAGCGCGAGCTAAATCTTTATACCGCTGTTCGATACCCTTGTCTGCTTCCAGGCGTGTGGCTTTAGATTCCGCCTGGGCAGCCGAAATAATGGAATTAGCTTCTCGTTCAGCTACATTCCTCGTCTCAGTCGTTTCGGATCGTACTCTCTCGTACTCTGCCTCGGTCCTTGGTTTTAACGTTAGCCAAAGGATGATGGCCACGACAGCGCCGCCCACGATCAGACCGATCAACAGGCCTACTATTAATTCTGTTCCCATATTTAATCTCTCCTTAGTGAGACGATTTGAGTTTTCATCGACCGTCTTCGAGGGAGAGCCACACGATCTCAGCTACTTCTGATATTGTTGCGTAGCTAAATCCACGTCGTTGTAGAAATCCGCTGATTTTCCGCAGGTATTGCTCTTTTGGCATCCTGGTCCAGCGCCTGGTTTTAAGTTCTACGGCACGTAGTGCGGCGTCCTTTTCGTCAACATCGGTAACCGCTGAATCTATAATCTCTCGAGGTACACCCTTTTGGAGAAGCTCGAAGCGTATTGCCAGAGCACCTCTTGGGCGATGTAACGACCGCTGCTCGACCCAATAACGAGCAAAGGCGACGTCGTCCAGATAGTCACGATCAACAAGCTGATCAACAACCCGATCAGCAACTACTTGATCGAACCCCTTGCGGTTGAGATAGTTTCTTACCTCGACAGTACTCCTTGGTCGATAACTAATGAACCGGAAGGACATCTGCTTTGCTCTTCTAAAGTCGTCATCTTTCTTGATCTTTTCAGCCTCGTCATGGGTAAGTTGCTGACCAACCTTTAGGCTTGCGCCAAGTGTCATATCGACGCTAAATGCGTATTCTCCATTTATGAAGATGCTGAGTCGATTCTTATTCCGTTTCTGCGGCTGAATACTCGAGATAGTATCCAATATCTATCCAGTAAGATTCAATAATCACATAAAAAACAAAAAAGCCGTGGCAGATATCCACGGCTTTCAACAGATTTCGGAAATCGCGGGCTAAATGGTTACGCGATCTAACAAACTAGCTAATTTGAAAGTTCAAAGAGTAATAAGAAGTTCACTCAATCGGAGATATAGATAGAGCTATCAGTCATACCTAAGGTCCGATTTACAAATTCTGTCAAACGATAACGACAGGTTTGCGAACTATATTATACCAGCTGGTTTGTTATCCCTCGCTGACGCTAGGTGCGTCCATCGACGAGACGTCTGTCATGGCCGTCTTTCTACCATCATCTTGACTCAGACCACCGCCGTCTCAAGATCGGAGGAAGTTATCGCTGGCACCAAACCGGCATGCTGCCTGACTAGGTTCTCAAGCTCGGAGGATATCGCCGGATTTTCGCTAAGGTGGGTTTTCGCGTTTTCGCGCCCCTGTCCGAGCAGCGAATCTCCATAGCGGAAATAGGATCCACGTTTGTCGACCAGCCCAAATTCAACCGCCAGGTCGAGCAAATCACCCTCTTTCGATATGCCCTGGTCATACATGATGTCAAATTCGCACTCGGTAAAAGGAGGTGCAACTTTGTTTTTCTTCACTTTAACCCTTGTTCGATTTCCGACGACTTCACCGGCATCCTTAAGTGCCTGGATCCGGCGAATATCAAGTCGAACAGTAGCATAGAATTTCAGGGCATTGCCTCCACTGGTTGTCTCGGGACTTCCAAACATCACGCCTATCTTCATCCGCAACTGGTTAGTGAAAATGACCACTGTATTGGTCTGCTTAATCACGCCAGAAAGCTTTCGTAATGCTTGGGACATCAGACGAGCCTGGAGCCCTACATGGGCATCTCCCATTTCACCTTCGATCTCGGCCCTCGGCACTAAAGCGGCTACGGAATCGATCACAACGACATCCATAGTTGCTGAACGAATCAACGCTTCAGCGATCTCTAGCGCTTGTTCACCGGTATCAGGTTGAGAAACATATAGATTATCAACATTGACACCGCACCGGGCTGCGTAATTAGGATCCAGGGCGTGCTCCATGTCGACAAAAGCACAGATCCCGCCCCGACTTTGAGCCTCAGCAATCACGTGCTGGCAGAGCGTGGTTTTTCCAGAAGCCTCCGGTCCGTAGATTTCAATTACGCGACCGCGTGGCAAACCACCCACTCCTAAAGCAATATCCAAAGCAAGAGAACCGGTGGGTATTACTTCCACCTCAAGATGCTGTGCATCTCCTAAGCGCATTATTGCCCCTTCGCCAAACCGCTTCTGGATTCCGGCGATGGCATTATCTAAGGCTCGGTCTCTCCCTTGCTGGTCCATTTACCCTCGTGCTACGATAATGGTCTGAAATAGATGATGGCTTAGTGTACATTAGCGTTATGGAAATAGCAAGCTTGAAGAAGCTCATTTACCGCCCGGCTACCAGGGGTGATGCACCTCGAATTGCAGCCCTGTTTAGGCAGGCAAAACTAGAGCACAAACACGCCGATTGGAGCTACCCATCAGATTGGTTGGATAGACCGGGATTCTTCCTCTGCGAGCTTGAAGAGGACGGTATTCTCGGCGATGTGATAGCATGTCTGGGAGCAGCGGCCGATCCTCCGCCGGCAGCCTGGGTTAGGTTGGCAGCGGCTAGCGACCAGATCAAGAGCGAGCTGGTGTTCGTGGAGATAATGAAACGAATCCAACCCCAATTGGCGGAAGAGGGCATTAAAGAACTCGGATGGCTGGTCGCTGATGGCTGGCCTGATGAATGGTTGGAAGCTCTCGGATTCGAACGCACAAACACGATTATTACTTATGTCAAGTTCGGTGTAGACAAGCCAGCGACGGAAACCAATACTGGGAAGATCCGGAGAGCAACGTTGGATGACATGGGAGAACTGGCATCTATTGAAGAAGCTGCCTTTGAACCGCTATGGAGACATAGCGAGGAGAGTCTCCGGACCGCCTTTGGGCATTCGATTTGCTTTAACGTCGCCGATCTGAACGGTCGCATCGTTGGATTTCACTACAGCGCTCGTGGTTTGGAGGAGGATACGGCCCATCTGGTCCGTATCACAATTCATCCCGAGGCGCAGCGTCGCAAAGTGGGCAGCGATCTAATGGCAGCTGCTATGGAATCTTACATACGTCTAGGAATAAGACGTGTAACATTAAACACCCAGGAGGATAACCTTGCCTCACACAAGCTCTACGAGAAGTTTGGATTCAGACGTCTGGGTGACAGAATCCCGCTGTGGGTGAAGATTATTCGGTAAATTATCGGCAACAATCGGGAAACGCTAGCATCCGGAATAATCCGGAGGACGTGAACAATTCCCGATTGTCCAGCAATGCAGACAGGAGAATATGGAATGGATCGGCGAAAATTGACTGAGCAGGAACTTGAGAAGAGTCTTGAAGGATTAAGCGGGTGGGAATTGATCGATGGAAAGTTGCACAAGTCTTATAAATTTGGCTCTTTCGCCGAAGCGATGGGCTGGATAACCACCGTGGCGATCTATGCTGACAAAATCGACCACCATCCCGAGTGGTCAAATGTCTATAACAGGGTAACGGTAGATCTGACTACCCACGATCTTGACGCAATCAGCACCCTTGATATTGCCTTGGCGAAGAAGATGCAAGCGATGTACAGGGGTGGATGACAATCGGTTTCGAGGACGAGTAATATCAGAATATTATGCAGTTTACTTAGAAGAGGAACAAAAAAAGGGCCCATCGAAATGATGAAGCCCTTCAATTAACAAGGTGTTTTACACCAGTTGCTTATTACCAGCCGCTGTTATATCCGCCCTTGTTGCGGTTGCCGCCGCCACTGTTGCGGTCGTTACGACCACCACCACCACCACCACCACCAGCGCGACTTTCTTTCGGTCGTGCTTCGTTGACACGTAACTCGCGTCCATCAATTAACTCGCTGTTCAGCGATTTGATGGCTGCATTGGCTGAAGACTCTTCCATCTCAACGAAGGCGAATCCTCGGAACCTACCGGTGTCACGGTCGGTGATCCAGGCAACTGACTCAACTTTACCATGCTGTTCAAACAGCTCCCGTATCTGCGTCTCAGTCGAGTCGTAGGACAGGTTTCCAACGTAAATCTTCTTATTCAAATCTCTCACATTCTCCAAAACTAGCTTCCTGAAACGGCCGCATTCCAACCGTTCCGTTTGTAGAAGCACCAAAAGCAAGCCCGGCACTATACACCAACATGGAGCAGACTCCAAATAAACGAACTTAATTGGCACGATTTCTTACATGATTATTAGATAGGGGTAGTCGAAGGATCCAGCCTAGAATCACCAATGGCGGCATAATTGGTATTCTTGATCAGGAAAGCATTCATTGCTGAGCTGCGAACGATTGATCCTATCCAGGAG
>DASRZI010000202.1:0-7137 GCA_035686605.1 Candidatus Zixiibacteriota bacterium
CAGCGTGGGATGTTAGACGTGCGAAGATCTTTGGACGCTGTGAAGCTAAATCGGGCATAGCCCCTTTTAATCGTCTCGTCGATCAGGTAATGGCTCAAGAACCTTACCTCTCGGCAAAGAGAGTCTTCTGGATCCTGGACAATGGCTCTTCCCATCGCGGCCAGCCTTGTATTGCTCGATTCAAGCAGAGGTGGCCTAAGATTGTCGTTGTACATCTACCGGTCCATGCCAGTTGGCTGAACCAGATCGAAATATATTTCTCCATCATACAGCGGAAGGTCCTAACTCCGAACGACTTTCAATGTCTTGACGCCGTTGAGGAAAGGCTTCTGCAATTCCAGGATCATTATGAAGAAATCGCAAATCCTTTCGAATGGAAATTCACACGAGACGACCTATCAAAACTTATGGTAAGATTGTCTAAACATTCTGAAGATTTACGCCTGTCTGCATGAGAATACGTCACCGAACTTCCGAGACAGGCCACTAAGTTATTGATCTTGACATTTGGGGTAGGAATTATATGATTATCCAGGTTTGGGCATCACGATGAAACTGCTACACGCCATTGCTAATCTGAGACTTTCTCAGAAGCTCTTTTTGTCGTTTGCCCTGATCATAGTCATACCTCTCCTGATTTCCTACAGTGTATATAAACGTGAGGCCGATGAAATCCTTGTCAGCAGGGTTTTTCAGGATACTCTGACGTCCCTGGAAGTTGTGAGCACCAGGGTAGAGGATATCCTTCGGAGAATGACCTACATCTCGTTGTACGTGAATAATGATGAGAAGATCCAAGCTATTGTGAAGATGAATCCAAGAGGTCGGGGCGATCACGCACAATCCAAACTTGAGGATTTCAACAGAGTAAAAACAGTCAATAGCATCTTTGAAAATCTATCCTTCAACATTCTGCGGGTGAAGTCCTACTTCTCCCTCATCATCCCGTCTGGAACCTACACGAGCTGGCCATTTGGCGGTCCGGTGGGCGAAGCTTATTTGAAGAACCATGCTTGGGGACAAGCACCAAACTACGGTCTGTATGTGCATTGGGAGGGATTAGAGCCAAATTATGTGACCAGCGACAGCGCAGATTACCCTTACGTGTTGACCTTGATGAAGAGTATCACTGACCGTTATGGTACCAAACATTTCGGCACTTTCATTCTCAGTGTTCCGGAGATGGAAATCAGCCGATTGATGTTCAGGGACAACCTCAACGCGAGCTGGTTTCTACTGGATCACAGAGGGATCATTATCTCTTCTTCTCGCAAAGAGTTATTGGGAAATCATTTTTTTTCTGTCTATCCAATCTCGGTACCAGAGGATGTGTCCGGATACTTTGTCACCCACCTTCAGGAAACAGGCAAAGCGCTGATAACCTTCCATAAATTGAGAGGGCAAGATTGGACTTTTTTCAACATCGAATCATACGCCAGCATAACTCAGGAGCTCGCTGCGGTGCATCGGCGCTTGGTGGCGGTCAACTTGATGCAGTTAGCACTTTTTATAGGCGTGGCCGGTTTAATTGCCCGGGGAATCTCCAAACCGCTCCGCGCGCTGACCACGGAAATGCTGAACATCAAAATAGCACAATCCCCGGCGTCGAAGAAGACAATCCACAGAAGTGACGAGATTGGTATACTTGAAAAAAGTTTCGTCACCATGCGCACCAGAATCAACAGGCTGTTAGGAGAGATAGCCAGGAATGAACAAAAGAAGCGGGAAGCAGAGCTTGAAGCGTTGCTGCTCCAAATCAGTCCGCATTTCCTCTTTAATACACTCAACACTATCCGCTGGGCGATCATCAATGGTAACCAGCACAAAGCCGCCGAGATGATACTGGAGCTGGCCCGGCTGTTGAGGTCGACGTTGTCGAAAGGTAGTGAGCTCATCAGCCTGAATGAAGAAATCGATATCCTGCGTAGTTACGTCTCGATCCTGAAGATGAGACAGGAATCCGATTTTGAGCTCAGCTGCACTGTGGATGATAATCTGAAGGAAAAAATGATTCCCAGGCTGCTGCTACAACCGATCGTGGAGAACGCTGTTATCCACGGGTTTACGGATCTGGAGAAGGCCGGGAGTATCGATATCTCGGCTGTTGAAACAAATGGCGATCTGATCATTACCGTGCGGGACAATGGTAAGGGCACGGATCTTTCCCGAGTGCACGAGCCACAAAACGCCAAGTGCATCCGCTTCTCGGGAATTGGCATTGACAATGTGGACGAACGCATAAAGCTTCATTTCGGGGACCGATATGGACTGCAGATTGAAAGCCAGATTGGCCAGGGAACGACCGTGCGTATATCGATACCCAGCCTGTAGCCTATGATAGCTGCTGTGATCGTAGATGACGATGTGGAGATGCTCAACGGGTTGGAGCATCTCATAGTTTGGGAAGATCTTGGTTTCACGATCGCTGGAACAGCGGATAACGGGAAGAAGGGTCTTGAGCTGGTTCGTCGGTGCAAGCCGGGTCTGCTAATAACAGACATTACCATGCCTGCCGTCGACGGATTCTCACTTATTCGCCAGGCTTCAGGTATCTGTCCGAATATCAAAACCATTATCCTCACCTGTCACGAGGATTTCAGCTTCGCCCACCAGGCAATCGAACTGGCCGTGGAGGACTACTTGGTCAAGGTTACCCTGACGGCGGATGAACTGGTGCGATCGCTGGTCAAGGTGAGGGAAAAATTAGCGATCGAAGCCGACCACAGGCAGATCAAACAAATCGTCAAGCAGGAGCTTAGTTCGAGCCGCTATCAGCTAACAGCGGACTTTTTCCTTGAACTGATCGCAAATCCGCCTTCAGGCCGACAGGAAGTGCAGCGCAGATGCGATCACCTGAATATGACTATCCCTCCACAACGTTACCGTCCCCTCGCCCTGTTTATCGATGATTGTGTTGAAAAACATGGTGGCGATAAGGCTTTCAAACCTCAACAGGTCAAGCATCTCATGATGAGCTACCTTGAGCAGGAACGATGGCTCACCAAAGGTTCGTCGTTCTTCCCCTACAGAGGGGATTGCATCATGATGCTGCTGCCCTGGCAGCCGGAGCGGCACACATCCGGATATCCACTGCTCGAAAAGATAAAAATATTCCAGAGAAAGACGCTGCAGAAGCTTGGATTGAATGTCTCGGTCTGCATCGGCGGGGTAGCTGAGGGTATCCACACGTTGAAGAAAGCTGTGCGACAGGTATTAACGCTCCGCGATAGCTGTTTTTACCGTGGTCTGGGCAGCATTGTGAACGAACGCCCTGATGAGTTCGCAGAAGCCGCCGAGGAGCAATTGTATTTGGAGGTCTCTGAGAGCTTCAGACTGCACCTCATCAGTTTGGATGAACCGCGCTTGGACGCATTGCTCGCAGATCTGTTCCACAGGATCGAGCAGGAGCGTCACAGTCCGGAGACAGTAAGGCTTCTGTTACGCCGCTTAACTGCAGACCTGGAGTCGGTGGCGAATCGTTACGGCATAACGCTCCAAGGGGAACTTGCAGACGCTCCCAGTTTCGAGCTTTGCAGAAAACGGTTTGCCGCGCTTGTCGACGGATTTCTTAAGCAGATTCGTCTGGGCGTCATTCACACTTCGCGCAAGGAGATCAATACGGTACTGAATTTCATAGACAGGCATCTGAATGAACCTATTCGTTGTGAGACCATGGCATTGCTGGTGAATCTAAACAGCGATTATTTCAGCCGTCTGTTCAAGAAGGAGACGGGTATGAGCTTCACTGACTATCTCATCCAAAGAAGAATCGTACGCGCCAAGGATCTGCTGTTGCACACAAATATAACCATCGATGAGATCACCCGGGCAATAGGCTTGGAGAATCCGAGCTATTTCTACAGGCTTTTCAAGCGTCACATCGGGATGACACCGAAGGAACTAAGAGCTGGCGGGGTGGCTGCAGCGCGGTAGGGCTGATGCCGGCTGCGAAGAACGGAAGTCATGAAAAGCCACTACCAAATCATCCCAGGTCATAGCGTCTCCCGTTTTTCCGTTACATAGTAACTGAAATCTCTTCACGAGGAGTTGTTGTGGACACCAGTATAGATCGGCCTATTGGTATCGGAATCGCAGGCCTTGGTCGTGCAGGATGGGATTTGCACGCCGCGGCTTTAGCCGGGCTGTCGGATCTCTTTCGTGTGGTATCCGCCTTTGATCCCCGTCCTGCCCGTGTGGAGGAAGCCGGGCAGAAGTTTGGTTTTCAGCCTCCCACTTCGTACGCGCAGTTGCTTGGAAATCCGAAGCTGGATCTGGTGGTTCTATCTGTTCCGAGCCACCTTCATGAGGCTTTGTGCTTACAGGCTCTGGATGCCGGTAAACACGTGCTGGTAGAGAAACCTTTTACCACGGATCTGCAGAGTGCAGATCGGATGATCGAAGCGGCTGCTCGTAGTGGCAGGATCGTCAGCTGCAATCAAAACATGCGATTCTTTTCTGACTTTCTGAAAATCAGGAAGGTTATCGCTTCAGGACAGCTGGGGCGTATCCTGCAAATTCGTATTGCCTGGCATCGGTTCCGTAGACGCTGGGACTGGCAAACCCTGAAAGAGTTTGGAGGAGGAAATCTGAATAACGACGGTTCCCACTTGGTGGATCTGGGGCTGCTGCTATTGGGAGAAGTAGAGCCGCTGGTGTTTGCCCGTATGGAAAGAACCTGGTTATCTTCAGGGGACGCGGAGAATCATGTGAAGATTGTGCTCTCAAGCCCCGGCTCCCCGGTTGTAGACCTGGAGATGACCGATAACTGCGCATATGCGCAACCGAACTGGCTGATCATGGGTAGCCAAGGTGCGTTGACCGGCACACCCTCACGACTGGAGTGGAAATACATCGATCCACAGATCCTGCCGCAGCGCGTGGTGTCTCGTGAGCCTACCGAGGATCGCAGCTTCAACACTGAGCAGATAGATTGGAATACCGAGAGCTGCGAGTTCCGGGAAGATCATTATGCAGTCAGCCTGCATCGTATGTACGAGGACCTGCACAATTCGGTCCGGTATGGGAAACCCGCATCGATCACGTTGGAAAGTTTACGCCGGCAGATCAAGGTTCTCGAAGAATGCCGGCATCAAGGGGGACAAGAATGAAGTTGGCGTTTTCTACTCTGGCCTGCCCATCCTGGAGTTGGGAGCAATCGATCGAGGCGGCTCGTTCCCTCGGCTACGATGGCATCGAATGGCGTTTGATCAGCGGAGAATTGGTCGATGCTTCCTTTTCCGCCGAAACCTGCCACCGCATCAACAATGCGATGGCGGCCGCGGGGTTATCGACCTGCGCCCTGGACACAAGTATCCAGCTTGCGGTTGGCCCCGGCGGTGAGCGGGATAGTCGTATTGCCGAGGCGAGGGGCATGCTGGTGCTGGCCGAGGCGCTGGGTACCGATCTGCTACGGGTGTTCAGCGGCGAATTCCCTGAGAACACAAACGAAGAGCAGGCGCTCCCGTGGATCGTTACCGTCCTGAAGGCAATCATACCTGAGGCTGAGCGTAGAGGAGTCAGGCTCGCTCTGGAGGTACATACTTTCGACGGTCGAGGTAAAAACGTATCCGGTGTGAGTGACAGCCTACTGTGCAGGAAGATTGTTGATCGCCTGGATACTCCGTCGGTGGGCATCCTGTGGGACGTAGGAAATCCGCTGGAGGAAGAAGAGACGGTGGAGGGAACCTGGGATAATGTCAAAGGGCGGCTTCTGTATCTTCATCTCAAAGATATGAAGCCTCGCCCCGGAAGCGGGTGGGAGTATGTGGCCACGGGAGAGGGTAAAGTACCCCTCGGCGCCATAATTCGCTTGCTTAGTGACAGCGGTTTCCAGGGCTGGCTTTCCTACGAATGGGAAAAAAAATGGCATCCAGAGCTGTCCGAGCCGGAGGTTGCCCTGCCGCAACATATTCGATATTTGAAAGAGCTCCTGAAACAATAAGAGGATCTGAAGTGAAAACCATGGCTATGATTTCCCCTGCCAAGGGTAGAATTGAGCTTCAGGAGCTGGAGATATCCGATCCCAGCGCAGATGAGATCCAGGTGCGTGTACAAGCCTCGCTCATCAGCCCGGGAACCGAACGGGCTATGATCCTGAATCTGAACAACACCCCAGGCCAGTTCCCTTTCGAGCCTGGGTACTGCGCCGCTGGATACGTGGAAAAAATCGGAGTCGATGTGCTTGGTTTTACACCCGGTGATAGAGTTGCCTGCTTTTTGATCGGTCATCGGCAATTGGGCAACGTTACTGCAAAATGGGCCGTCCCCGTACCCAAAGGAATCTCGTTCGAGTTGGCGTCATTTCTTGCTCTGGGACAGATTGCCCTTCAGGGAGTTCGAAAAACCCGAGTCGAACTGGGGGAAAGAGTGCTGGTACTTGGGCTCGGAATCATCGGGCAACTCGCACTGCAGATGGCCCGATTGAGCGGCGGAATGCCGGTGCTCGGTGCCGATCGGGTCGCCCTTCGTCTCCAAATCGCTTTGGAATGTGGCGCAGAGCAAGTTCTCGATACTTCCCAGAAGAATTGGCTCGACCAAACGGGAAAATTGGCGGTGGTCATCGAGTCAACGGGCGCACCCGAGGGCGTGCCTCTGGCGTTCCAGGCAGCCGACAGCTTCGCCCGGGTTTCGCTGCTGGGTAGTACACGCGGGGATAGCGTCGTCAATTTCTACCGGGACGTGCACCGAAAGGGTATCACGGTTCTGGGCGCTCATGCCATGTTCTCGGTTCCGCAAGTAGAGTCCCATGCGGGTTTCTGGAACTGGCGGGATGACGCCGATTGCTTCATGCGTCTTTTGGAGAGTGGAAAATTAAGCCTTGATCCGCTTCTCACCGAGGTCGTTGATTGGCAGAAAGCCGAGGACGTATTCATGGACATCCTGAAATGGAATACAGAACGCGTCGGTACAGTGATCCGTTGGGGGTCATCTGTGACCTGAGTTTTTGGTGAAACCTACGATCATTAATCGCGGAAGGGAAGATCACCTAACCGTATTCGTTTCCAGCCTGCGTCCGGTAGCCACCGCCCAGACAGCCCCCAGCACAGAACTGAGCAGGTTCCCCAGGGACAGTGCCGACCAGATCCCTTCGATGCCGATCGCCCGGGACAGCAGCAGGGCCAGTGGCATGGCAAAGAG
>DASRZI010000203.1:0-9789 GCA_035686605.1 Candidatus Zixiibacteriota bacterium
GTCGTCTGCATTTGGTCCTAAGCTGCAGCGGCGTTATCGAAGGAGTGTCGTCGATGAAGATCTGAGTTTCGGATATACGGCCAACAGCTTCATAAAAAATGGGCCATTCGTGCTCTTCGAGATCGCCGCGACGAAGGCGCTGCGAGTCGATTCGCGTTTCGGCGGCGATCATGCGCTGGACAAGCTGCTCGGCCGACATCTCTAAACTGAACATGGCGATTCGCTTATTGTAGCGTCGGGCGGCCGCTTGGCCGATGGCCAACTGCAGTGCCGTTTTACCCATGCCAGGCCTGGCAGCTATTATGATCAAATCGGACCTGTTTAATCCCCCTAAAAGCCGGTCCAGGTCGGTGAAGCTGGTTGGAACGCCAATCACCTCGTCGCCGCGTTCGTGTAATTCCTCTATGCGGTCTAAATATGCACGGGCGACCTCTTTTACAGCAACAAGATCTCTTGTGGTTCGCTCCTCGCTGATGCTGAACAGGGCTTGCTCAGCCCGGTCGATGGTAACGCTGATATCTTCTTCTTGTTCAAAGGCGAGATTGGCGATGGTCGTCGCTGCCGAGATCATGCGACGGCGGACTGAAGCCGCTTCAATGATGCGGCCGTAGTGCTGGGCATGTACAGATGTTGGAACGATATTGAGCAGACCAATGATAAAAGCTTCACCACCAACTTCATCTAGTTGGCTGCGGTGACGAAGTTCATCGGACAAGGTGATGAGATCAACGGGCTCCCGCCGATCATTGAGGCTTATTATGCACTCGTATATCCACTTGTTTTTTTCGCGGTAGAATGCATCCGGCCGGAGAAACGTGGCCACCTCGAAGATCGCATCGCTGTCGATCAGCAAGGAGCCAAGAAGGGCCT
Source organism: Candidatus Zixiibacteriota bacterium (assembly GCA_035686605.1). Lineage (GTDB taxonomy): Bacteria > Chloroflexota > Anaerolineae > Promineifilales > Promineifilaceae > UBA11865. Next base: position 871 of record DASRZI010000203.1, read on the forward strand.
CCTCTGCGTCAACATTGCTGGGGGGTAAGCGATCTATACCGTCCATTCGTCAATCAAGTAGTTACCTGAACGGCTACTCGTCGCCCTCAAAATCCTCAAAGTCTAGCGTATCGACAAAGTCCTTGAAGGCGTCCAGGCTCTCACCGTTTTCCAGTCCGTCCCCATCTTCGACATCAGATTCGGGGACGATCCCGGCTTCGTCGAGCACGGGCTCGTTGACAAAGATGGGCACTTTAGCCCTGACAGCTACAGCTATCGCGTCCGAAGGCCGGCAATCAACCTCGTGCATGGTGCCATCTACATCAATGAAGAGACGTGCGTAAAAAACCATCTCTCTTAATTCGCTTATCAGGATATGGGATACTTTCCCTCCCATATCATCAATGACGTTTTTAAGAAGGTCGTGGGTAACTGGCCGAGCGATTTCCATATCCTGCAGTTCAATGGTTATTGCTTCGGCTTCACATGGACCAATCCATATTGGAAGCTGGCGCTCGCCGTCCACATCTCTAAGCATCACAATCCGATGCTGCGAAATGAGACTGATACGAATGCTGTCTATAACGACCTCAATCATTTGGTACCTCTTTTTGCCTTGCCGGGTCCAGGTTCCGGCTTGAGCAGGATCCTTGTTGGATTGTGGATTACGCCTTGGGAGAGATGCTTCGAAACCCTCTCAGAGGAGTCCTCTTAGAAGAGTGGCAATAATACCGTTTCAATCCGAGTGCCAGCTTTCTTGGATTCGCTTTGGGGGAGAGTATCCCGCTTTCTCTCACGCCAAAACCTAAGTGCGAGCATTGTAGCATAAAAAAGGAAAATCAACAGGCGCATCCAGACAAAATCGCAGTGTGTTCTTACTTTGAGGTTTGCGCTCTAGCTCATAAATGAGCAACGGTTTAGGACCAGTTTTCTGCTATCGAGTCATAGTCCAGTGTCGCCCTTCACCAAGAGCTAGATCGATCAAAGCCAGCTGTATTTCTTCAGGTTGAGAAACAAGAACCGTGGCCTGATCTCCAAGGAGTTCAATTTCCAGGGCTTCAAAGCCCATATCTCTGGCAGTAAGCACAATGTCTAGATAAGACAGAGCCAGAGGATCAAGAAAGGCTCCATTGTTGTTTAAAACACGCTCGACGCTATCCATCAGAGCGTATGCCTTTTCATACTCACTTTGCCGAAATGACGAACCGGCAGATACAAGCATTGTCTCCAGCGCGACGTTGATAGGAGATGTACGCTGGCGACTGAAATCGGCTGTTGCACCCTGAAGTAGAGCGATTTCTGGGTCTGGCAACCAGGTGGTTAAATAATATGCTGCTGGATCGAAATCGGCTTGGTATCGCCGGACAAGGTCATAATAACGTAATGTCGCCCGAAGATTATCCATCGCGTCTTTATCCCGAGGCGCGTTGCGAAGATGGGCTATCCATTCGGATTCGATCTGCTCGAGAGGTTTACTAAAGACGCGACGCATGTTTACATCGACTGCCTCTGTTAGCGTTTCACCATCGTTGGCCGAGGTTTGCCCGTAAAAGGTTTTCACCAGGTCCCAACCATAGGTGTCCACCAGATAATCAATGAATCCGGCCCCCTCAAGGTAGCCGACTTCGTGCTGAGTACCGACAAAGTCGTTGATAATCTGATCCAGGGCCTCGTAATGTCCAATCTGCACCAGAGCCGACATTCGCTGGCTCAAATCCTGTTGTTCGTAGTGTCCTCCGGCAGCCCAGACTGCCAAACCTTCCGACAGGAACGTGATTGGATTCGAGGAGAATCTACGGTCGATTAGATGCACTGCCTCGTGTACAAGTAGTTCTTCGAGTTCCCCGGCTATATAATCCCGGTCAGGGTAGGAAACGACCATCGACTCCTTGGCGTATCCTCCCTGGCCAAAAATGCGATCGACCAGATAAACGTCGTACTGTCCTCTCAATTGCTCGCCTAAAATATCGGCTGCCTTCTGATAGGCTGCGTCAACCTGTACCAAAAGAGAATCTAAATCTCGGTGGGCTGCAGTACCGCTTACGACGTGGATGCGGCAGCAACCGTTCTCCTCGGTTACCCATCTTGCGTTTAGCTCCGCGTCACTCAAGTATTCCGCGGGCTGGACCTCCAATTTAGTTGAGGCGATGTTGTTCGCAGACGACTCGTCCCCGGAAAATAGGGCATCTTCAGGGTCGAGAAAAACGATCACCGTGTGGTTGCCCGGATTATCACTGCTATCCCACACCCACTGGTAAAGTCCGTAAGGATTCCCATTCAGGCTCCGCCAATTGACATTGTTAGAGACAACCTGGACCCCATCAATAAAGATGCGGACATCGATATCATTGGGCGCCAATCTATCCGGTATCCTGGGGTCGATCCTTATGCTTACCAGATCGCCTTCATAGACAGCGCCATCTGGATAGAAGCCAATTTCACTGGGTCTGATCGACAAATCTTCAGAAGCCATCACCGGGGCCTCAGTAGGAGATTCAACTAGAACGGGTGAAACGACCGGAGAAGGTGGGGAAGATCTGACTGTCGGTGAGGGTTGGGTTGTAGAGGTGGGCCTTACTTCCGCGTCTCCGCTGACCGCCAAGGTTGGATCAGCAAGATTCAGATCGGGTGCTTGCTGACCTTCATTTAGATCCTGGCTATCGTCATTCCTACAAGCTGTAAAACCAATGGCAAGAACGAGGATCACCAAAATGAGAAGAAGGCGTGAACCAGACCGCAAGAATGCGGAAATCACCCCGGACCCGGCACCATCCGGGCGAGAAAAAGGTAGAAAGGCGATGGTGATCTTCATAAGGTAATTATATCAGCGACGGCGGAGAAAGCGCCTGAAAAAAGTGCTAATGGCATTGACAAGATCGATGCCCAAATCGCGTCGAGGGATAGGTAGTTTTAGTGTCCTAGGCGGCGACTGACGCAGAAACCGGATATTCAAGGCCTTGGTAACTTGGATGATCTCGTTGGCCAAGGCATGTTCGGGTAAGTTCGCGCGCTCCCCAGCGAAGTGTAGGCCAACAGCCTTTCCGCTTTCAGCATCTACCCAGATCGCGCCAGAATCCCCGCCCATACTGATTTCGGTTTTGGCTGCTCCAGCTCGAGGGACGATGTGGAATACCGAATCAATTCTCTTAATACCTAATTCACCGTATGGAATGGAGACCCGCATTTTAATACCATCAATAAGTCCTTCTGTATAGCCAGTGCTGCGGCCGCTTTTCCAAACGCGCATACCCAATTTGGGTTCTGTGACATCCACTATGGACTTCCCTTCTAAGGTCTTGGTCGTGACCTCTCGCTGCCCGGTTAGCTTTGCGACGGCGGCGTCGTAGGGTCCCAGAACCCAGCGGGAAAGTTCTGCGATGGTGTTTTCATCGTTGGTCCCGCCGTCGATCCATCCAGGTTGCCAGATAGGTAAACCGGGTCTTGCGCCGGGCCTTCCGGCCAGGACGTGCCAGTTGCTGAGGATCATCTCGTCGCCGTTCGTTACGTCGATAACTTTAGTGCCAAGAGTACCAGCCGTACTGTAGCGAGAACCGATACTCACGCCGATTGGAACAACGTCATATCGCTTATCCCGCCCGCCGCTGGCTGATTCCAGCTTTGAATCTGACAGTGCCTGGGGAATATAGACAGCCTCAATCACATCTACTTCGATGCCGTTTATCTCCTGCGGGAACATCTCCTCTTTCGAAAGCAGGGAGGCAGGTTTCTTGTCGCGGACATGAACGCGTATCGAGAGCTTGCCGGTCATAGAGCCTTTGACCCACTTGTATCCCAGGTCCACGGCGACGACCCCTGGCCGATCGAGCCATTCATCTCTCACAGATTTCAGGATTCTCTCCGCCTTAGCAATATCGCCAGCTCTAATACCTGTCATGAAGACCTCCTCTGGGACTGGCTATGAACGTCAATCACTGGTTTCAAGTTGAACTACCATTCCAGGAACTAATCAAAAGTAGGTTGATAGCAAACGAGATGTATAGAGCGTCCATATAAGGTCGATAATTCTAATTTCTCGTCCTTAATTGCCGTACCCAAGGGGATGGGAACGATGCCATTCCCAGGCAGATGAGATGATAGTTTCAAGTTCTGGGTACTCTGGTGTCCAGTCAAGTTCACTCTTTATCTTCTCGCTGCTTGCTACCAAGATTGCGCCATCTCCAGGCCGGCGTGACGCCATGATGGCCGGAATCGGATGACCAGTTATTTTACGAGCTGTATTTACTACTTCGAGATTGGAATAGCCAAATCCGTTGCCCAGATTATACACCCATAGAGCTTCGCTTTCATCTCTTAAGGCCTCCACCGCCTTGACATGGGCCTGGGCTAAATCGTCGATATGAACATAATCACGGATATTGGTGCCATCTGGGGTAGGGTAGTCATCGCCGAAAATGGAGATGGAAGGCCTTTGGTCAAGCGCGACCTGCAGGACCAGGGGGATCAAATGCGTTTCAGGTTGATGGCTTTCACCTCGGATCTCACCTCCGTGAAAGGATGCTCCACTGGCATTGAAATAGCGCAGTGAACAGCTTTTTAATCCAACCAATCGATGATACCAACCAAGAATTTCCTCAACCATGCGCTTGGTTTGCCCATAGAGATTGACAGGCTGGATATCGCTTTCTTCGACAAGTGGATGATCCTGGCTTGCATATACGGCTGCCGAGCTGCTGAAAACGATGTTGTCCACACGGTTCGCGACGGCCGCGTCGATGAGGGTTGTGGATGCTCCGACGTTATTGTGTAAGTAGGCTGCTGGGCGTTTCATCGACTCGCCAGCTTCAATCAGGGCTGCAAAATGCACGATGGCCTCAATCCCCGACCCAAGAACTTGGTCAAGAAGGGCTCGATCGTTAATGTTCCCGACAATTATTTCCGCCCCCTCAGGAACCGCCGCCTGATAGCCATGGGTCAGGTTATCAAAGACGATTACTTCATGGCCTGCGGCTAGAAGGTGTGAGGCGGTAGTCGAGCCGATATAGCCGGCGCCTCCCGTGACTAGTATTTTCAAGGTACTTCTCCTTAATTATTAGGCCGTAAGTCCCTTAGACCCTCAGTCCCTTATTCCGACTCCCATGTCGATCAGCGCGAGACCGCACATGGGTATTTATAGGGTATTATTGCTTCTTCGCAAGAGAGAGACCAGTACTATAGCCCTCTAGAGGATATACTCTGAGTCAGCAATATGAAGACGTACATCGTTGGGATCGGGTTCCCCCATCTTCAATACGCCAGTAAAGGACACTAGATCTGATATGACCAATGAAAACAAGAAAATGACCTACCAGTCGGAGACCGGCCGGATTTCACAAATAGTGCTGAAGCACGTTAATGAGGCTTTCATCAACGACCAGGTAATCGAGAGCCAATGGGAGTCTCTGAATTACAGTGGTTGCCCTGATTTCTCGCGGTCCGTAATCGAATATGATCGCGTGGTTCACATTTTCCGAGAGTCCGGGATCGAGGTACAGTTTTTAGAGGTGGATAGGCGGACAAACCTCGATTCGATCTATGTAAGGGATGCTTCTGTCATCTGCGACAAGGGAGCCATTCTATGCAACATGGGAAAACAGGCCCGCCGCAACGAACCGCTATCTCTAGAGAAGACCTATAGATCTATGGGAATAAATATTGCTGGCGCAATAACTGGTGAAGGGATTTTAGAGGGCGGTGATGTGGTCTGGATTGATGAACGGACCATGGTCGTTGGTCAGGGTTATAGAACAAACGCAGAAGGGATCAGGCAGCTGAAAACCTTGCTTGGTGATTGCGTTGATGAGGTTCTTATTGCCCAGCTGCCCCACTGGCGAGGGTTGTCAGACGTGTTCCACTTGATGTCTATCCTAAGCCCGGTCGACCGTGACAAGGCACTCGTTTATTCGCCGGTGATGCCAGCTGTCATTCGACAGAAATTGCTCGCCAAGGGTATACACCTTATTGAGGTAGCTGATGAGGAATTCGAGGCGATGGCCTGCAATGTCCTAGCCCTAGCTCCCAGTAAATGCCTGATGCTCGCTGGCAACCCGAAGACCCGGACGCGACTTGAACGTGCGGGTGTTGAAGTGTATGAGTACGCTGGTGATGAGATTTCTGTAAAAGGCGCGGGCGGGCCTACCTGCCTTACCCGTCCGACGATGAGAGAGAGGTCGCTACCGTTGTCGTCGAATTAGGACGGCGAATGTAGGTGACTTATGGGCTATATGTAGCGCACAAAAGCGTTTTTTCCTGTACAATACGCCTCTAGTGGGGCTTACCAAGCTCACGTGTGATGATCCCTGTTTTAGGAATCCCTGGCACAGGATTGATCTGCACCTTTTCCCAATATAAGCCTTGGCTTTAATGGTCTGCCGGCTCGAGGCTCGAATAGGTGCGGGATTTTGTACAGGTAGAAGAAGACCGATTATTTGGAGGAATGAATGCGAAAACACCCAATTCTTACACTAATTATTATCCTTATGCTCGCAGGGCTTGCCTGCAATGCTAATCCCTTTGGGTCTGACGAACCGACCCAGGAAGCAGCCACTGAGGAACCACGACCGACTCGAGAGCCGGAAGCAGAGGACACGCCAGTACCGCCTCCGACCCCCGAGCCAGAAGATACAGCAACGCCAATCCCGCCGACAGTAGAATCACGCTCGGCCACGGAAATCCTGGGCGCATCGTCCCAGGCCATGGACGAGGTTGATTCATTCCAGTTAACAATGGACCTTCAAATCGTAATGGGCGGGGAAGGTTTGGAAATGGAAATCCCCATGACTTTCGAAGGGGTTGTCCAAGCTCCGGACATGACGGCCGGGACCTTGAGCCTTTCGTTTCTGGGAATATCCATGGAATCGGAAATGGTATCAGTTGGCGAAACCACTTATATGACCAATCCCGAAACTGGTGAATGGGAAATCTCATCCGATGGCGGATTCTTTGGACTGGGCGAGCTTGGAGGCGGTTTTGCATCGCCAGATTCGCTCCTTGGGAGTGATGAGGATGCATTCACCGATCTCGTCATTGTCGGAGATGAAATCATTGATGGCGTCCCAGTTGTCCATCTACAAGGATTCATGGTTATGGATGAAGCCGAGGGTGGTGGTGATTTCACAGTAGATATCTGGTTAGGCGCTGAGGATAACTACCTGTACCAATTAGTTCTCGAAGGCCAAACCATAGCAGATGGGTTAGACGATTCGCTCTTTGGCGCGGGTGGCGGTGAAGTGAGCATGCTCATCACCATGAACATGTCAAACTTCAACGAGCCCGTAGATATCCAGATCCCGGATGTCGTAGTCGATACGACAATCGTTCCGCCTACTACTTTCTCTTCACCTATACAAAGTGTGGCTTTTTCGGCTGACGGGCAGTTAATTGCCACAGGTGGAACTGACGGAAGTATCCATTTGTGGAGCCTCGATGATCCAAGCTCCGAATTATTTGCTCTTCCTGCTCATTCAGATTGGATTAGATCGGTTGCTTTTAGCCCTGATGGTCAATGGTTGGCTTCTGGTAGTGACGACTCGACGATCATGGTTTGGAGTGCTGAAAATCCAGCTAGTGATCCCGTGATTCTGGCGGAACACGAGGACTGGGTCCGTTCCGTCGCTTTTAGTCCAGACAGCGATATACTGGCAAGTGGTAGCGATGACAATACAGTCCGTCTTTGGGATCCCTCTGATCTCAGCGCTGCTCCCCTTGTCCTTCCCACAAACGGGTTCATCTTCTCAGTAGCTTTTAGTCCTGACGGCAGAACGCTGGCTGCTGGTGGTGACGAGGGAGTCATTTACCTGTGGGATCTCCTGGATCTTAATGCTCCCCCAACACTTCTCGAAGCACATGATGACTGGATCCGATCGATTGCCATCAGTCCGGACGGCGCATTTATGGCATCCGGTAGTGACGACGCGACAGTCCTATTATGGGATTTGAACAATCTTGATGCGGCGCCCCACTCATTCATAGGGCATACAGATTGGGTCAGATCGGTGGCATTCACAAATGATGGATCAGCCCTCGCTTCGGCCAGTGATGATATGACGATCCTTGTCTGGGATCCATACGATGTAAACGAATTACCGATAACACTAACTGGTCACACGGATTGGGTTATGTCGGTGGCCTTTAGTCCAGTGAGCCTTTCGCTAGTTTCTGGTTCGGAAGATGGTACAGCTCGAATATGGGCGTCAGAATCGCCAGGTGACCATATCATTCTTGGCGGGGGCGAGTAAACTTGGTCTGACCGTCAGATATCTGGTGGGATAATATCTTGCGGCGCGCTGGTATGTAACAAAGCCAGCGCGCTGTTTTTTTTGAGTTCCCATGCAGCACTCCCTCCCCGAGGAAACTCCCCCAGGAAAAGTGGCAGCTTTCTTTGGACTACCGATGTAGAAGTCTTGACTGACCAAGATAGTTTGTTCCAGGGGGAGGGGAGAGCTTACCTGTTAATCCCCATCATCGAATGGAGCACACCGGAAAGGCGATTGACACCCTCTGTTATCTCTTCTGTGTTTAGACCGCTGAAACCGAGCAAAATCGATGGTAGAGCCGGTCTATCAAGATGGTATGTTTTTCCACCATAAACCCCTACCCCTACGCCAGCAGCTTGGTGAACAAAGTCGCTCTCGTCGATAGCTGCAGGTAGGTAAAGCATCACATGGAGGCCAGCTTCAACTCCAGAAAAGCTCACATCATTACCCAGGTGGTGCTCAACTGCTTCAACCAGAGATCTGCGCCGCCGACCATATTCAGAACGAAGGCGTCGTAAATGTCTTTCGAAATGCCCCTCGCTGATAAAATCCGCCACCGCAGCCTGGGTAAGCGTCGGTGCGCCCCGGTCGACCAGCTTCATGGCCTGGTGAAAAGGTTCCGATAGCGCCGGTGGAAGGACGACATAGCCCAGCCGAAGGGCCGGGAAAAGCACTTTCGAGAAGGTCC
>DASRZI010000204.1:0-15982 GCA_035686605.1 Candidatus Zixiibacteriota bacterium
CGACCTTCTCCTTGGCAAGGAGACGTTCTACCACTGAACTACACCCGCATGATTATCTTTCAGTGCCAGGACCCAGACTCGAACTGGGGACTCCTGCATTTTCAGTGCAGTGCTCTACCAACTGAGCTATCCCGGCAGTGGTTTAGCATTGCTTGTTGAGCACGGGTGATTCTATCCAAAGGGCATTTCACTGTCAAGTAGGGAGACACTCTTTTATCTGGTCAACTCCCCTTCGCCGTGCTCGAATCTCCGAGGACCTTCGATACGAATTGAATCAAGCTGGTTTATTGGTGGTTGCCCTGGAATGTCGCCTTGGATATATTCATGCCGAATACGGGAGTGGTTGTGTCCCGGTGGATGCCCCGGTCTTCAAAACCGGTGACCGGTCGCGCGGAGCGAGCGGTGGTGGGTTCGACTCCCATCCACTCCCGCCAAGGTTCCCCCTTTGTCAGGTTAGTTCCTGGCGTCCTTCAAGGGCACGGCTGAGGGTGACCTCATCCGTATATTCCAAATCTCCTCCAACCGGTAATCCCCTGGCAAGCCTTGTTACCTTTACATCGTGCGGTAACAGCCGCCGCTGCAAGTACAGCGCCGTGGAGTCCCCTTCTAGCGTGGCATTGGTAGCGATGATTACCTCGGTGAAGTCAGTGTTCCCGATGCGCTGGACCAACTCATCTATTTTCAGCTTGTCAGGTCCCACGCCTTCGACCGGTGAGAGAACCCCATGCAATACATGGTACTGACCCTTGTAGGCTCGAGAGCGTTCAATGGCGACGACGTCGAGAGGCTCTTCGACAACGCATAGGATCGCCGCATCACGGGAGTCGTCGCTGCACGTAGGGCATGGATCTACTTCGGTGATGTTGAAACAGTTCGAACAGAGCCGGGTGGAGCTTCTTAATAAACCTACAGCCTCGGACAGTTCGGCAGATTGTTCATCGGAAGATCGTAACAGATAAAAGGTCAGTCGAGACGCAGATTTCGGGCCGATACCAGGCAACCTGGCAAATTCATCGATCAATCGCTGGACTGACGCTGGAAGGATGTCGTTAGCCACCTCTACATCCCACCAAGTCCACCCAAGAGATCATCTAGACCCAGACCACCGGTTAAACCCTCCATTTTTGCAGCAGCCATTGCCTGCGATTGCTCTATGGAAGCATTTACCGCAGCCACCAGCATATCCTGCAGCATCTCGATATCATCCGGATCTACTAATTCGGGTTGGATCACGATTGATTGGATTCGCTGATGCCCGGTGATGACCACCTCGATCGCACCCCCTCCGGCAGTCACCGAAATGGTCTCGGTCTCCAGGGCTTCCTGCTGAGCCGCCATCTGTTTCTGCATCTCCTGGAATTGACCCATCATATTACTGCTGCTTGGTGCTCTGTCCTTCTTTGGCTTTCCCCGGTAAGATCTTTTGGCCATCTTGTACTCCTAATTGTGTAAACTCTTGATTACCGTCGATGTTTGACTCATGAATTGGCGTTCTAACTGATTCCTGTGCATTATCATCAGCACTTGAAAATTGAGACTGTACAGACTGCTACTAATCATGTCTCAATGGCTTGTTTTCAATTTGAACTACGCATATCGAACTTGAGTCCGCTATGGTCGCTACTGGTCGTGAACGACGCCCCCTAGCTCCTGGGCAAGAGCAGAAAACTCTTCAATGTTTATGCCTTCTTCAATCGCCGGCGGAATATAATGCTCAGTAACGATAGTTCGGACAGTTACATGAACATGTAATAGCTCGCTGAGCTCGGCCGCTACGATATCTTTGGCCTCTTTCCTTTTCTCGAATTTATCCATTAAGATTGGATAGTCAAAACCAAGTATCAATGTCGCTCCTTCGGTCGCGAGGGGCTTTGACGAGGCCAACAAGGCAGGCAGGTTTGAGTCTTTTTTAGCCACTCGTTCCCTCAACTCCGGCCAAAGGGATTTAACGTCATCAATCGATGGCGCGGATGAAGGGCTGACTGTTGCCTTGATAGTCGATTTGGTTTCTTCAGGATTGGTGGCTGTAGGTTCTGGATTGTTTTGAGGTTCAACCACCGGCAGAGGTTGGATCTTCTTGGCTTTCTTTTGCTGGACGCCTTGTGCGCGTACAGATTTCTCTGCCGAGCGAGAGTCGTTCGACATGGGAAGCAATTCGATAAAAGCCAATTCCAGAGGTAGTTGTGGCTGCCAGCTGCCAGTTGGAATATGAGCCGCCGAATTAAAGCGCTTGACCGCATCGATAAGAAAGGATCGGTCGGCACCGCTGGCCTGGCGGTTCATTGTTGCTGCCTGGTCTTCCGTTAAGCCTAGTGGCAGCTCATGTCCTGCCATCGAGACCAGTAACAGGTGCCGCATATGGGATAGCATCTGCCGGGAGAATTGGCGGGCATCTGCCCCGGATGCCAAGGTCTCATGTATTATTGATAATCCTCCAGGCCCGTCCCCAGCTAGAAGTGCGTCTGCCAAGGTGCTAATCGCCTCGATCGAGGCTGTACCCAAGACTGTCTGAGCTCGTTCCAGTGTAATCGTGTCACCGGGCGCAGCAACCAGTTGGTCTAGCAAACTCTCTGCGTCCCTCATGCTTCCAGCAGCGTGCTGGGAGATCATCGCCACGGCAGGTTCTTCCAGAGTCAAGTTCTCCTGCTCGGCAAGCCATCTTAAGCGGCCGGTTATCTCCTGGCTGGTCAGCAGCCGAAAGTTGAACAGCTGGCAGCGAGACTTGATCGTCAGTAGGACTTTGTGTTCTTCGGTTGTCGCCAGGATGAACATGGCATGATCGGGAGGTTCTTCCAAGGTCTTCAACAAGGCGTTGAAGGCGGCTGTGGAAAGCATATGAACTTCGTCGATGATGTATACCTTAATACGTCCCTCGGATGGGGCAAAGTTGATTTTCTCACGAAGATCCCTTATATCATCGACACCTGTATTTGATGCGGCGTCGATTTCAATGAGGTCCAGGTAGCGTCCTTCATTAACGGCAATGCAGGGAGGGCAAACGTTGCACGGTCGCTGTGTCAAATCCGAATCATGGCAATTAGCTGCCTTGGCGACCAACCTGGCGATCGTAGTTTTGCCAGTTCCCCTCGGCCCCGAAAACAAGTAAGCATGACCTAGGCGGCCTGCGACGACGGCGTTCTTGAGCGTACTGGTTACGTGTTCCTGACCGACTACCTGATCAAATCGAGCCGGCCTCCACTTTCGATAGAGGGCTTGGGACATACAAGATTAGTTTAGCACCGAGAGATAGGCCAAGCAACCGGATTTGGAGGTGAGTGTCCTTGTCCGGGTATTGACTCGGATGATATAATACTTCTGATACCGTATCCTGTGAATACCGTATGTCCTAATATGAATGCCGGATTCCAGCTTGGGTCCGGAAACGATTCAACAAGTCGAATCATAGAGGGAGTACATCAGATCGTCAGAAATGATTGTTAAAGTGGCGATTTGTAGAATTTAGGTCTAGTGGACCTGGAGAGAATGACATGCCAAGTTTAGGCGGTTGGGAATGGCTCATTATCCTCGTAATAGTCCTCCTGGTTTTCGGCATCGGACGCGTCGGAAAGCTCGGAGAAGAGCTCGGCAGGGGCGTTCGTGCCTTCAGACAAGGTGTACGCGAAGGTAATGATGAAGAAGAAACGACAGCGGATGAGGTCGAGGAAAAAACCGAGTAAAACGAAGACGATTTGGGAGTAATTGACAAGTAATCATCGGGGCACCCTGTCAGGGTGCCCTTTGCGTTTCATATAGATTTCTCTTGAAGGAATTGGTTATTTGTTTAAGGAGCCGTAAGGTACGGAAGATCGGTGGTGTGAAGCTCCTGTACAACGATCAAAGAAACAGGTACGGTCGCCGGGCTACCAGCAAGGTGGGGGGTTGAGGTTATGATGAGATCGGCAGTATGGGTGCCGATTCCCAGACCTGTGGAATCCACCGTTACCATTATGTCGTCACCAGCCACACCATTGGTTGCACTTAGCGTAGGAACAAGCGTTCCACCATTTGCTATCGCGGCGCTCCAGGACACCCACGGATCATCCGGGATTTCTATCACAACTTCCTGAGACAATGTCCTAGGAATGTCTACATCTGTTACAAAGCTGATGCCATCTATCTGCGGTATAATCAGTTCAGGCTCGTAGACCACCAGTTCAGCATCATCCCAATAGACATCGTTGTGTTTTGCTGCCCAGATAGGTTCCGAGAACACAAACACGGTCAGCTCATTGGTCTGCGCTGTGCCACAAACGTAAAACTGGCCGTATTCGTTGTACTGCTCCTTTGGGGAACTCCAAATAATATTGCTGCTTTCCCAACTGGTTCCACCTGAGGGATCAATACCGACTTTTTGGAGCAATGTATTGTCGCTGGTGAAAGGATTATCATCGTTGGAAGACCAGGAGTGCCCCCATATGGAGAAGCAATACTGTCGACCTATCTCAACCGAAACACGTTGGTATACTCCTGCCGCATGGGTGGAGTAGAATGTGAAATATTGTTGAGCACGCTCTCCGGTTCGAACACGTGGGGGTGGGGGGATGTTTAATTCGGCTGGCTTGTATTCCGGCATCCGATAAATCCATGGATCGTCTCCTGAATCGTGAGACCTCCAAAAAGGCGTCCATCCAGCGGCCATCTGTGCCGTCTGGCAAATTCCCGCTGGACAATCCGGGTGCCCGCCTTGGGGAATGTAGGCGGTGTAGTTTCCTTCGAAGGACGGATTGAACAACAGGTTTTGGTCAGGCGACCTGGGGATTGGCGGACTCTCTTCCGCAATATGAATGCCATCATCGCTGGCATAGACCGAGAAGAATCCCAGTAAGGCGAAGATGCCCAAAACCAAGAACGAAGCTGTGAGAATTGGCCAGAGTTTACGAATGATCATCCTCTCCATCAGCGAAACGCTGTTGATGTATTCTTTTTTTGCCGGTACTACATTTGGCGTAATGTTGATTAGCTTGATCAAGAGCGATCCATCATGACCGTTCCATGATGACCGATCGACAACAGACAAGGTCATCCGAGATCAAAGCTATCCTAGAGACAATCTACACGCTTTTGCGCCGATTATCAACGTGACTTTATTCTTATGTCTAGCTGAATTATTGAGAAGAAAGGGGAGCGGATGTCTCGGAGGATCGACGTTGCAGCAATTCGATAAGTTCTTCAACTCGATCGTTACTATCAACATAGAGAAGTAGATTACGTACTCTGGCCTTTGTCGTATCGCCGGGAACGGAATCTGAGTCAATTCTCAGGTTGTCTATGATTAGCTCGATATCTGTCATAGTGCAGTTTGCTAACATATATTGGCGAAGAACTGTCCGGGGTGAATCGGCGCTGATTTTCTCGATTCTCGGCAAATGGTCGGCAGCTAGAGGGGATTGGACACGCTCGATCGCCAATCTGAGTTCCTCGATTTGGTGGTCTCTTTCAGCAGTTTCGATAATGGACAATGTGAGTTCTTCGATTTCTCGACCTGCGATGAGATTTGAATACTCCGAGTATCCCATGTCGAACTCGAGGTCTAGAATGTCGTCCTCGCTGAAATTATCGTTGATTGTTACGTATATATCCGAATACGCAGCTTTTTCTTGGGATCTATCATCTGATCCTTCAGCTGGTTGTGCGTCGACGCAGGCAGGTGGGGATGCAGTCGGCCTAATGCTCTCCGGCTCCTGGATCACGGGCTTGGTATACGCACGAAGAACTCCCCAAAGCCACAACGTAGCACCAGCGAAGAGCGCGCCGGCAAGCACGTAATAGAAGAATCCAAACTGTTGGATCATCTCCTCCCGACCAAACGTATTTAGAAAAGCGTCGAGGAGGATTGCCGAGGTCACTGTCAACAGTCCGATTCCCCAGATCACCTTGTTGCTGCGCAGAAACATCAACAGGAAGAAGGCGACCAGCGTAACTTTTGCAAAGAGAAATAGCAGGTTCATAAGTATTCGTAGATAGGCGATGCGAATGCAAGGCGCGATTTTAACACTGGCAGTCATAGGCGCAAAAGGTCATTGGCCCTCAAAATGTGCGGTGGTATATTCCTCACATGCAAGGTTATACGGGAACAATGAGAATTCTTTCTTGCTTCCCTCTGCTCGGGATACTGCTGCTAATCTCATGTAAATCCGAGGTCCAGCTGCCAACAAGGGTGCAGCCGGCGGCGGTATTTACTGTTCCAGCTTCGACAACCGCGGTATCCGCAGCAGCCAAACCGGCATCCACGAAAGCAGAGCCATCTGAGGTTCCGCCAACGTATACACCAGTGCCAACGCAGCAGATCTCTTCTTCTGATACCGGAAACAACCGGCCGATGGCGACGATGACACCATCCGCAACGCCAACTCTTCCGCCGAATACACCAACACGAACCCCATCACCTACGCCAACGGCGACAGCTACCAGGTATAGGTATTCCAGTACCCTGCCCGATTTGCCCCCGACGGACGAGCTTGGTCCGAGTAAACTTGGCCTGCATGTGGTTAGGAATAATGATCCGGCAATAATGGAGTTTGTCCGCAGGGCGCAGCCGGCAGTCATGAAAGCGGTTGACGATCTCGGATTTCTAGCGGAGGTCAAAGAGGTATCGCCGCGGACGTTAACAGTTGGGCGCATCAGCGTCGAAAGTCAAGATTACAAGGGCGTTCCTGAGGAAACTGCCCGAGACTTTGTCGCGGAGAATTTAGAAACATACAGACTGAATCCGGCCGTTGATTACTGGGAGGGGTGGAACGAACCAGATCCAAATACTCAGAATATGATTTGGTATTCCAGGTTTGAACAGGAGCGGGTGCGGCTCATGGCCCAGTATGGCTTCCGGACCGCAATTGGGGGATTCGCTACCGGAGTTCCTGAACTACATGAATTCGAGTTATTCCTGCCGGCTATTCAAGCGGCAATTGATCATGACGGTATCTTGACCTTACATGAGTATGGTGCGCCAGACATGCTATATCTATATGGGGATCCGCTACCGGGTTATCCCGCATACCCCGATCGCGGTTCCTTAACGTTTCGTTATCGTTGGTATTATCGCGAGTATCTCGAACCCGCCGGTATGATCATCCCACTTGTCATCACCGAGGCTGGTGTTGATGGTATCATCGGCAACCGCCCTGGACCAGGTGGTTTGGGCTGGCTAGATTTTCAAGGATATTGGGTTGACCAGGGATTTGGGGAGGATGGTCCTCAAGCGTTCATAAACCAGCTCGCCTGGTACGATGCCGGTGTGCGTCAGGACGGCTACTTAATTGGTTTCACGGTATTTACCGCAGGTGGCTTTGGCTATTGGGAGAAGTACAATATCAATTCGATCTTGCCTGAGTTGACCAATTATGTTATCAGTCAGCGATAAGTGATGGTAGCCATCTAGAGGCAACCATCTTAAGATAACCTTCATAGGTAAACTTCTTGGTGCACCCTTCCCTGTGCAACTTCATAGCTGCAACTTAATAATTGATGCATCGTATTGAGGATTGTTGATGACAGAAAGCGAGATAAACAGTCAGGAAGAGGAACAGATGGAAGCTCTAGAGACAAGTGTTGGTGGCACGGCAAGGGACACAGGATTCTGGAAAGAGTTCTGGTATCAAGTTCGCCTAGTATGGTACTTGATTCGTGATCCCGAAGTCCCCATCTACGTCAAAATTATCCCCCTCCTTGCCATGCTATATGTCCTTATTCCAACGGATCTTATCCCCGATGTATTTCCTGTTATGGGCCAGCTTGATGATATAACCGCACTACTTGTTGGCGGAAAAGTTTTTATCGAGATGTCACCAAATCACGTAGTAAGGAAATACTTGGAACAGCTGCGCCGGCATACTTCCAGGAGTTCGGTCGACGATGGTGTCGATGGCTATTCGACTGGCGATCTGGAAGGATCTATCGTCATCGAGGGGGAGTTCGAGACGATTGAGGACGATGAGGACCGGACGGAATAGAAAAGACCGGGCCGTTCAGCCCGGTCACTAATCAATACTTAAGGTGAGCCATTACTCTCTATTGTGCCAAGAGAGTCAATCCTCGAAAGAACCATAACGCTGCCAGGTCAAGACCTTCGATCAGATCTGGTTTAACCCACGTTAAAGGTGACAAGAACCAGGATCAATCCAATTATGCAGCAGCACATGAGCACAAAAAGTACGGCCCCGATGATGACCGGGCGATTGGATCGGCCACTTTTGGGTTCCTCGAAAGGTGCTTCCATCTCGGGCTGTGCTGCCATCATTGGTTGAAAGTCGACGTCAGGTTCGGTTGGATCCATAGCAAATGCGGGCGCGGGTTCCGGTTCCTTGAAAACATCTGGTTCCGGCGCCGGTTCCTCAAAGACAAATGGTGCTGGTTCGGGTTCCTCCTCGATCATCTCGACCGGTTCAGGTTCCACATCGTCAAAGCTCGGAAAGCCTTGCCCTACTTCAGGCTCTACCTCAGGTTCCGCTATGGCTGCGGCGACAACCACCGGACTATCAATGATCGTCGGGAGATCTTCATCTTCATCCTCGTATTCTTCCTCTTCGACGACAGCCTCGGCCATCTCTTCCAATTCTTCGATTTCAGAGGGTTCGGGCTCAACGACATCGGCAAGACCTTCCACTTCCTCGACTTCCAGAGCGGCTGCAACTGCGACTGCAGCAATATCTTCTTCGATCTCGAGTGATTCCGGAGATTCGACTTCTTCGATCGATTCCTCTTCTTCAATTTCGAGAGCTTCTATAGCTGCGACCGCGGCGACAATCTCCGCTTCGTCAATTTCAACAGGCTCTGCAGATGCGACCTCAACAACGTCCTCTTCCTCTTCGGCTTCAATAGCCAGCGGGATGGCGACCTCGTCGACCATCTCTTCTTCTTCTTCTTCTTCCTTTTCAATTTCAAGAACTAATGGGACGATGACTTTCGGAATGATCTCCTCTTCATCAACCTCGACCGGTTCGGTAGACTCAATCTCGGCAATTTCATCGACCGGTGGCTCTTCAGGAGTCAACTCCTCTTCATATGAAATAGACGCAGGAGCGACTATGGTGGCCATTGGATCGGGAGCTGGCAAGGCTTCGTAAACAACGGTAATGTTGCTCCCAAATGCGAGAATTTGTCCTGGCTTGAGAGCTACTGGTTCGCCCCCTAAACGATTGCCTTCCACGAAACTGCCATTGGTGCTGGCCATATCTTGGAGAACATATCCCGATGGTCCCAGGTTAAGACGTGCGTGATGGCGGGATATCTCAGGATCATCGATGACGATATCCGAGACAGGATCTCGACCTATCGACATCGCATCCTTTGACAACGGGAATATCTGTCCAGGTTGTGGTCCCTTTCTGACTACGAGTTGGAATGCATGATTAGCCACTTTCCTCTCCCTTTGAATTGTTGTTCGGGCACAAGGTTTGCGAACGATGATGAATAGCGGTTCATGATTAAACCGACAGGAAACCTTGCCCGCATTGTACCTGAATTATGGGCTTATTGAAAGCGAGAAGGTGGAGCTTAGGGTTCTAATTTAGGAGTGCGTCTGGGCAGCAGCTGCCGGAGTGATTTAGCATCCCTTATGTCAAGCAAAAAGACTGCGGCGACAAATGTTCCCAATCCTGCTAACCCAGCCGCTGCCACGATGACTAGCCTGGAAAGGAAGTTGTCCTGTTCAAGCACGCCGCTCAAAAATGTCGCACTAAGATAGGCCACAATACCAACCGAGATGGCGGCCAATAGCGATTTCAGCAGGGATGCTCGGATCTGGTAGCCGGAAAGATTGCCTACCTGCCTGCGCAATATCAATATCATAGCTATGGTGTGGACCACATGCTTAACGGCATCAGCGACCATCAGGCTCAGAAGACCCAGTGGTTTGATGAGGGCGAAGGCGGTTATTGTATAGATTACAATGCTGAACACACCGACAAGAGCCGGACGCCAGGTGTCTTTTCGCGCGTAGGAGGCGATCACGAGCATCTGGTCAACTGCGGCGAAGACGAGGCCGAGAATATAGACTCGCAGCACTTTTGCTGTGATAGCGGTATCGCCAGACGTAAACTTCCCATGTTCAAGCAGAAGGGCAATGATTGGAACCGCAAGGGCGAACAGACCGGCAGCCGCGGGTAGAATTAGGGTGATCACGAGCCTGAGACCACCGGCTAATGTTTCCTTGTAATCATTTGACTTCTGCTCGGCGTCGTCCGCATGAGTCTCGGTAGCCTGACGATAGGAAGAAGCCAGTCTTGAAAGAGTGGGTAGGGTTGCGACAGAGACCGCGGTTACGACCAGTCCAAGGGGAAACTGGTAGAGGGTGGTCGCATAGGTCATATAAGTGACGCTGTTGTCACCGGTCGTGATGGCGAGGTTAAAGCTAATCCAAATGGCGATCTGATTCACTACTAGGGCAATGACGATAGGGGTGTAGAGGATAACAATTCGCCGGACAGCTGGATGCCGCCAGTAATAGGTTATACGAATTTTGCCATCTCTAAGACCGGGTAGTTGGAGAAGAATCTGAAAGAAAGATCCGAGCAGTAATCCCCACACCAGGCTGCTGATTTCGTCAGGCCGCAGCAGGGCAACGACAACGATTGTGCCGTTAAACACTGCGCCGGTAAATGCGGGCAGTGTGAATCGTTTCAAGGCCAACAGGACGCCGGTTAGTACGCTGGAGATGCTCAGGAAGATCACCGCCGGTGTCGCCAGGCGCATCAGCTTCACGGTTATTGGGACGAGAGTCTGATCTTCGAAATTACGGGCTCCGGCAAGCCATGCCACCTGTGGTGCAAACCAGATCACTAGAATGACGATGATGATCAGAAAGGTGGTGGCCAGGCTGAGAACCATGCTAACCACGCGCCATAATTCTGGTCGCTTTTCTTTTGCCGCATAATCGCTGAAGACAGGTACCAGGGATGAGCTCACCATCTCGCCCCCGGTTATGAGGTTAAATAGGGTCATGGGCACCAGCACGGCTACCGTGTAGGCTCCAAGCAGGCCTGACGCCCCATAGAGGTTGGATTTGACGATCTCCCGGGCCAATCCAAGCACTCTGCTGGTTATATTCCCGATCGCCAGGACTGCAGCTGCACGGACGATGCCGCTGTCTTCGCTGAGCGGCACCGGCACTTGGGGCTGTTCTGCCGGTGTTATGTTGGTGTATTCGGTCAATGCTCTCTGTCCATCAAGTGAGGCATTCTAACTGATGGCAATTCTGATAGCAACCACAGCGGGCCGACGCCAGGTAGTCGATAACCCTCCACTACCAACTCTGCTGGAAGCCAGATATTTAGAGCCATCCCAGTTCATTCAGTATGCTTCAAAGAAGAACGATCTGTCGATTGTCGACCAAGTCGAGTTGGCCTGGCTGAGGTAGTCACTTCTCGTCAGGCTCTCTGCGGTTCTGTATAATCTTCGTTCAAGTTAAACGTTACTTCTGCCGGTTCAGCATGCCTGTGATGAGCTACCTCCAACGAGTAGTCCTGCACCATGAAGACTAAAGGGACAGACGATTCATTTAACTCATCACTTTCGTTCTGGCCTTCAACGCAGCTAGTAACTGTTGATTCGACATACTACATTGTGACTAACAAAAAGCTTAACATAATGACTTACTAAGCGCATGTTTCATAATCCGCAACAGGAGAATCTGGGAATGTATGACAGGCAAAAGCTAAAAGAATTAGCCTTACAAGTAGAGCAGTGGGAGGAGACAACCCTCGAGCAAAGCCAAAAGAGATTTCCAGAGAGGCGGGAAGAATTCGTCACAACCTCTGGAGAACCGATTAAACGCCTGTTTACACCGCTTGATGTAGCTGACCTCGACTACGAGGCCGATCTGGGAAATCCCGGACAATACCCCTATACGCGGGGCATCCACGCTTCCCTTTACCGTGGCCGGCCGTGGACCATGCGAATGTTTGCCGGCTTTGGTTCAGCCGAGGAGACCAACGAGCGGTACAAGTACTTGCTCAGCCAGGGTAACATGGGCTTGTCAGTTGCTTTTGACCTGCCGACTTTGATGGGATATGACAGCGACGATCCCGAAGCGTTGGGGGAGTTCGGAAAATGCGGCGTCGCGATCAGCAGCCTGCACGATATGGAGCTCTTGTTCGATGGAATTCCGCTTGACCAGGTCAGCACCAGTATGACCATCAACAGCCCAGCGGCCATTATTTGGGCTATGTATATCGCGGCGGCCGAGAAACAAGGCGTTTCCATGGACAAGCTCCAAGGTACCCTGCAAAATGACATTCTAAAAGAGTATATAGCTCAGAAAGAGTATATATTCCCGCCAGAACCCTCGATGCGCCTGGTTATTGACACCATCGAATACGGAACCCAGAACCTACCCCTGTGGAACACCATATCAATTAGTGGCTACCATATCAGAGAAGCTGGTTCGACCGCTGCCCAGGAGCTGGCCTTTACGCTGGGTGACGGTCTGGAATATGTTCGCTGGAGCCTGGACCGGGGCCTAGACATCGACGATTTCGCACCCAGGCTGAGTCTCTTCTTCAATGCCCACAACGATTTCTTCGAGGAAATAGCCAAGTATCGAGCTGCCCGGCGCATTTGGGCTAGAGAGATCCGTGAAACCTACGGAGCAAAGAATCCCCGATCGTGGTTGTGTCGCTTTCATACTCAAACGGCTGGTGTTTCCCTAACAGCCCAACAGCCCAAGAATAACATCGTCCGGGTCACGATTCAGGCCCTTGCCGCGGTCTTAGGCGGTACTCAGAGCTTGCATACAAATAGTATGGATGAAGCCTGGGCCCTGCCCAGCGCCGATGCTGCTACCGTGGCCTTACGCACCCAACAGATTATTGCCGAAGAAAGCGGGGTAGCCAATACGGTAGATCCCCTTGCCGGCTCCTTCTATATTGAGCACGAGACCAACAAAATGGAGAAACAGGTCTATGCTTACTGGCAGGAGGTTGAAAATTTGGGCGGGGTCCTTCCAGCCATCGAGCAGGGATTCTACCAGCGAGAAATCGCCGCCGCTGCTTACCAATACCAGCGTGAGACCGACGCCAACGACCGGATAATCGTCGGCGTTAATGGCTATGTCGATCCAGAGGAGAATCTGACGATTCCAATTCTCGAGATGGATCCACAAGGGTATCAACGCCAGGTGAAACGACTTGCGAATTTAAGACAAGAGCGGGACCAAGATGACGTCGATGCGAAGCTCGAAGCGCTGCGAAACGCTGCCCAGGGCTCTGAGAACACGATGCCATTTATCCTGGAGGCAGTTAAGGCCTATGCCACATTGGGAGAGATCACCAGAGTATTTCGCAATGTCTTTGGCGAATATCGTGAGGCTAACTGGATCTAGGTAATATGAGCGACGCTTCTTATCCTAAGGATTTTCTGTGGGGGACCGCCACATCAAGTTATCAGATTGAAGGAGCCTGGAACGAAGATGGAAAAGGGGAGTCGATCTGGGATCGATTTTCGCATACGCTGGGGAAGATCGAGGATGGTACGAATGCTGATGTAGCCTGCGATCACTATCACCGGTGGCCTGAAGATGTCGACTTAATGACCCGGCTTGGCCTAAATGCCTACCGGTTCTCCACGGCCTGGACCCGTTTTTTGCCTGACGGCCGAGGACGAGTTAACCAGGCGGGGATCGACTTCTATTCGCGGCTTGTGGACGGCCTGTTGGAAGCAGGGGTGACACCTTTTCCCACCTTATACCATTGGGATCTTCCGCAGGCATTGCAGGATGAGGGTGGCTGGACTGTCCGATCAACAGCCGAAGCCTTTGTAGAGTATGCTGACCTGGTTTCACGCTCTCTGGGTGATAGGGTTAAGAATTGGATGACGCACAACGAACCCTACTGCGCGGCTTTTCTCGGGCATGAGATTGGCTGTGATGCGCCCGGCTGGCAAGATTGGGGGGCTGCAATTGTCGCTTCTCATCACCTGCTGCTATCCCATGGATCAGCAGTACCGGTCATTCGGAACAATAGTCCGGGATGCGAGGTAGGCATTGCCCTAAATCACGAATACCCTGAGCCGGCGTCTGCGAGCGCCGCCGATGTCCGAGCAGCCCGTCTGTATGATGGCTATTACAATCGCTGGTTCCTCGATCCGATTTATGGCCGTGATTATCCGGCCGACATGGTCAAACACTACAAGGCCGAGGGCTATCTACCGGATGGAATGTCCTTTGTAGAACCGGGCGACATGGAAACGATTTCCGCACCTTTGGATTTCCAAGGAGTGAACTACTATACAAGGGTCATCCTGCGGGATGAGACCGAATCAGGAAATTTGCCGCCCTCGGTCGTTCAGCGCCAGCCGCTGACGGAAATGGGTTGGGAGGTATATCCCGATGGGCTTTATAACTTCCTCAACCGGTTCTATTTCGAATACCGTCCCGTCAAGATGATCGTCACCGAGAATGGCTGCAGCTACCAGGACTTATTGGGGGCCGATGGCGCAGTTCACGATGAGAGCAGGATCGCCTACCTGAAAGCCCACTTCCACTCTGCCGAGAGGGCATTAGAGAAAGGCATCCCCCTGGCAGGCTATTTCGTCTGGTCTCTCATGGATAATTTCGAATGGTCGTCCGGCTATACAAAACGGTTCGGCCTTGTTTACACGGACTACGAGACGCAGAGAAGATTCCCGAAAGATAGTTTCTATTGGTACCGTGATTTTATTGCGCGGAACGAATAATCCAGAAGGATAATATCGGGAAGGTGAGGTAGATTGGTTGCGGCGGAGTACGACATTGACCTCGTTCAACGGAACGCAAGTTGTTGGCGTCGATCCGAGATTGACTGAGCCCCAACCTAGCCTTGTGCCGCCATTCATCCCACCGGAGAGTCACCTTTGTACCTACTTGGTAGCTGCCCCTCAGCTAAAACGTGACCTTCCATTGCTTTTAGCATGATGAGCTCGGTCCCTCCAATCCAGATGTTTACCGTCGCGGCAGCTTCCTCAATATCGGCCGGATCCAGCATGGTATCAAGGGCATAAAGGCGCATATAGAATCGCCCGGTTTCGATTGGGTGAGTTGGGGGACCGCTATAGGCCAATTCCAGATAGCTGTTTTCCAGATGCTGTCCGCCGGTTTCTAGCAGACCTTCAACGTCGGGCACAACTCCTTCCGGAAGACCACGGATGTCACCAGGGAGGTTGTACAGAGCCCATAATATCCACGTACCACCGCCATCCGACACTGGATCTCCTACGAAAAGGATGGCAAAGCTCTCGGTTCCAGCGGGTGGGTCACTCCATGTCAGGGGTGGTGAAAGATTCTCGCCGCTCCGGGCATGCCTATCGGGGATGATGCCACCCGATTCGAATGCCGGGCTTGTCACGCCGATTCGGGATGGTGTCGGGGATGCGGTTGGAGGTTGAGGCGATGGCATATCGGTTGGGGTGGGGGTGGGTTCGAGCGTTGGTGCTTCCGACGGTTTCGCTGTTGCCGTCTCTTCCGATATGGCGGAAGCTGATGGTTGGGGTGAACCATTAAGCTGTGCGACTGTTATTGCCACCTCAACAACCTGTGATATTGAGGTAGAAGCCGGCGAGTCATCACTACCCGTAATACAGGCAGTCGATACGGATAAGATGAGAAGTAGAGACAGAAAAAACGTGCGGTTTCGGCTATTTATCATCCTCATTGTCCTTCACCCCAGCTTCGACCGAAGAGAAATAAAGCTTTGATTGTCGACTATTCCAGATCGTCGGAGGCAGGTATTGGTAACAGTCCTATCTGAACGCCCGGTATCATATTTTTGATCGTTCCTCTTGCAACCGCCAATCCTCTGCCTCCGTCAGCGAACCCGCACAATCAGCCAAAACCTCATTCAAAACCAATAATCGTTTCTGTTCCTTTACGTTCAATGTCACCATAGCTTTCATGAGCCTTCTTGTTGGTTTTGTTCTTCGAGCTGTTGACGTCGACGGAAGGCAGCTCGCCCTTGCCGCCGCCAAGGGTGATTATAGTCTGGCTTCGCCGGTAACTTCAGCGGTTTAGCGCCAG
>DASRZI010000205.1:0-5441 GCA_035686605.1 Candidatus Zixiibacteriota bacterium
CCTGTGATGGATGCCGTCCCACCAAGGCTCCTCAGAAACCATTGCCCTTCTGACAATCTGTCTTTCCGGAGTAGGTTCCCGCATCTGGAATTCACAGGGGAGACATTAGTGATAAACTTGAAGAATGAAAAAATTGTACAGTTGGAATGTAAACGGGTTGCGGGCAATACGTAAGAAAGGGTTTCTTGACTGGTTAGCAACTGAGAAGCCCGACGTACTGGGTTTACAGGAGACCAAATGTCACCCTGACCAGCTCGATGAAGAGCTGCGCAATCCACCTGGCTACCACACCTATTGGGCAAGTGCTGAGAAAAAGGGATACAGCGGTGTATCCCTTTATACCCGGCAAAAACCCATATCTGTCCAGATAGGACTAGGGATCGACGAATTTGATCGTGAAGGCCGCACGATTGTGGCCGATTTCGGAGAGTACGTTTACATCACAGCTTATTTCCCAAATGGCGGTCGAGACCATAGTCGCGTGCCGTACAAGATGGCCTATAAAAGAGATTTCCAGGCGTACTGTGACCGGCTCATTGCCAGAGGTCGGTCGGTGATATTCTGCGGTGATGTGAATACGGCGCACCAGGAGATCGACTTGGCGCGGCCAAAGCAAAACAAAAAAACCACTGGTTTTCTGCCCGAGGAACGGGCTTGGATTGATGAGATCGTTGAAGCCGGATATGTGGATACCTACAGGGCGCTGCACCCAGATCAGCTGGGAGCATATACCTGGTGGACTTATATAGGGGGCGCTAGAGACCGGAACGTTGGGTGGAGGATCGACTATTTCTTCGTCTCACCCGAACTCATGCCGGCTATTAAGGGAGCCCATATTCACGCCGATACTTTCGGTTCTGATCACTGTCCGGTTAGCCTGACGATATAGTCCCTGAACGGATTATCGCTGCTGGCCTCTTGCAATTGATAATCCTGACCTTTACAATGCAGCTTGATAGACCTCCAATCTCAGGATTATGACTGGGTACTTCGGACCACGATCTCTGTGGTTGGCCAAGCTGGAAGTTGGTTAGCTGGGGCATTGTTGCTGGGGCATTGTTGCTGGTGCATTGGAAGTGGGTTCGACATTGATGATAGTGTTTTGGCGGCTAAGGTGATGAACACAAAGCTGGACAATATGGCTCTTGATCCGTCAACGGCCAAAGCGGCTGTTGCAGTGGCAAGGCAAAGCCTGGAATTGTTTTTTCGTGAAGACGTTATCTTCCATCCCGATCTGTCGCTCTTGCCTGTCCAACTTTCTGAAACGGGTTCCACGTTTGTAACTATTACAAACCACGGAAAGCTTCGAGGATGCATGGGGAGCACCGAAGCCCGATATCCGCTGGCCAAAGATATTGCCCGAAATGCAGTCTCTGCCGCTTCCCGGGACTTTCGATTCCCTTCGGTAACCACCGCTGAGCTGCCATATGTGCGTCTCGAAGTGACCATCTTGACCAAACCTGCTCCCCTTCTCTACCGCAACTATGACGAACTAAAGGAATTGCTTAAGCCTGGCTTACATGGCGTGATCCTGAGTTCTGGGATGCGCAAAGGGCTGCTGCTGCCGCAGGTCTGGGAGAGATTGCCCGATCCAGATCGATTTCTCGAGATGATCGCCCTCAAAGCTAGCATCTCGGCTGGCGCCCTCAGGGACATTCCTCCATCGGTGGAAGTCCAAATTTTCGAAGCCCATCACTATTCCGAATTGGGTTACCAGGAGCCAGGGGGCTGATGTACGAACTCCTTGCGCAGACAGAGAATTGTCCGAGCCATGGGGATGGTTCACGGAAAGATCCTCCAATTTGGCATCCCTTCTAGGAGATGTAGGACAGTGACAACCAGATAGGCCTAAGGTAAAATCAACTAGGAGTGTTCACGGCGAGGTCGCCAAGGTGATTGGAGAGGAGAACACGATGAAAAAAGCACAGAATCGTTCTCGGGTTCATAAGAAACCCCTCACTCCCGGGCTGGGATTCACAGTTTTGCTGCTGGTGATTTTGGGATTGTCCATCGCATCTGTTGCAGCTCAGGGGGATGGATTCGAATTAGGTGACGAAGGCGTGGGCGATGATCTCATCATTCGTCATGTGAAATCTCCTACATCAGAGGTCGTCGATATCCTCCCCATTCAAGATACTTACATCACCTCAAACCGGCCGAACCAAAACTATGGACAGGCGGCAGATTTTTGGGCTGGCTATGACCTAGACCGTACCGGTGGTGGAGCCCAGCGACCATATATTGAATGGGCTATTGGAGTAGTACCGGACTACGTAACCATTAACAGTGCCGAACTCTGGTATTACATTTACAGCGTACGTCCTGGTGGCGATCCAGCAATGGCGACCGAGATTCGCCATCTCATGGATTCTTGGAGCGGCGATACCTTAACCTGGAACAACGCCGCAAACGTCGATTGGGGCGGGATTGCGGCGAATGGGGAGATCCCCGGATCAGTTGGCTGGCGTGGATTTGACGTAACGGACATTGTCAAGGATTGGACAAGTGGTGCTCACGACAACAATGGTCTTGTTGTTCTAGCCGACGAGCGCGTCCAGGAAAGAGAGAGGGGCATGCATTCAAGAAACGCCTCTATCGATCTCCGTCCCTTCTTACGAATCAACTATACGTTTACGACTGATTCTACGCCGCCGGTAGCAAATATGGTGCCGTTTCCAGAACCCATCATCGCCCAAAACAACTTCACAGTTAGTTGGACCGGACAGGATAACTCAGGCGGAACGGGAATTGATTACTACGACGTCCAGTACGATGCTGATGGGGATGGATTTGGTTGGATCAACTGGCTGCTTCACACCACGAATGTCACGGCAAATTTCAGTGGGGAAAGCACAGCCTACCAGTTCAGGGTAAGGGCTACGGACCGGGCCGGTAACCTCTCAGCTTGGAGCACTCCGGAATCGATAACGGTGGATACGGAAGCTCCGGTAAGTACCATAACCCTGTTCGATCCTTCCATTATCGCCACGACGACTTTTCAGGTCGAATGGACAGGCGATGACGGGTCCAACGGGTCTGGGATAGATTACTACAACATCTACTCACGCCGGGCTAACGATGGCTGGGTTCTGTGGCTGTCACAGACGACAAACACCAGCGCAGCCTATACGGCGCCCAACGATGCCGCATATAGTTTCGAGGCGACAGCGGTTGACAACCTGGGAAATGCCGAGATATTCAATGGCGTTCCTGAGGCGGGGGTGATCGTCGACATCGATCCACCATTTGTGGTGCCCCGCGCTTGGTCACCGTTGATCGCCAACGGATCATCCTAGCCAGTGTTGGGATAGAAGAGTAGCCGTAGTTCAGGTGGGGATTATGGTTTATCTTGCAGGATAAATTGCCTGATTTCATCCTGCCAACTATTTCACAAAAAGCCCCCAGCCGTACAGAAGGCTGGGGGCTTTTTATAGCTAGCTGCGGTTTGCTTGTTTGGAACTTAAAGACCACCTGCCACGTCATTACAGGCCAAAAGCGGACCTCTCGCCTTCCCGTTGAACTCCAATCGTCACCTGGCTCCTGCACATGTGGCAAGATACAAAGGTTGGCTGGAATTCGAATTCATCTTACCGGTTGGTCGAATGAATATTAAATCAGCTCCCTAACATTTCTGGACGGCAGGCACCCTGACCGTTAGTTGGCATCTTTTACCTTGTAAGGCCAGCTTCTATGTTGAAAAACGGACTCGGACTATCAATACTCTGTTTCTTAATGAGGAACGTCAATTTGCTGTCTCCGCTCGTAAAATAATATGCGACGTAAGAGCTGTTCAAGGAATAGTCTTAGTAAAAGACCTTAGAGTTATTGAGATTCATAACTGACAAGGCCTGGCATTGAATGAGTAGTGGGAGCGACGGGCGTCGAATTCGCCTATTCCACCTAGAAAGGATAAGGCATCACTATCGAAAATAGCTATGAACTCCAGGGACATTGGCGTGCTTCCATGCCGGTTAAAAGGAAGATCCCTGAACAGTTAATTCTGATCATTAGCCCTACTTCTCAAAGAGAGAGTTCTCAAAGAGAGAGGTGTTATGGGTTATGCGTCAAGATGCATCAAGGGAGCCCGATTTCGAGGCATCGGAGATCTTCGTGTGAAGCGAAGCTAAGTTCTAGGATCGTTGATGCTAGCGAATCGGACCCATATGACTGATCAACCTTCGGTCATCTGCTGCCGATTTCAGATTTGTCGTCTGAGATAAGCTGCCTAATAGAATCGCTATAGTGAGATAGCGAATCCTCCGCGATCGTTGATGGTCGGTTGTTGTTAATCTCCAGAAAGTACCGTAGTCGGAAGATTATTGCCGTGCCATCGCTACCTTGAAGCGCTCCTCTGGCGTGATCAGGTGATCGAGATCCACGGCGTTCTCATCGATGTCAATCTGCACCCAATTCACTGTGCCGTTGAACTCGTTGTCCTTCGGGCCGTACTCTGGGGAGACAGGCGAGCCGGCGTCCGAGCCAACGTCGCAGGTATCTGTACCGAACAGCATCGGAACTGTCATGTCCACGCGGCCCTCACCGTCTTTCTTACCGTCAACATACAAAGAGACGCTGCCCCCCTTGGCCAGGCCACCGCCGTCGTAGGCAAATTCCATGCGCACCTGATGCTTGCCGGCGGGGATCGCCTGCTTGCCCTCGGCAAAGTAATTCTCGATGCCGAAGAAATTGTAGCAGTGCTTAAGCTTGCCGTCTTTGGCGTAGAGGCTCCAGCCGCCGATTCCAGCGCCCATGGAAACGATGACGCCGTTGGCACCGGATTCCGGTACTTCGATCTCAGCTGTCAACGAATACGATTTATTGTGCGTCACGAGTATCACATGTTCTTGCAGTCGATGCATGCCACCAAACAGCATTTGCGTCTTTCCCTTGATCAACTGCGGCCGTCCTGCGATGTCAGCATTGAAACGCTCAAACGTCCGATCGTCGAGCGGGAGAACATTGTACTTGGTCGCCTCGATCAGGAACAACCGCTGCAATTCGGCAAGTTTTTCCGGATTTTCCTTCGCCAGATCCTTCGACTGCGTCCAGTCGGTGTTGGTGTCGTACAACTCCCAGACATCATCGTCGAAAGCGCGGTCGTAGGGGCCGACCCAGGGCACACCGTGCCGGGTCACCGCCGTCCACCCCTTGTGATAGATACCGCGGTTGCAGAACATCTCGAAATACTGGGTCTCGTGTCGTTCAGCCGCCTTGGCATCGTCGAACGCATACAACATGCTGACGCCCTCGTACGGTGCCTGCTGGACACTATTCACGATCGTCGGTGCAGGGATTCCCGCAGCCTCGAGGACCGTCGGCGCAATATCAATCACGTGACTGAACTGCGATCGTATCTCGCCCTTGGCCTGAAAACTGTTCGGCCAATGCACGATTGTACCATTGCGCGTACCACCCCAATGTGAAGCTACCTGCTTGGTCCA
>DASRZI010000206.1:0-3867 GCA_035686605.1 Candidatus Zixiibacteriota bacterium
ACAATCACCAGCCGCTTGCTCGAGGGCGGCGTATAAGCTCAGTCGCTCCGTCCTCTTGACCTCGAAGTGAAGGCCATCAACGCCGGCCAGGTCTGCGCTGCCAGTTACGCCGTGGTATTGTTGGGACCGCCATACGTGGACGCCTAACATCTTAGAAAGCTTCTTAGAGGCCTCTAATTCGCCGCGTTTGCCCTTGTCCCTCTGCGCCTTTCCCATTATTACCACAAAACCACCGGCCCAGACTTGCGGGCGCCATACCAGGCAAACCCGGCAGCTATGACCGCATCGTTGTGTAATCCATGTGGAGCTGAATAGCGAATTAAACCGCTTGGCAATCGCTCCAGTTCATATGCTTGCAGCTCAGCGACCATTGCGGGGCCATTGATTATCCTGAGCTTTTCCTGTTCAAAGACTGACATATCATCAGCAACCTTCGCCTTGCTTGCGTTCTAGGTTCACGCAGAGAAGCGTTGAATATGTCAGCGGCAAATTGTCACTTTCGCCTTCAAACTGTTTACCGATTCGCAATCAGCCACGAGACAAGGACAAGGTAATTTCAGAAGGGATAAAAGAGGAAGCCAAAATCCGCCCAATCAAGAAGTACCTTGTATATCAGTAGTAATAGCCAGGGAACTGATACACTAATCCCGCCGCTGATAACACCAACGAGCACATCTCCCCCGTTCGACAAGCGATTGACAATCGGCAGTGATACCAAAACAGCAATCTCGCCGACATTGAACCCAAAGATCACGAGCATAGCGCCCATCTGAATTGTTGAGCTGATTGACTTAGGCTTGGGAGGATCAGCCCAAGTGAATAGTAGAAGCATAATCGCGAACAATACTCCACCTGTGAGAATTGCCGCGATCAAGGTTTTTTTGGACATGAATCTCAGCTTGGGAAACGAATGCGCGAGTATGCCAATTCCATTTGCGGCGATCATGTGCGGATACCCGACACAAACAATGCTATCCATGCTGAGAGTATCGCTTGAGAACTGTGCGGAAATCCTGCGACAGTGTGCGACTTCGTGCGACAGAACGCGGCTCGGTTTAGTTCGATGAACGGTGGTGACAAGTCGCCGTAGGTATCGCGTCGGTAGATTTAGTCAGTCGAAATGGATAGCTGGAGAGGATCAATCCGGTAGCTTACGCCGGGTACTGAAGCGATGATGGCAGCAACGTAGTCCGAATTTGCTTTCGAGTACCGGCCGATATCGGAGTAAGTAATGACCCCTTTCGTCTGCAGCTCCCGCCAGGCGCCTTCAATCTCGTCTCGATAGATCCCTCTTTTCTTTAGTGACGAGTATATGAAGATCCTTACACCCGTAGCCGAAACCTCTATAACCTCGAAGGGTTCCTGGCTTTCAAGAGTTTTGAGTGTCTGCCCAGATAGATAGTCAAGCCGTTCCCAAACACCCATTAAATGCTCCAAGGCTGTGTTGCAGACAAATTACCTGCTCCCGATAATTCGAGCAATCTGGAGGTCTTGTCGGGATAATTTCTGTTGCTGTAAGGCGATTCCATCAGAACGGCCTCTAATACCCAGGAGCGCCACTCCCTGATTCGTTAAGTAATCTCTGGCTGTAAGCTCGATATTCGTGATTATAAAACGAGGAATCCTGCCCTGCAAAGAAGATCGAAGCTGTAGAGCATCGACGCAAAATTGACTGTGCGGACAGCTCTAGATTAGACGAAGCGCAGCATAAACAAAGAGTTGAGACGATTTAGTCCTGAAATCAGCAGCAGCTCAATTGGAATAAACTTGTTAATTGACCTGTACTTCACGGAGCAGCAATCGGTCTCCGGCCGAATCACCGTCACCGGTTACTTGCCATCTGATGCCTGTGTCCCGATCGTAGAGCCCTAGCTGCAGATAGTAGGTGCCGGCTGAGAGCGAAGGGGGAATCTGAAGCGAATGTTCGTGAACAAAGCTGTCCCCCTTCTTCCAAGAGTGGGGTGGAAATCCCAATACGTCTTGTTGGGCGATGAGTTGGTTATTTTCATCAAGGAGGTGAACGAAGAAGGCTAGGGGCGCAGGATCCCCATCTTGTTCGACGTCCCAGCCACTGAAGAACCGATATGCCGTACCCGCGACCAACTCGAAATTCTGATCGTAAATGCCGGTGAGACGAAGCGCAGACCCGAAATTTACCGGGGTGCTGATCTCAGAAAGGTCATCACCGGAATTGGGATGCTGGTCACCGGACAGAAGACGGAATTGCTGATCCAAACCGTCGGGCCAGTAACTGTAGTCGATTTCATAGGCTGAGAAATGCTCAAAAGTATCTATAGGTTCAAGGGTGAGACTCAGAAAACCTGATAGATGCTCGCTAATCCAGCGATCTTCAGCCAGGTAAATAGCTGCCTTCTCAATTCCCTCCGGTCGAACGACTGCCTGCGCCGTATCTATCCATCGGACTTGCGTCTCAAGTTGGTCAATGGTCGCCGAGAGGATGTAAGGATGTGAGTCTTCAATATTCCGGCTGTTGATCAATACCGAGGTGGTGTCAGATTGTGATTCGAGCTGATCAGCCATTTCTTCAATGACTACATTGAATTGAATGTTGAATTTGTCTTCACGTGTTTGAGGCCACTCAGTGAAATAGTCCTGCCAGGTGTACAAAGCCGTCGCTCCCAGGGCAATAACCGCCAATGCGAGAGGGACATAGGCAGGCCATCTCCCCCACTTTTGTCGGATGGCTCTTGTGGCTACTGTGACAGGCAAGGCTGCTAAAAACGTGATGGGAAAAAGTGCTCCGATGAGGCGGTTGTAATTAGGTGCACTGGTGGTCACGATAGTAGGAAGCATGCTAAACAGCAGCCACAGGATGATGAAAGTCATGGGAGGTTTTTTCCAGCGGACAAGGGCGACAGCTAGGCCACCATAGAAGAAAATACTCGTCCAGCGAGGCATGAAGATCGGACGACCGGGTATATTGTCGGCGAGGAGCGGATCGCCGCTGGAGGTAAACATCTTGGCTGTATCAACCAGATTGTGTATAAGGAGTGATGGATGGCCCTTAAGAAACTCCAGGAGAGGAGCTATTGTCCACTCGCGGCCGCTCTCCAGCTCCGGATTTGAGATAAGCAGGTATACGAGAGGTAGAGACACCAGAATCGAGACGAGAGCGGCAATCAGAAGTCCTCGCCACCTCTTCATAAAGTCATCGCGGTGGACTAGCCATAGGTAGGCGGCAAATAAAACAAAAAGACCTGGAAAAAACCTGGCCGGCTGGTACGTGTACATTGACAATCCCAGAAACAAACCTGGAATGGACCAGGTTATGATCATTGGCCATTGTTTTTGTTCATCTGAATCCCAGCTGATCCAAAACGAAAGAGCTGACAGACCGAGAAGCAAGGGTAGGGTGATCCCCCGCACGGCGAAACGGCTGGCAAATACCGACCAATAGATCACTGCGAACCAGGCAAGCGTTAGCCAGGCTGTCAGAGTGTCCACAAATCGGCGTGCCAGGAGATAAGAGCTGATAGCCACTCCGAGGCTGCATAAGGCTACGATCGCTCGAATCGCGACGACGTTGTCCGAGATGAAAGCAAGAGATGTGGCTACAAGATAGTAATAAAGACCCTCTCTTCCCCAACCTTCCTCGGTATAAAGGAACAAATCACCGCTTAGGATTCGCAATCCCTGGCGAAGATCAATTGCCTCGTCGTAATGCAATCCTGCCGGAACGGTATCGATTTTCCAAAATCGAAAGAGAGCGGCGACTGCCAGGATAATCAGAAGAAGGATTAATTCGAGTATCCAGGGCTTAATCTGGGGGATCGATCGATTCTTCATGGACCAGGTGTATGTGAAGCGATGATTGGCGAAGAGAAACAGCCGCAGCCGTTAAGCCAC
>DASRZI010000207.1:0-3148 GCA_035686605.1 Candidatus Zixiibacteriota bacterium
TCAAGAAGTACATTGCCACCTTCAGCTTTCAATCGCTGACGACCAAAGCTTTTCTCTCTTTTCTTGAGCAGGAGCTTCCAGAAGCAATTGAGCATGTTGACATCGATGAATGGCTCTATGCACCGGGTTTTCCTGAAAGTGCTCCGGCCCTCAGCTCGAATCTCTTTGATGAAGTAAAAGCCAGTGTAGACGCATACGAATCTGGCGCGTTCCCTGACGGCCATCAAATTGCCGATTGGATACCAGATCAGATCCGTCTTTTCCTGCTGATGCTTCCCGAACGGATGCCTGCTGAGGATTGTCGCCATATAGAGCGCATTTTTAACTTGAAAGACAACCGTAACTATTTCATGATGAATCGCTTCTATCAAATATGTGTTCAAAGCGGATACGAGGATGTGCTTCCTGGAATAGAACGCATGGTTGGGTCAGACGGTCGAATGGTGACTCTCGCAATGATCTTCCGCACCATGGTCAAAGAAGAATGGACTCGGGATAAGGCAAGACCGATGTTTGAACGACATCGTGAAAAGCACCATCCAACTACCGTGTCGATTATTGAGCGAATACTTAATAAAGCCGGGTTGTAAGAACAGTGCAAAATCGACGACACTGGTCGTGGTTTAGAAGGCAATCAAGGAGGTGTTTTCGAAAATGAAACAGAAACACTTCATCAATACACATAAGGCCGCGACTGGCCCGGCGGTAGTATTGATGATGGCAATATTCAATCAATGGCAGAACCAAACAGCATGGATTTACCTGGCTTTGCATGGCACGTATGGTCTTTTATGGGTCATAAAAAGTTTAATATTCCCGGATAAATCCTGGGAGAAAGAAACTGGTTGGGGTTATGGTTTATATATCTGGGGTGGGTTGACACTCTATTGGGTGGCGCCCTGGATTCTCACGTCGCAAGGGGTTCAAGCGCCGCCGTGGTATTTGGGAGTGTGTGTTAGTTTGTATGTTTTAGGTGTTTTTCTCCATTTCAGCATGGATATGCAGAAACACACATCCCTGAAGCTGCAACCCGAAAGACTCATTACCGATGGGATGATGGCCAAGACCAGGAATTTAAATTATTTCGGGGAGTTGTTGATCTACCTTGGCTTCGGTTTATTGGCCATGCATTGGGTGCCGATCGTGATTTTGTCGCTATTTGTGGCGATTATCTGGCTCCCCAATATGCTGCAGAAAGACAAATCGCTTTCGAGATACGTCAACTTCGAAGAATATCGTCAAAGAAGCAGGCTGTTCATTCCTTTCCTATTCTAGAAAGCTGCATTTTCAACGCTTCAAAAAGGGTGTGAGAATGCGAGGAGCTCGTCGCCATGAAATATGATTTCGATAGGGAGATCAACCGACGAGGAACGAACTCCGTCAAATGGGAGTTCATCCATGACAGAGACGAATTGGTCTATCGGGAAGAACCTGACGATTCCGCCGCCGATACTCGGCTCCTGCCTATGTGGGTTGCAGATATGGATTTTCCTTGTCCTGAGCCGGTGGTGGAAGCGCTGGTCGCCCGCACGCAGAATAGGATATTCGGTTACACAGCTCCCACGGATTCGTACTACAGCGCGATCGTGAATTGGATGAATAAGCGCCACGGATGGGAAATTGTCCCCGAGTGGATTTGCACTACCCCTGGGGTGGTGCCGGCGCTGAATATGCTTGTAAAAACATTCATAGCTCCGGGGGATAAAGTGCTCATCCAGCCGCCGGTCTATTATCCTTTCAAAAAAGCCGTCGAGAACAACGATGGCGTGCTTGCCACCAACTCACTAATCTACGAAAACGGCCGCTATCGCATGGATTTTGCGGATCTCGAGCTAAAAGCCAAAGATCCGAAGGTAAAGATGGTCATCTTGTGCAGCCCCCATAACCCCGTGGGACGTGTCTGGACAAGAGAGGAGCTTCTCCGTTTCGGAGAGATATGCATGAAGAACAACGTGCTCGTTGTGTCCGATGAGATTCACGGCGACTTGATCCTCGATGGCCATGTTTTTACTCCATTTGCCGGCATAAGCGAGGCGTTTGCTCAAAACAGCATCACCTGCACTGCGCCCAGCAAGACCTTCAATCTAGCAGGCCTGAAAACATCAAACATCATCATCGCCAACGAACAGCTTCGCCTCAGATTTAGGAAGACCCTGGATAGGTCAGCGTTGAAGAGTGTCGGCGCTTTTGGGGTTGTCGCCCTTGAGGCAGCCTACAACCATGGTGAGGAATGGCTTGCGCAGGTGCTGGACTACATCACGGGCAACTTGCGGTATTTGCAGGAGTTTATCGCCGAGCATCTTCCGCAGATTACCGTCGTTCCGCTGGAAGGAACGTATCTGGTCTGGCTAGACTTGCGTAAGTTGGGGCTTGGCAAATTGGAATTAGAGCAAGTGATGCTCAAGGAAGCAAAAGTTTTTCTTGATGAAGGCTACATATTTGGCATCGAAGGTGAAGGCTTTGAGCGAATCAATATCGCCTGCCCGCGATCCATCTTGGTTGAAGCCTTAGAGCGGATACGCAACGTTATTGAGCGACTTTAGGTTGGTGAGAAACTCAACCAACAGACCCTACCTTGAAAACGTACGAATAGCCCTTCCGAGCTTCCAAGGAAAATGGAACCCTCGTGACGATGGCGACAGCGACCCGCGCGGATAGGCGAGAGTCGTCAGCGCGTACAAAGGGCATGACCATCAAGGAGCAAATGCCTCATGCAGGCAGACCTCGTTCATTTCCTCAGTGTCCTCTCAACCGCTATTGGCATACTATTTTTTGTTTTGATGCTCGGCGCTGCACTCGTGTCGATTATGGAGCGCGAATTTCGAGCCGCCGGCAGGATTACCCTGCTGGGTGTGCTGCTTTCTTTTCCTTATCTGATTGTAGGGCTCATGCCTTTCCCCCACAGTGACATCATCGCCGTATTTCTGCTTATCATGGCAGCTCTTGCTGTGGCGATCTTTTTGATACCAGTAGGACAAAGACACATTTCCACGGACGATACACCCAAAATCCGTGTCGACGAGCGCGATATCATGTTCGCGCGGGCGCGCTTGCTGCCCGGATCGGAGCGCTTTGAGGAGTACTATCGGCGCAAACCAGGAATAAAGGCGCTCGACGATAAGTTCAGAACCAGGCCCGGTTTGCTAAG
>DASRZI010000208.1:0-13180 GCA_035686605.1 Candidatus Zixiibacteriota bacterium
AGTCACTATCGACGATTGAGCCAGCAGCCGACACCCCTACTCCAACGCAGCCAGACTCGGATCTGATCCCATGTGGCGTCGTGCTGCCAATCGTCAATAACGATGGAGAACAGCCTACTTCAAAGCTTAGCCAGTCGAAAGTAGATTTTGACAGCGTGCCGCCGTCCGCTCAAGCCGCGCTGCGGCGAATCCTTCAAGATCCTGACTCAGTCGGCTTGGTGGCATTTGAGCTAGGAAATGAAGATCAAGGCATCTATTTTAATGCAGATACGCCGATGCCCCTCGCTTCGCTGACAAAGATAATTAACCTCGTTGCCTATGCCGAAGCGGCTGATCGAGGCGACATAGATCCTTCGGAATGGATACCAGTTTCCGAATTGGAAAGAACCTACCTTCCCGGTTCTGATCTCGGTGCACACCGGGCCTCTCTTCGGGAGCTTGAAGAAAAGGGATTAATTTCTGCGGGTGATCCAGCTTTACCTATGGAGCAGATTCCCTGGATTATGATGCGACACAGCTCAAACGCCGCAAGCGACTTCCTTCATATGTTGATTGGTCAGGAAAAGATCGAAAATACCGTACTCGACCTGGGTTTGGCAACTCATAGTGCGCCATGCCCTTTCATTGGACAATTCTTGGCTATTTCCAACGATGCCCGTTCTGGCAACGATCAACTGATCGTGAGCGGGTATATGGATGATCCGGAAATATATGGTCGGGAAGTGATGCAGCTGACTGATAGTTTTATGAATGATCCTGAGTTTCGACGAGCTGAAGGAAATTGGCGGGCACCTGTATCCCTGCAGCGAACCTTCGCAAGCAACCTGAACAGTAAAGCGAGTGCTCGGGACTATGCCAACTTAATGTCAAAGATCATTCAGAACGAGATCGGATCAGATTATGTAAACATATTAGTGCGGAGAGCCATTGAATGGCCGATGATATATCCGGTAAATCAGCAGTTATATTCATCTATTGGCTACAAGAACGGATCCTTTCCCGGCGTATTGAACATAGCTTACTACGGCCAAAGAATCGAGGATGGTGCCCAGGTCGTTGTTATTTTGATGTTCCGCGACCTACCGATGCAGATGTATAGACAGTGGAGAGAGAATCTCACCCACGATGAACTGGCTCGCTGGCTTCTTTCCGACCCGACGGCGATCGACAATGCTAGAGCCTGGATTGAAGACTAAGAATGCGGAACCATTTGTCGCTTCGTGTAATTTGCGAATTGACGGGAGCTGGCTCGAGATCAAATCTTCGCATTGTCTGGCTTGGCGGTAACAAGTAAAATCTACCTAATCAGGTAGTTGGAGATATAAGGCTATTATGGGACAAAACTATTCCATCCAGGCCGTCGCTGGGACAGATCCGGGGATGGTGCGAACAATTAATCAGGATAGTGTCTTAGCGCATGTTCGTGCCCATGATCTGGGAGAAGCACTCGGACTGCTGATCGTTGCTGATGGTATGGGTGGACACCAGGCTGGGGATGTGGCTAGCCAGCTTGCGGTCAAGACCATTCGCGAGAACTTAGCCTGGCTGCTTGATGAAGGGGACATGGGTGCAACCATCATCGCCCAGTCCATAACTGCAACTGAAGAAGAAGTTCAGGAGATATCAAAGCTGGAAGCCCGACTAGTTCTTGCCATTCAAGAAGCCAACAGCGCTATCTTCGAATATTCCCAAATCAATCCGACCGAAGCAGGAAACCTTGGATGCACCGTTACATGCGCTATCGTCCAGGGAGACTGTGCCATCATAGCCAATGTTGGTGACAGCAGAACTTATTACTTGGGAAAAGACCACCTGGTCCAGATAACCGATGACCACTCTTACGTGGGGCAGCTGGTGAGAGATGGCCACCTCAAGATTGATGAGATATACGACCATCCTCAGCGGAATGTCATCACCCGCGCCCTCGGCAGCCAGACAGACGTTAGCGTCGATACATGGATATGCCAATTGAATCATGGAGACAGATTGCTTCTCTGCAGCGACGGTGTGTGGGAAATGATTCAAACGCCAGAGGAAATCGAAACCATCCTAAGGGTTGATGATCTTGAAGATGCGGTTAATCAGATGATCAAGGCAGCGAATGGCTACGGGGGAACAGATAATATCGGAGTTGTGGTCGCTGAAATCTGTAGTCCAGAGGGCTAACCGGATTCCAGCAAACTGTCAGTCCCAGGCAGTCATCTCGTCCAAGGCCAGTTTATCTTCGCTCGAAATTCGCACATCAGAGCCCGCCAACGTCTCATTTAGCTGCTCGATTGAATTCGCCCCGATAATTGCAGATGTGACCACTGGATTCGCCAATAACCAGCCTATGGCCATCTGGCTGGTCGTGACGCCGTAAGATGAGCCAAGCTCTTCCAACCGTTCAAGGGCGTTGAAACTGTCCTCATTAAAGTATCGCTTCTTGATACCTTCAACCCTTGCTGACGCTGGTATATCACCATCGCGCTTGTACTTACCGGTCAAGAATCCCGCCGCCAATGGACTGTAAGGAATCACTCCGATTTTTTGGTCAGTGCATAGATCTACCAATTCGCGTTCGAATTCCGCTCGTTTTAAATAATTATAGTGCGGCTGAAGAGAATCAAAACGAGTCAGCCCCTTAACGTCGCTGATCCATAGAGATTTCATGAGCAACCAGGCCGGATAGTTGGAACACCCGATATAACGGACCTTCCCTGACTTGACCAGGTAGTCCATCGTTTCCAATGTTTCATCAAGAGGAGTTTCAAGATCAGGCCAATGAACCTGGTATAAATCGATGTAGTCAGTTCGCAACCGCGAGAGACTATCTTGGACCGCGTTCAGAATATGATGGCGTGTGAGTCCTTCGTCATTCGGTCCGGAACCCATTGAACCGCGAACCTTTGTGGCGACAATGATCTGATCCCTTCTGACCGATCCATTTACCAACCAATTTCCAATGATCTCTTCGCTCTCGCCACCCTGATTTCCAGAGACCCAATGCGAATATACGTCCGCCGTATCGATGAAGTTGCAGCCCAGCTCTACCGCTCGATCCAAGATCGAATGGGATTTCGCCTCATCAGCCGACCAGCCAAATTGCATCGTACCCAAACATATGGTCGATACTTTCAAGCCCGTCCGTCCAAGTTTTCTATACTCCATCCCTGCCTCGATTCAACTAGATTCTTCCAGATTGATAAGATCCAACTCTGCTAACTATGTTCCACCTGACTGGTTCTCGTTTGCGGCATCGGTCGCATCTTGACCGGTCGTATCGCCGTTTTCAGTTGATTGGGGAGTCGATGGCGGTGTAACGCCGCCCAACTCAGAGAATGGATCATTTGGATTGATGTCATCACGGCTATTAATATCCAGGGGCAGATAGGGATCATCCATGTTGAAATAGTTGTACGCTGCCCGGGCTATCTCTCTTAATATCGGAAAACTTACGCCGGCTACCAGCCACTCGCCCGGTTGGTGAAGATACTCCACGATGACAAAATCACCACCTTCGGACAGTACGATGCCCGCGTCCGCATGAGTACCCTGAGCCCAGCCGTGTTTGTGTGACACAGGAGTATCTTCAGGCACACCGTATCGAATAAGATTTCCCTCTTCGTTTTGTATCATCAGGTCTATAATCATCTGGCATTCTGAGGGTTTGATCTCTTCAGGGTAGAGAGCGATCAAGGCTCCACCTCCGTTCGAGCATTGGTATACCATCGAAAGCAGTGTCCCTATCTCTTCTGCAGTTGACTGCATAGTCTCGTCGAGTTCGATCCCGTGGTCGCTCCTTGAATTTGCCTGAGTCACATAGGTCGTCTGCCTGTGACCTGGCGGTGTGGCGTCGTAGGGTACAGCCATGAATGTATTCTCCAGGCCGAGACGTCGCATCGATTCGGTAAGAATATCTGCTCCCTTATATGTGTTGTCTTCGCCAGCGACGAGGTGCAGTAAAAGG
Source organism: Candidatus Zixiibacteriota bacterium (assembly GCA_035686605.1). Classification (GTDB taxonomy): domain Bacteria; phylum Chloroflexota; class Anaerolineae; order Promineifilales; family Promineifilaceae; genus UBA11865. The sequence goes on from DASRZI010000208.1 coordinate 3,950, forward strand.
TTGGCTCCATAGTTGCTGGATTTTGTTGCCGTGTCGATAAATAGCTGCCGTTGTTCTGCATCTGGCTCTCCATCAAGGGCTCGGATCGCTTCAACGAAAATCGCAATCTTGAGGATACTCAGACCAGACATTGGTAAATCGGCATTCACACCGACTTCCTCCCCCGACTGAAGATCCATAATGAAGACACTTCCTATCCCGTTGAACCCTTGAAGCTCTGCTTCAACCGTATCCGCAAGCAGCTCCAATGTTAGATCAGGAGATTCCTGTCGAAGGATCGATAACTTAGCTATCCGGTTTTCAACTCGATAAAGTGCATCCTCCACAATTGGTACACTCGCCTCTATATCGGTGACGAAGCCCTCTTCCCCGTCGCTTATAGTATGGCCAACTGCCAATACCTGGGCTGGTTTGGCGGGTTGGTCCAACAATTCAGAGATACTTTGCAGAAGCGAGTTAACAGCTTCACCATCGTGGCTGGCGTCCAGAGGAACTTCGATGGGTTCCACCGGGCGTTTCATCACAAAGCCGGCATATCGCTGCCACTCAGGCCGTAAAGCGATCTGGTCTTGCGCTTCCCTTATCATCGCATCCGTATTTAGAATGAATCCGACCTCGCCAGGATTCAGCTCGACATGTTCTTCCTGGTGGTAAACGAAGATAGAGCTCCCGTATGCCTCGTTAAGTAGAGCCTCGGCATCCTCGGCTGATAAGCCAGAAACATCAACTCCTCCTATTGTTGTACCATTCGGGAAGAGATCGCGGCCTAGGCGATATTGCACCCCTCGGACAAGTAGAAATCCCACCCCGGCTAAGATAAGGAGGATGACCAACCACTTGCGAATTGACTTGGCCATTTTAATAGGTTGTTCCTAAGAAGTGAGTTAGCTCTGAGTTTGCGATGCGAATCCTGCTGTGGACTCTGTCGCCACTGCTAGGAGCTACCGGAGACCGACAGATAAGGATCATCGAAATTGAAGAAATTGTAAGTTGCTCGCGAAATATCTGCCAACAGCGGCGAGCTTATCTCCCACTCCAGCCACTCTGGTTTGTACATGAAGGTAACGATCACGTAGTCACCACCTGGGGAGAAGACGATCCCGGCGTCACCATGGGTATCGCTGATCCATCCATGCTTGTGAGCCACCGCTACATTCTCTGGAACACCTTCCTCAATCAGGCTGCCAATGTGGTTTAAGTCCATATAATCAACGAGCTGCTGGCACTCTTCTTGTGAAATTTCCCCGTCGTAGGCGGCAACTAACGCTCCTCCGCCGTCTTGAGCACAGTGGTAGACCATCGCCAGCAGGGTTCCAATATCCTCAGCCGTGGTTTGCATTGCTGGATCCGGCTGGGTGAGCAACCCTTCTACGGAATTTGCCGCGGTTTCGTATGTAGATCTCCCTGGCCTGGGACGCTCCTCATACGGAGTCGCGATAAAAGTGTTCTCAAGTCCCAATTTCTGCATGGATTCTGAAAGAATGTCCGCCCCTAAAAAGGCGTTATCTTCTCCCGCAATCACATCCAGCAGCAGATTCGCACTAAAATTTCCCGATTGTATGACCAGGGTTTCTGATATTAGCTTCGCCTGCTCCAGGGACAAATCATCTTCTAGAGCACGAAATGTCTCCAGCACAATAGGTACCTTGACAATGCTCATGCCTGACATGGCAACATCAGGATTAACCGTTACTTCCTCGCCAGATGTTAGATCCATGATGAAAATACTAGCTATGCCATCAAAGTCCTGAAGGTGATTGACGATCAACCGGGCCAGAAGATTAATATCTGGTCGGGTCGGATCGGTAGGTTCAAGCACTAACCGAGCCTCGCGGTCGATAGCTCGATAGAAAGCGGCCTGGACATCGGTAATACTAGCGTCAACATCGGTTGAAATGCCTGGCTCTCCATATTGAAATGACAGAGTAGTTGGAACTGGCTGGGGTGGTAATGCTGGTTTGTCGAAATGGGTCGACAATGTCTCAAGTACGTCTCGTAAAGCCTCTGGATTATGGCTTGCCCGGAGCTCGATTTGCTCTACTTCTATGGGGCGATTCCACAAGAATCCCCAGAAGCCAGACCAGAAGTCTTGCTGCTGACGCTGGTAATCAGCCTGACCGAGCATCGTCTCCAGGTCCAGTACGAATTCAATATCTGCTGGACTCACTTCTATTGGTTCATCGCCATGATTGACGATGACCGACGCCGATAGATACCTATCGCTCAGCCGATCGGCCGCTTCTTCCCGCGTTAATCCACCTACATCGATGCTTCCGACTTCCAGACCGGCAGGAAAGAACCTGCGGAAACTTCCATATTGGTATAACTTGAAGAGAAGGAAGATAACCAAAGCCACCATTAGGGCTACAATGAGCCATTGTCCGAGTCCCGGAGAACTTCTCCTATTCATCCCACTCTCTCTTTTGCGCGAAATTCTGATTAGGATAGGAAACGGCCGCCTTGATCGCGTCCCTGGTGAAAGAAAGAATCGGCTCAGGCAAATCATCCGGATTAAACCAAGCGGCAGATATGATCTCAGAACTGAGTTGAATCTCTCCCGGCTTTATCTTGGCCATATATGCAATACCAATATGTGGTGGTATCACTTCATGGGTCACTAGAACGACCGGACCCAAAATCGCCGAGAGGCCTGTCTCCTCTTTCAGTTCCCTGAGGGCACACTCAGCCGGCGCCTCGTCCTTGTCAAGCCAACCACCGGGCAATCCCCAGCTAGCTGTCGGATGATATACATGATTCAACATGAGAATCTTGCTCTCTTCGCCAAATCCAATCAAGGCAACTCCAACTCTTTGTCGCGGAACGAAGATCCGAACCGCCAGACCTAGCAAGAACCTAATCGGTCTCCATCTAACTAAGCGGGCGATATACTGTTTTCTTTGCTTTCTCGACAAGGTTCCCGTCGCTAATGTCGCCCAATATCAACTGCGTTTGACTAAAGACTATCAAAAAACAACTCACTCTGAGGCCAACAGTCCTTGATTTATGTCCAGCCTCCAATGGTCCATCATCCCTAAGTAAACCCTTAGTCATGACGAGCCTGCCATACAGAGGTGCTGCAGATCCTCGCCGACGGGTGAGTATAGCACAAGAGAATAGGAGGTCGTAAGGAGGCGAAGATCATTCAATGGCCTCTCATATAGCAGAAAGTCCTATCTGCAACTCACATAAGGTTCCTGCGTATAGAAAATGTTGCTACCGTTTTCGTTCCTTTAGACCAAATACAGCAGGTGATCAGCCGGCTAGATAGAAGAGTAGAATCGATCGAGGCATCATTTAGAGGAGGTTTCCGATATGTCACAAGCTCGGCTTATGCGCAGCGAAACTGATAGGATTTTTGTAGGAGTATGTGGCGGAATCGCGGCCTACCTGGGAGTCGATTCCGCATTTGTCAGGATAGGATTCATCTTACTTGCGCTGGCTAGTGGCGTTGGTGTACTCCTATACCTGATTTTGATGTTCATCATGCCAAGCGAATCGAACATCGATGCACCCTCGTCGAAGGTTGTTCAAAACAACTTCGACCAATTCGGGAATGATGTGGGCTCAGGTGTCAAGCGATTGAAGAAACATCCTCAAGGTCCAGCGATCGCCGCGGGATTGTTGATTTTGCTGGGCGTTTACCTATTGATGGACAACTTTCAATTGTTGAGTTGGCTAAATGGAACTGTAGTCGTTGCTCTGGCTTTCATCGCCTTTGGGATCTATATGATTTCACGCCGGAAGCGAGACTAAACCTGATTAGTCCCCAGAGGGATACCGACTAGCGGCTTGGCTCTAAGGCTGCTGCTCCCGAAGTCCTGCTGAGTTCAGTTCGCCCCATGTATCTCTCGCGATCGGCCAAGATCGGGAGGGTCACAGAAAACTTACTCCCTTCCCCAAGAGTGCTCTCAACGATGATATCTCCACTATGAGCATTTGCAATCCACATGGCTATTGAGAGACCAAGTCCTGAACCACCAGGATTCCGGGTGCGCGCCTTGTCGACCCGGTAGAAGCGGTCGAAGATCCGGGGCAGATCCTCCGCCGGAATTCCGACGCCCGTGTCCTGGATCACCACCAGGGCTGTTCCATCACTCTTGGAAAGACTCATTGAGACTTCACCACCTGCCGGCGTATATTTGATGGCATTGTCCACCAGGTTGAGGAGCAGCTGTTTTAGCCTGTCAGGATCGCCTAGAACATAGGCCTGGTCAACCTCTTTGATCGTTACTTGTACAGGACTTCCGATATTTTGGACCTGTCTGTAGACCTCAAGAAAGATGTCGTCGAGCTCGACTGGTTGGCGGTGAATTGGCAAGCCGCCCGTATCAGCCCGGGCCAACAGCAGCAGATCGTCCACCAGGCGCGTCATTCGTTGGAGCTCATCCTCCACATCGTCGAGAATTTCTGGATCGCCTGCCCCCATTCTGCGCAGCAGACCCATGTTTCCACGAATAGTGGTTAATGGTGTTCGCAATTCATGAGAAGCATCGGCCAGAAACCGCTGCCGGGCAAGAAACAAGCTCTCTAGTCGTTCCAAAGTTTGGTTCAACACCATCGTGAGGCGGCCGATTTCATCTCTGCGGCCACTATCAGGCAGCCGTCGGCTCAAGTCATCAGCTCGCGTAATCTGAATCGCCACCCCAGCGATATCATCCAAAGGTTTAAGAAGACGGTGGGTTAGCCAGGCTCCGAGAAAAAGAGACAGCGATACAGCAGCAAGACCTGTCAGAAGCAAAATCAACCTGAGCTGCGCCAGGACAGCCTCATTCTCCATCAGCCTTGCTACCTGGAGATGACCTACCAGCGTCCTAACGCCATCGCGCTCAACGCTCAGGGGTTCGGTGAGCACCCGCAACGGCTGTCCTTCATGGACGACCGTCCTATAATACTCCTCCGTCCTCATTCCACCAGGATCAAGGACGATCTCGTAATCTCTGAGGTTCTGAGATCGGGCCAGGACTTCCCCTCGAGTGTTTAGTATCACGAAGAAGTTCGTTGCCGATTGAAAGACATCTAGCTCCTCGGCGGGAAGCGACAACACAGCCACATCGCCCAAAACGAAAGCCTCTGTCTCTTCCCGTAGCTTTAAGGCGATATTGGCCAATCCCCGATCGACGTCGTCGACTAAGGCTGCCTTCGAGATCACGTACACTGACCACCCAAAAAGAGCCAGGACCAGTATAAGTATAAGCGTATAAAGAAGTGTAAGTCGGAGTTTTATTGACAAGTGGATATGGCGTCAGTGAACGACTATATTTGCTTTATCAAGTAATTCATAGCGGCGATTGTACCATCTCCAGATTAGGCGTAGATTAAGATCGCGCTTTGAGCTTACTAATAGTCAAGCAGCGATTCTATACCTCCGATTCACGAAGAACGTAGCCAACACCCCTAACCGTGTGAATGAGGCGAGGTAGCTCTTCAAGTTCGGTTTTCTGTCGCAGGTACCTGACATAGACCTCGATAATGTTGCTGCCCCCTCCAAAATCATATCCCCATACCCGGTCGAAGATCACATCGCGAGTCAGCACTTGGCGGGGATTACGCATGAAAAGTTCTAGTAGTTCGTATTCCTTTGCCGTTAGATCAAAGGTCTGGCCTCCGCGACGACCCTGGCGAGTCCCCGTATCCAATTCAAGATCAGAAAACCGGTAGACCTGCGGTTGGGAGGGCTGTGCTCTGCGCAGTAGAGCTCTCACCCGAGCCAATAGTTCGTCAAAAGAGAAAGGTTTCACCAGGTAATCATCGGCGCCCGCATCGAGACCTGCTACTCTATCTTCGATCGATTCCTTAGCGGTGAGCATCAGAATCGGTACATCTGTCGCGGCACGCAGCCGGCGACAGACTTCAATACCATCCATCCCTGGCAGCATGATGTCAAGAAGCACCAGGCCAGGCGGATTATCACGGGCTTTTTCCAGACCATCTTTTCCATCGACCGCCGTATCTACGACATAGTTTTCGTAGGTTAATCCTCGTTTTAGGAATTGGCGTATGCGTTCCTCATCTTCGATCACTAGTATTCTTGGGGTCATTCAAAAATCCTCCGTCGCGTTGTGCAGCCAGCAACTCTATAGCCGGCTGGTTATTCCTCAGGATTATAGTCCGCAGTACCAGGTGTGCAATGATGTTTGGAGTATCGAAGGAGTGAACGTAAAATCAGCGAAGAATGGTCAGCAAACAAGTATGTTTAACATACTTGACGATTCCTACGGATATTTACCTCATAGCCAGCACGCCGCCTGGCTTTTTCCTGCGGAGGTCCCTGAATGGAACCAATTAGCCAGATCAGTCTGGATGTCACAATCTGGCTGCAGGAGAACTATTCTAAGTTAGAACCCCTATTTCAGGCGGTAAGTTCCTTCGTTCGATTCGAAGTATACCTGGCGATTATCCCTCTTGTATATTGGTGTCTTGAGAAAGGCTTGGGCCGCTCTTTGGCCTACCTCGTAACTGTCTCCAATATGGTCAATGAAATCTTGAAAGCCGCGCTTCGCGATCCTCGACCGTATTGGACTGACAAATTTATAGGCTTAGCTGAAGAGAAGACCTATGGCGTTCCCAGCGGTCATGCCCAAACTGCGACAGTTCTCTATATCTATCTCGCATTCTGGTTTAGGAAGAGGTGGATTTGGGTCGTGGCATTGACGCTGGTATTCCTAACCTGTCTCAGTCGACTATATCTGGGCGTCCATGATATCGAAGATGTCCTTGCCGGAGTTCTAGTCGGGGCGCTTGTCCTGTTCGTTTACTACTTGTGGGTAAAATTCGCGGCTGAATTGTTTGCCAATCGGATCCTGGGTCAAAGGCTCTTGATCGCCATAACAATTCCGCTGATCCTTGCCGCAATATACGTCGCTGTTCTTTTCATTATAGGGGAACCAGAGTACGGCGTGCCATGGGATGCTAGGATCGATATCGCCGAACAAATCAGCAAGAGCAATGTGGCCCGGGCATTCGGAGGACTTATCGGTCTGAGCGTTGGCTTTTTGCTCGAGGGAAGCCGTGTTCGCTTCTTGGTAACGGGTCCAATCTGGAAGCGAGCCCTTCGCTATCTATTTGGCATATCTGTGACTGTGCTTCTATGGGCTGGCCTGAAAGCAATTCTTCCAGAAGACCCCGAGTGGCTCGATATCGTACTTACCGTCTTGCGATACCTACTAGTAGCCTTGTGGATTGCCTATTACGCTCCAATGACCTTCATTAAGCTTAGGCTGGCGGATGCCAGTCCCGTTCCTGAGAATAGGATGAAGTTCTAATCTTCTTTTCGGTCAAGCTTGCTCGCAATAGCGATCAGTCGTTCCCCCTCTTCCCCATAAAGCTCTTTGTCATAACCACCATACATCTGATCGAGTTTAAACCATGCAGAATTCAGAAGCAGTTCTAGCTCGTGCGGGTATATGAGGTGATAGGTTGCCTGGTGCGATATCCTGCTTGAATCTACCTCTTCCCCTGCCGGAGTATCAAATACCCATTCAACCTGCATCTGCTGCCGTGCGACGTCGACTGATATCGATGAACTTTGCCGCACAAGCCGTCCTGATTCCGGATCTTGGAACTGCCTTTCCAACACTTCGTTGTTTTCTTGAAAATGTCCCATCAGGACGGAGGGATTGGCAATATCCAAAAAGATAAAACCATCATCGGCGAGGTGCTCTCCAATCCGATCAAATGTCTTCTTAATGCCATCCGTGTTAAGTTCGTTGAGAGTATTGTGGGAGAGGATCACAAGGGAAAATCGGCGGTCCAAATTGAAGTTGGTCATGTCGTCATTCACAAAAGTGACTCGTGACTTTATGTCAATAGTTTCCTCGTTCAATTTGCTCTCTGCCAAGTCCAACATGGCCTGGGATGTATCGAGTCCGAGAACTTCGTGACCTGCGCGGGCTAATGGCAATACGATTCGACCAGTGCCGCAGCCTAATTCAAGGACCGAATGCAGCCCCCCTTCCATTAATGATAGAACGAAATCAATATCGGCCGTGAGCTCTGAATGGATCCAATCATAGTATCGGGCGATTCTCTGGTAGTCGGTGTGTTCGAGTTTATTCATCGGGTTTAGTTACCGGCAAACCTGTGTAAACTTTCCCCTAGTCTCTGCTGAATCTTTCATATCCATCAAACGTCCTCTTGGCATCCTACCCATTACCCTGGTTGAATTGCGGGGATCTTTTTTCATTGAAGGCGTTCATCGCTTCTCTATTGTCGGCCTGCCGCCACAGCTGACTAAATAGTTCTTTTTCGTGTAGTAGTTGTTCAGTCATTCCCATCTGTGTCGTTGACCATGCCAGATCCTTAGCGGCAGCTAAGGCTTCGCGCGGCAGGGCAGCAAGTTCGCTAGCCCATCGCTCCGCGGCGTCCAGGACGCTCTCGTCATCGGCAGCAATCCGGTTGATGAATCCGATTGACAAGGCCTCTTGAGCATCAAAGCTGCGGCCTGTGAGCAGTAGATCCAGAGAGCGGCTCAGTCCGATAAGGTGAACAAGTCGCGCCGTTCCACCCCACCCTGTCGTCAAAGCCATGCCCACTTCGGCGAATCGAAAACGAGCCCTTGACGCTGCAATGCGGAGATCGCAGGCGGTCAGGATCTCGCATCCACCGCCTATTGCATCGCCATTCACAGCCCCAATCACCGGCACCGGCAGCTTTGGAAGCCTGGCAAGGGCTGAACCCATCACCCTATTCAGTCGTTCTCCCGAAGACGGATCCGAGGCCAGGGCTAACTCTTTTAGATCACCGCCACTGACGAAGGTCTTGGTACCTGATGCGGTTACGATGACTATGCGAAGTTTCTGAGTGGAAAACAGAGAGTCGATCGCCTTGGCGAATTCTTCCTGAGCGAAGCTGTTCAGTGCATTTCTCGCCTTCGGCCGGTTGACAGTGATGGTAGCTATCCCACCTCGAATGCTCAGGTTGATTTCATCGTTCATAGACAACAGTATTGCCAACCGCCTTCCCTCTGTCAAACTACAGTTCCATTCCCCTCTTCAGCTCTCCATTGCCGCCTACCGCGAACTCAACTAGACTAGCCACTGATGACACCTAAAAGCAAAAATACCAGGACACAGCGCATGATCGTTGTCATTGCCTCTATCGCGCTGCTCGCACTGGTGCTACTTTTCGTTGGACTCATTCTTGGCGGAGTTTTCGATCCCAAACCACTTGGGGAATTGAAGTTCCGCGATGAACTTGACCGGCAGGTTGCTGTGGACGATGTCTATCAGGAGC
>DASRZI010000209.1:0-3114 GCA_035686605.1 Candidatus Zixiibacteriota bacterium
ACGATCCCTCCGGCTCCTCCTGCACTAGCTCATTAATTAGATCGAAGTAGGTGTGGTTGGTCGGCGGGATCGTGTTGAAGGCCAGCCCGCTTCCCTCGATAAACTTGACCGGGGTGATGGAAGCCGGCTTTCCTGGTTGGACGTTGCCCTCGAGCAGCGTCTTGATACTGGTGCCGTAGCCGCCCGGGGTGTAGGGGTAGATCTTGATGTGTTTCTTGATGACTTCGACCACAGGTCTGGGGTCATTATCCACCAGGAAGCTGCGACCCAGCACCAGCACCCGGGTTGTACGGGACTGCGCGACGTGGAAACCGCTGTCGGGGAGCGAGCCGTCATAGTCCGGCGGCACCAGCAGGAAGCGTCCACCTTCCCCGCGATCCGGGCCAGGTCGCCCGAAGTCGATGACGTGACCGAACCAAGTGTCGTCGATCACCCCGAGGGCATCGGGTGGCGACTCAAAGACCATCGGCCCATTCTGGAGGTTGATGGTTCCAACGTAGTAGACGGTGTCGGCGTTGGCCGTTAGGAATAGAGACTGTGAATCCATCAGTTCCGAGAAGATGATGATGTCGTTATCCTCGGCCCCGGCCTCCTTAAAGCCCTTCAGCAAGGCGGCGACCGACGCCCCCTGGTGGGCATCCATGTAGCCTGATAGCGCGCGCACGAAGTCGAGATTGTCGAAGACCTTCTGGATCGTGTCCTCCAAGGGTGCCCCATCGACAAAGGTCAGCTTTCCGAGCCGGGTGTCCGACTCGTCCGGTACTGCGATTTCCGGCGGGATGTCTGCGGACGTTTTCAATCTAGGTGCCGTTGTAATCATGCCTATTCTCCTTGTATAAAGAGGTGGTTCGGTCGGGCAGCTAAACGATACTGACCAGACGCCAGAAGTTGGACAGGATGTTTCCAGACGGCGGCGGTCAGCGCATCATATCAATAGCCACGGTGGCGGCTAGGATGAGAATGTCATCTTGGCCCGGAGCGATCTCCACCCCGTAACTATCCCGCACCCGGAACCATTTTTTGGAGACTTCGGCCACTTTGTTGCGACCCTCTTCGATCTTGTATTCATGATCCACGATGTTGCCCTGGATCTCCAGATCCGGACCGTTCCCAACCTTGATGGTCCAGCGGTCGCGCACTGGCGTAATGAGGGCTTTCTTTACGGTGGCCAGCGTTTCTCCGCCTGGACCTTCAATTTCCATAGTGTCTTTGATACGGACCTTTTTTTCCTGGATTTTGCACAGTTCCTTGCCATGGGCATCCTCGAACTTGAGAGTTTCCCGGACCCGCAGCGCTTTGCCGTCAACCTTGAAGGTCTTCTGGCCAGCCGCGTTCTCGATCCAGAAATCGTTGCCAATCGAAACCAGCTTCTCGCGCATCTGATACTTGTTCATACTACCACCGCCACGCCGGTCATCTTGCCTATCGTCTCTTCTTTCTCGTCTACGTCCCATCATTTCACCTTCCTTTGGGTATGGGTTGTCTGAATATTGCTCTCATCTTGAATAAATGAATCATCTGGATTCATACATCTGCTTGTCGCCTACCTAGGAACCGATCAATGTTTCTTAGCCCAGGGCACCCATATAAAGTAGCATTATTCCTGTAACCCTGAATTTCAGCCAAATCCCGAACCATAACAATCAAACACCATTATCAAGACGAATATAGATGTCCCAGTCTGGCTTAAAGTTATATGAACCCGCTTCAAAATACTGCTGTCGTTCGATTTACTTGACGGTGTTGATATTCGAGCGGATCAGCTCGGGTAGGACATCCAGTCCTTGGTCGGCGATCTGCTCCAATAATTCGTCCGGTAAGGTACAATCGGTCTGGTAGGTCATTGTATGAACTCCTTTTGACCGATTTGGTGATCTGCCAAAAAAATACACGGTGGTCCGCATTCCGGTCACATCAGATTACAGAAAGCACGTTACACCAGCTCGCGCTTCACAACTTGATGGAGGTAATATAGGCTGCCGATCCGTGGTCACTTACTGTATCGCTTGACCACTGTAGGTGCAAGCGTTTAGGTATGAGCATCGTATTATTGAATAGTCTTGAAAGCAGACGCCGATAGGGCCATGTTTGATTGCCAGTCATAGTAGAATTGACCAGCTAATGCTCTTGTCAAACACAAGAGGTCGCGTAGCGATCGTCGATTGACATTATCGGTACAGTACCGCTCCCAAGAGAGAGGATTTGACTTCGCTGATAGTAGATAAACTATCAATAGTGCGAATAGGAATGTATCAAACATTAACACGTCTGCACCGTAACAACAACCAAGTTTTAGTGAGAGGAAGCTGAAAAGGAAAGGAATGGCTATGTTCGAACAAGACAGGCTCTTGATGCGATTGCAGCAGCACGTTTTGAAGGAACCGGATATTCTGGTTTGTTTCCTCTCGGGTTCATACGGGCGTCGCACGCAGGATCCCTATTCCGACCTCGATGTTGTTCTTGTTTTTGGAGGTGAAAGCGAGCGAGATGCCGCCTACCTGAACAGAAAGAGTTTCGTGCAATCTTTGATGCCCTATATGCCCGCTAGAGCTTTTGATGCCGTTCACATCCGACCCTTCTTCCATGTCGCCTTATTCGCCAACGGAGCAAAGGTTGATTTTCGGTACCAGACGGTGACCGGGATAGAGCCCACGTCATGGGACCGAGATATCAAATTGATCAAGGATACGGAAGATTGGGGACTGGGATTCCAACAAGAAGCGGAGAAACTCTCATCGATTCCTCCGAGACCTCTGTTTACCACCAGCGAGCTGGTCGAATTGGACAACCGGTTTTGGGTTATGTTTATGGACGTCTTCCGTCTGCTCTTGCGCGGTAACTTTGACAAACCCTATCCGGTATACCTGGAGCTGCTATCGTTCACTATACCGACGCTGCTTCAACTGCTTCCAGTAGAAGAGCCGGCGCGTCGATCGCTGTTCGTTTCACACTTTGATCAAGATACGGCCGCTACGGTGGAACATATGCGCGCGCTTCTCTCCGCCTATCTCGAAGCGAGAGCAGCCGTCATCCGGAGATACAACCTATCATTCATTCCGGACCAGGTATTCGAGGGCGCTATTACCAAGCTAGTCAACCGCAGCTCCCCCCAAC